>NZ_CP027561.1:1508611-1810334 GCF_012974785.1 Pseudomonas fluorescens | reverse complement strand
GTTTCCCCTTTCTTCCTTATCTGTTCGCCTGCCTGCTGGGGCTGTTTGCCCTGTGCAGCTTCTGGTACGGCCTCGGCAAACCGGTGATCCTGCCGGACGTCGCCACCCCGACCCACAAGTTGCAATGCGCCTCCTACACCCCGTTCGACAAGGATCAGTCGCCATTCGACGTGCCGTTCAGACTGCGCCCGGAGCGCATGGACGCCGACCTGGCCCTGCTCGCCACCCGCTTCGAATGCATCCGCACCTATTCCATGACCGGCCTCGAAGCCCTGCCGGAGCTGGCACGCAAGCATGGCTTGAAGCTGATGATCGGCGCCTGGGTCAACAGCAACCCGGTGGACACCGAGAAAGAAGTCGATCTGCTGATCGCCTCGGCCAACGCCAACCCGGACGTGGTCAGTGCAGTGATCGTCGGCAACGAAGCCTTGCTGCGCAAGGAAGTTACCGGTGCGCAACTGGCGAAGTTGATCAACAAGGTCAAAAGCCATATCAAGCAACCGGTGACCTACGCCGATGTCTGGGAGTTCTGGCTCAAGCACCCGGAAGTCGCGCCGGCGGTGGACTTCCTGACCATTCATTTGCTGCCGTACTGGGAAGACGATCCATCGAACATCGACGCTGCCCTGCAACACGTGGCCGATGTGCGCCAGGTGTTCGGCAACAAGTTCGCCCCCAAGGACGTAATGATTGGCGAAACCGGCTGGCCGAGCGAAGGCCGCCAGCGGGAAACCGCGCTGCCGAGCCGGGTCAACGAAGCCAAGTTCATTCGCGGTTTTGTCACCCTCGCGGAACAGCAGGGCTGGCGTTATAACCTGATCGAAGCCTTCGACCAGCCGTGGAAGCGCGGCAGTGAAGGCGCGGTCGGCGGTTACTGGGGATTGTTCGATGCGGACCGTCAGGACAAGGGGGTACTCGCCGGGCCGGTGACCAACGTGCCGTACTGGAAACAGTGGCTGGGCGTCGGCGGGCTGATTTTCATTGGCACGCTGCTGCTGGGCGGTCGCGTGCGCACGACCCGCAGCGCCCTGATCCTGCCTCTGCTCGGCGCACTGGCCGCCTGTTCGATTGGCGCCTGGGGCGATCTGGCACGGGTGACCACGCGGTTCACCAGCGAATGGCTGTGGGTCGGTTTGCTGACGACACTGAACCTGCTGATTCTGGCCCACGCCGCGCTCACCTTGAGCGCCCGCAATGGCTGGCGTGAGCGCGCCTTCGCCGTGTTCGAACGCCGGGCCGGCTGGCTGGTAGCGGCAGCCGGTTTTGCCAGCGCGGTGATGATGCTGGAGATGGTGTTCGATCCGCGCTATCGCAGCTTTGCGAGCATGGCGTTCATCCTGCCGGCGCTGGTTTATCTGTGCCGTCCGGTGAGCGTGCCGCGCCGGGAAATCGCCTTGCTGACCTTCATCATTGGCGCGGGCATCGCCCCGCAGCTGTTCCGTGAAGGTCTGCAGAACCAGCAGGCGTGGGGCTGGGCGCTGGTCAGCGGGTTGATGGTGGCAGCGTTGTGGCGCTGCCTGCAGGTTCGCAAGGGCTGACCTTCAGAGACTGAACCCGCCTCTTCGCTGGCAAGCCAGCTCCCACAGGATTCCCGTCTGCCACAGGTTCTGTGTCTGCATGGATCAAGTGCGGGAGCTGGCTTGCCGGCGATGGCTCACTGTCAGACGCCGCGGGACTCTCTAACCAGCCGCAACCCGGCAATCACCACCGCAAACACCGCCAGCGTCGTGTTGTACAGCGCCAGCGCCGGCAACCCGAACACCAGCGCCAGCACCGCCAGCCACCACCCTGCCCGTCCTGGCACGACAAAACCGATCACCGCAGCTGCAATGGCCGCCCAGCCCAGCACCTGAAAGTGGATCAACAGCCCAAGGTTCGAGCGCACCGAGCATTCCCATCGGCTCGCCTCATCCACGCAGATGCCCACCCATTGCGCGTCCTCCATAAAGCCATAACGCGCGCCATAACTGGCAGCCAGCCATAACGGCAACAGAACGAGCAGCAGAATCACAGGCAAGCGGCGGGACATGGAGCACTCCAATCGATGAAATCGGCGGCCAGCTTAATCGCCTGCCAGCCTTGTGCAAGAACTAACAACTCTTAACTGGTCATTCGATCCGCGCAAAGTGTATCGTCCGACTGCTATTACCCCGAATTCCGTCAGTTTGGTGCCTCGGCATGGCACTTTGGCGCTAACCCAGTGGTCATAGCCTGCGAACCTCATTCGGCACCTTCCTTTAAGGGATTCACTCATGCTCCGATCCTTGCGCTTCGCCGCCCTGTTTGGCGGCCTTATTCTGAGTGCGTCCGCGCTGGCGGTGGATATCGACGCCGCCAGCTATGGCTATCCCCTGACCAACCCGTTCGAAGCGACCATCGCCACCACGCCGCCGGACCTGCGGCCGGAGTTGCCGTCGGACGACGACATCAATCAGACCGACCGCAGCGTCACCCTGCGCCCGGAACGCGAGTTCATCCTGCCGGACAATTTCTGGGCAGTGAAAAAACTCACCTATCGCATCGCCACCCAGGACAAGGCGGCCCCGCTGATCTTCCTGATTGCCGGCACCGGCGCGCGTTATGACAGCAGCCTCAACGAATACCTGAAAAAGCTCTACTACAAGGCCGGCTACCACGTGGTGCAGCTGTCCTCCCCCACCAGTTTCGACTTCATGAGCGCCGCCTCGCGCTTCGCCACCCCCGGCGTGACCAAGGAAGACGCCGAAGACATGTACCGGGTGATGCAGGCCGTTCGCGCGCAAAATCCGAAGGTGCCGGTCACCGACTATTACTTGAGCGGCTACAGCCTCGGTGCGCTGGACGCTGCGTTCGTCGCTCACCTGGACGAAACCCGCCGCAGTTTCAACTTCAAGAAAGTCCTGCTGCTGAATCCGCCGGTCAACCTCTACACCTCGATCACCAACCTCGACAAGCTGGTGCAGACCGAGGTCAAGGGCATCAACAACAGCACCACGTTCTATGAACTGGTGCTGTCCAAGTTGACCCGCTACTTCCAGCAAAAGGGCTACATCGACCTCAACGATGCGTTGCTCTATGACTTCCAGCAGTCCAAGCAGCACCTGAGCAACGAGCAGATGGCGATGCTGATCGGCACCTCGTTCCGTTTCTCGGCCGCCGACATCGCCTTTACCTCTGACCTGATCAACCGTCGCGGTCTGATCACCCCGCCGAAATTCCCGATCACCGAAGGCACCAGCCTCACGCCGTTCCTCAAGCGTGCGCTGCAATGCGACTTCGACTGCTACCTGACTGAACAGGTGATCCCGATGTGGCGCGCCCGCACCGACGGCGGCAGCCTGCTGCAACTGATCGATCAGGTCAGCCTGTACGCCCTCAAGGATTACCTGCACGACAGCCCGAAAATCGCCGTGATGCACAACGCCGACGACGTGATCCTCGGCCCCGGCGACCTCAGCTTCCTGCGCAAGACCTTCGGCGATCGGCTGACGGTTTACCCACTGGGCGGCCATTGCGGCAACCTTAACTACCGCGTCAACAGCGACGCCATGCTGGAGTTCTTCCGTGGCTAAATATCTCCTGCTGTTTGCAGCGTTACTCTGTGCAGGCGTGGCCCAGGCCGACAACAGCAAAGCCAACGCACCGGTGGTGGTCGACAGTGACGGCTTCAAGGAGCCGCTGTCCAAACTCAAGTTCAACCCGGGACTGGACCAGCGCGAGTTCGAGCGCTCCACGCTCAACGCGCTGAATGTGTATGACCCGCTGGAATCGTGGAACCGCCGGGTCTACCACTTCAACTACCGCTTCGACCAATGGGTGTTCCTGCCGGTGGTCGATGGTTATCGTTATGTCACGCCCGGCTTCGTGCGTTCCGGTGTGAGCAACTTTTTCAACAACCTTGGCGACGTGCCGAACCTGGTCAACAGCCTGTTGCAGTTCAAAGGCAAGCGCTCGATGGAAACCACCGCGCGCCTGCTGCTCAACACCACCATCGGCATCGCCGGCCTGTGGGATCCGGCCACCGCCATGGGCCTGCCACGCCAGAACGAAGACTTCGGCCAGACCCTGGGCTTCTACGGTGTACCGGGCGGCGCCTACTTCGTGCTGCCGATTCTCGGCCCGTCGAACATCCGCGACACCGCGGGCCTCGCGGTGGACTACACCGCCGAATCGGCGATCAACTACCTGAACGTATCGAAAGTCAGCGAAAACCATCCGGAAATCTGGGCGCTGCGGGCAGTCGACAAGCGCTATCAGACCCATTTCCGATACGGCCAGATGAACTCGCCGTTCGAGTACGAGAAGGTGCGCTACGTGTATACCGAATCGCGCAAACTGCAGATCGCCGAGTAAATCCGGCAGTTACAAAAAAAGGCCATTCGATGCAAATCGAATGGCCTTTTTCATTGAGCAGACATCAGCCCTTCAGGGCTTTCCAGATCTTCCCGACGACCGATACGACAGCCAGCACCACTGCCCCCGCCACGACCCCCGCGACGCCGTTGAGCAACACAGGCACTGCAAACCCTACGCTGCCCGCCGCAGCGGCCACGCTCTCGATCCAGTCATGCACCTGCGGTACGCCGTGAGTGAGGATGCCGCCGCCGACCAGGAACATCGCCGCCGTGCCGATCACCGACAAGCCTTTCATCATGTAAGGCGCGGCCCGCAGGATCGCGTTGCCAATGCGTTTCGCCGCAGCGCCGGGCTTCTGCGTCAGCCACAGGCCGAGGTCATCGAGCTTGACGATCCCGGCCACCAGGCCATAGACGCCCACGGTCATCACGATAGCGATGCCCGACATCACGATCACTTGCTGGGTCAGCGAAGCCTCGGCCACGGTGCCGAGGGTGATGGCGATGATTTCCGCCGAAAGGATGAAGTCGGTGCGGATAGCGCCTTTGATCTTGTCCTTCTCGTAGGCCACCAGATCGGTCGCAGGATCGGCCACCGCGGCGGTCAACTGCGCATGCTCGGCCTGATCTTCATCCTTGCCGTGCAGCAGCGGGTGCGCGAGCTTTTCGAAACCTTCGAAGCACAGATACGCGCCACCGACCATCAACAGCGGCGTCACCAGCCACGGCACAAAGGCACTGATCGCCAGCGCCGACGGTACCAGGATCAGCTTGTTGACGAACGAGCCCTTGGCCACCGCCCACACGACGGGAATTTCCCGCTCGGCGCGTACGCCGGAGACTTGCTGGGCATTGAGCGCCAGGTCATCGCCGAGCACCCCGGCGGTCTTCTTGGCGGCCATTTTGCTCATCAACGCCACATCATCCAGAACGGTAGCGATGTCGTCGATCAGCACCAGCAAACTGCTTCCTGCCATGAATCATGTTTCCTTATGTGAATAATGCCGCGCAGCATACCGCGACTGCAGGCCACACGGGGCATTGTTGAGCGTCGCGCGAGGCCGGTGCTACCATGCGCAACCGCCAGAACAGGCAAGGAACCACCGGGTTTATGAGCACAATCCGCGAGCGCAACAAAGAACTGATCCTGCGTGCCGCCAGTGAAGAGTTTGCCGACAAGGGCTTCGCGGCGACCAAAACCAGCGACATCGCCGCCAAGGCAGGACTGCCCAAGCCCAACGTCTATTACTACTTCAAGTCCAAGGAAAACCTCTACCGCGAGGTACTGGAAAGTATCATCGTGCCGATCCTGCAGGCCTCGACCCCGTTCAACCCGGACGGCGTACCGAGCGAAGTGCTGAGCGGCTACATCCGCTCGAAGATCCGCATCTCCCGCGACCTGCCGTTTGCCTCCAAGGTGTTCGCCAGCGAAATCATGCACGGCGCCCCGCACCTGAGCGCCGACCTGGTCGAGCAACTCAATGGCCAGGCCAAGCACAACATCAACTGCATCCAGACCTGGATCGACCGCGGCCAGATCGCCCCGATCGACCCCAACCACCTGATGTTCAGCATCTGGGCCGCGACCCAGACCTACGCCGACTTCGACTGGCAGATCTCCGCCGTGACCGGCAAGGAAAAGCTCGACGAAGCCGACTATGAAGCGGCGGCACAAACCATCACCCGGTTGGTGCTCAAGGGCTGCGAGCCGGACTGAAGTCTCCGGCGACCTCATCGCTAGCAGGCTAGCTCCCACTCTCCTGCATCCGCAAACTCTCCTGTGGGAGCTAGCCTGCTAGCGATGAAGGCGACTCGATTTTGGCTTGAGCCCAAATGGCATCCCACAACGGATAGTCAGACAGCTTTTCCACCAGTCCAGCCCGCAATGGGTTAGCCACGACATACCGTGCCATTTTCACCAAGTCATCTTCTTGGCGCAGAGCCTGGTCATAAAACCCCTTTTGCCAAAGATTGATTTTTCCGCCAGTGGACTGGTTCACGGCTTTGGTACTGAATGATTTAGTCCGTTGCATCAACTCACCGAGCGATCCCCTCTTCAGCTCAACGAGCCAGTGAAAGTGATCGGGCATAACAACCCAAGCCAGAGAGTTCACATGACCCTGTTTCTGCGCAAAGACAAACTGATTGGCCACTAACCTGCCCAAAGCAAAATCTCTGAAAAACGGTTTTCTCTGGCAAGTATTGGAAGTGAGCAAATAAATGCGATCAGGTTCGGCATAGCGGCCGATTCTTAGGCGGTGTGAAGCGGGTGAATTGGACATTGATGAGCCTCCTCCATGATTGCAGTCATGAAAAAAGCTAGCCCTGAAAAGGCTGGGGGGCGGTTCAGATCCTTATCAGGTTGTGTCTGCCAGGCAGCCATCGCGAGCAGGCTCGCTCCCACAGGGGCTTTAAGGTGGCCACAGAAATGTTTCTACCTGTGACCACCTGTAGCAGTAAGCCTGCTCGCAATGGCGTCAATTCAAACGCCGAAAATCAGGCAGCCACCCCCGCATCCGCCCGCAGATCCAGGGCCTCCACGGCCTTGATTGCCACCTGCTCATCGATGTCCGACAAATCGCCGCTGATGCCGATCGCACCCAGCACGCTCCCCGCCTGATCACGAATCAACACACCACCCGGTGCCGGCACGACGCTGCCCTGCCCCATGCTGTTGAGTGCGGCGATGAACGCCGGGCGTTGTTGCGCGTCCAGCGCCAGCAGGCGCGAGCCCTTGCCCAGGGCGATGGCGCCCCAGGCTTTGCCGATGGCGATGTTCGGGCGCAGCAGGCTGGCGCCGTCTTCGCGTTGCAAGGTGACCAGATGGCCGCCGGTATCCAGTACCGCGATGGTCAGCGGCGCGGCGGAGATCGCCCGCCCTGCATTGATGGCTTCGTTGACCAGCTTGACTGCGACTTTCAAGGTTAAAGCGCTCATGGTGCCGTCCTCATTTTGTTATTGGGAAAGCCGTTGGGCTGCGCGTTTGTGCCGCAGCCCGATGCCACAAATAGAACACAATGAATTATTTTTTTGTATACAATAATTCTCGAAAAGCGCCTCATGCGACGAAAAGCCACAGCAGAACAGGCTTCCGACGAATGAAACAGCCGCTTGAGAAAATGGATTGACCTGCGCCGTCCGCCGTGAATACACTCTGCGCAAAGCCACTTGTATACAATTACAAAACGTAAAGAGGCACAAAACCATGAGCAAAATGAGAGCAATCGAAGCCGCCGTTCTGGTGATGCGCCGTGAAGGGGTTGATACCGCTTTTGGCATTCCGGGTGCTGCGATCAACCCGCTGTATTCCGCCCTGAAGAAAGTCGGTGGCATCGATCACGTCCTCGCTCGCCACGTTGAAGGCGCCTCGCACATGGCCGAGGGCTACACCCGCACCAAGGCCGGCAACATCGGCGTGTGCATCGGCACTTCCGGCCCGGCCGGTACCGACATGGTCACCGGCCTGTACAGCGCCTCCGCGGACTCGATCCCGATCCTCTGCATCACCGGGCAAGCACCCCGTGCCCGTATGCACAAGGAAGACTTCCAGGCCGTCGACATCACCAGCATCGTCAAGCCAGTGACCAAGTGGGCAACCACCGTTCTGGAGCCGGGCCAGGTGCCTTATGCGTTCCAGAAAGCCTTCTATGAAATGCGCTCCGGCCGTCCGGGCCCGGTGCTGATCGACCTGCCGTTCGACGTACAGATGGCCGAAATCGAATTCGACATCGACGCCTACCAGCCACTGCCGCTGGCCAAGCCGAGCGCCACCCGCGTGCAGGTTGAAAAGGCCCTGGCACTCCTCGATCAGGCCGAGCGTCCATTGCTGGTGGCCGGTGGCGGCATCATTAACGCCGACGCCAGCGATCTTCTGGTCGAGTTCGCCGAGCTGACCGGCATCCCGGTCATCCCGACCCTGATGGGCTGGGGCACGATTCCGGACGATCACCCGCTGATGGTCGGCATGGTCGGTCTGCAGACTTCGCACCGTTACGGCAACGCCACGATGCTGAAATCCGACGTGGTGCTGGGCATCGGTAACCGTTGGGCTAACCGTCACACCGGTTCGGTCGATGTTTACACCGAAGGTCGCAAGTTCATTCACGTCGACATCGAAGGCACCCAGATCGGCCGCGTGTTCACTCCGGACCTGGGCATCGTTTCCGACGCTGCCGCCGCGCTGACCGTGTTCATCGAGGTCGCTCGTGAATGGCAAGCCGCCGGCAAGCTGAAAAACCGCAGTGCCTGGCTGCAGGACTGCCAGCAGCGCAAGTCCAGCCTGCAACGCAAGACCCACTTCGACAACGTGCCGGTCAAGCCGCAGCGCGTTTACGAAGAAATGAACCAGGTGTTCGGCAAGGACACCTGCTACGTCAGCACCATTGGTCTGTCGCAGATTGCCGGCGCGCAGTTCCTGCACGTCTACAAGCCGCGTCACTGGATCAACTGCGGCCAGGCCGGCCCGTTGGGCTGGACCATTCCGGCAGCGCTGGGCGTGGTGAAGGCCGATCCGAACCGTAAAGTCGTGGCCCTGTCGGGGGACTATGACTTCCAGTTCATGATCGAAGAACTGGCGGTCGGCGCCCAGTTCAAACTGCCGTACATCCACGTCGTGGTGAACAACTCGTACCTGGGGCTGATCCGTCAGGCCCAGCGCGGGTTCGAAATGGACTACTGCGTGCAGCTGTCCTTCGATAACCTCAACGCACCGGAACTCAACGGTTACGGTGTCGATCACGTCGCCGTCGCCGAAGGCCTGGGCTGCAAGGCACTGCGTGTGTTCGAACCGGCTGACATCGCCCCTGCCCTGCGCAAGGCCGAAGAGCTGATCGAAGAGTTCAAGGTGCCGGTGATCGTCGAGATCATTCTGGAGCGTGTGACCAACATCTCCATGGGGACCGAGATCAACGCCGTCAACGAATTCGAAGACCTGGCGCTGGTCGGCAACGATGCGCCTACCGCGATTTCGTTGCTCGACTGATTGCTTTTAGCCCCCTCTCCCTCCGGGAGAGGGCTGGGGTGAGGGAAAGGTTTTGCAGTGCTCGCAAAATCAGGATCAGACTCAAGATTCCCCTCACCCTAACCCTCTCCCCAGGAGAGGGGACTTGATCGCGTTTAGTCTGACCACCCGCGTCAAAACCGTTTTAGGAGACCACCATGCCGCGTTTCGCAGCCAACTTGTCCATGCTGTTCACCGAACAGGATTTCCTTGCCCGTTTCGACGCCGCCGCCAAGGCTGGCTTCAGCGGTGTCGAGTATCTGTTTCCGTACGATTTCAGCTCTGCCGAAATCAAGGCCAGACTCGACGCCAACGGTCTGACCCAAGTGCTGTTCAACCTGCCGGCCGGTGACTGGGCCAAGGGCGAGCGCGGTATCGCGTGCCTGCCGGACCGGGTCGAAGAGTTCCGCGCCGGGGTCGATCTGGCCATCGCTTACGCACAGGTCCTGGGCAACACCCAGATCAACTGCCTGGCCGGTATTCATCCGCAGGGCGTGGACGATGCCACCGTTGAAAAGACCTTCGTCGCCAACCTCAAGTACGCCGCCGACAAGCTGCAAGCCGTCGGCATCAAACTGGTGATGGAAGCGATCAACACCCGCGACATCCCGGGTTTCTACCTGAACAACACGGCGCAGGCCCTGTCGATTCGCGAGCAGGTCGGCAGCGCCAATCTGTTCCTGCAATACGACATCTATCACATGCAAATCATGGAAGGCGATCTGGCCCGCACCCTGCAATCGCACCTGGCCGAGATCAACCATGTGCAGCTGGCCGACAATCCGGGCCGCAACGAGCCGGGCACTGGCGAGATCAACTACCGCTTCCTGTTCGAACACCTTGATCGCATCGGTTATCAGGGCTGGGTCGGCTGCGAGTACAAACCGCTGACCACCACTGAAGCGGGCCTCGGCTGGCTGAAGACCCATAACGCGATTTAAGAACAATGCAAAACCCTGTGGGAGCGGGCTTGCTCGCGAAAACGGTGTATCAGTCACCGAAAATGTTGAATGTTGAACCGCATTCGCGAGCAAGCCCGCTCCCACCCAAAGCAACACCCCCTATTTGCTTGAGCAAGACAAAAACAAGAGGAATTTCTCATGGCTAAAATCGGATTCATCGGCACCGGCATCATGGGCCACCCAATGGCGGCAAACCTGCAGAAAGCCGGTCACAGCCTGTTCCTGTCGGCGCACCACGATGCTGCACCTGCCGACCTGGTCGCCGCTGGCGCCGTCGCTCTGGCCAACCCACGCGAAGTGGCGCAGGAAGCTGAATTCATCATCGTCATGGTCCCGGATACCCCGCAGGTCGAAGACGTGCTGTTCCGCGCCGACGGCGTCGCGGCCGGTATCGGCAAGGGCAAGGTGGTGATCGACATGAGCTCGATCTCGCCGACCGCCACCAAGGCTTTCGCGGCGAAGATCAACGAGAAAGGCGCGCAATACCTCGACGCTCCGGTGTCCGGTGGTGAAGTCGGTGCCAAGGCTGCGACCCTGAGCATCATGGTCGGTGGCGACGCCGATGCCTTCGAACGCGCACTGCCGCTGTTCCAGGCCATGGGCAAGAACATCACCCTGGTCGGTGGCAATGGCGACGGTCAGACCGCCAAGGTGGCGAACCAGATCATCGTTGCCCTGAACATTCAGGCCGTGGCCGAAGCCCTGCTGTTCGCGTCGAAAAACGGTGCCGATCCAGCCAAGGTACGTGAAGCGCTGATGGGCGGTTTCGCCTCCTCGAAGATCCTCGAAGTGCACGGCGAGCGCATGATCAAGGGCACCTTCGATCCGGGCTTCCGCATCAGCCTGCACCAGAAGGACCTGAACCTGGCCCTGCAAGGCGCCAAGGAGCTGAACATCAACCTGCCGAACACCGCCAACGCCCAGCAAGTGTTCAGCACCTGCGCGGCCATCGGTGGCAGCAACTGGGACCACTCGGCGCTGATCAAGGGCCTGGAACACATGGCCAACTTCTCGATTCGCGACAAGAAGTAAGCCCTGCCCCAACCTGCATCAAACCTGTGGGAGCCAGCCTGCTGGCGATGGAATCGACGCGGAGTGTCTGCCAGACCTCAGCGCCTGAATCGCTAGCAGGCTAGCTCCCACAGGGTTCCGAGTTGCCCTTTCGAATAACAAGAATTCCGGGAGCCCGCCATGTCGGTCGATCCGCAACAACTGCTGCGCGAGCTGTTTGCCACAGCCATCGACGCGGCCCATCCGAACCAGGTCCTCGAAGCGCATCTGCCGGCCGATCGCACAGGTCGCGTGATCGTCATCGGCGCCGGCAAGGCCGCCGCCGCCATGGCGCAAGTGGTCGAGCGCTGCTGGGAAGGTGAAGTCTCGGGCCTGGTGGTGACCCGCTACGGTCACGGCGCCCCGTGCGAAAAAATCGAAGTGGTCGAAGCCGCGCACCCGGTGCCGGACGCTGCCGGCCTGGCCGTGGCAAAACGCGTGCTGGAACTGGTCAGCAACCTGACCGAAGAAGACCGCGTGATTTTCCTGTTGTCCGGCGGCGGTTCTGCCCTGCTGGCGCTGCCGGCCGAAGGCATCACCTTGGCCGACAAACAGTCGATCAACAAAGCCCTGCTCAAATCCGGCGCGACCATCGGCGAGATGAACTGCGTGCGCAAGCACCTCTCGGCGATCAAAGGCGGACGCCTGGGCAAGGCCTGCTGGCCCGCCACTGTTTATACCTACGCGATTTCCGATGTGCCGGGCGATCTCGCCACGGTCATCGCCTCCGGCCCGACCGTGGCCGACCCGAGCACCAGCGCCGAAGCGCTGGCGATCATCAAGCGCTACGGCATCGAGATTCCGGTCTCCGTGCGCAGCTGGCTGCAAAGCCCGGAATCGGAAACCGTCAAACCCGGCGATCCGAGCCTGGCCCGCAGTCACTTCCAGTTGATCGCCCGCCCTCAGCAATCGCTGGATGCGGCGGCGGTGAAATGCCGTCAGGCCGGTTTCAGCACGCTGATCCTCGGCGACCTGGAAGGCGAATCCCGCGAAGTGGCGAAAGTCCACGCCGGCATCGCGCGCCAGATCATTCATCACGGCCAGCCGCTGGCGGCACCGTGCGTGATTCTCTCCGGCGGCGAAACCACGGTGACCGTACGCGGCAACGGCCGTGGCGGACGCAACGCCGAATTCCTCCTCAGCCTCACCGACAACCTCAAGGGCCAGCCCGGCGTCTACGCCCTGGCCGGTGACACCGACGGCATCGACGGCTCGGAAGACAACGCCGGCGCGATCATGACCCCGGACAGCTATGCCCGCGCCGCCGCCCTGGGCCTGAGCGCCAGCGACGAGCTGGATAACAACAACGGTTACGGCTACTTCGCGGCGCTCGATGCGCTGATCGTCACCGAGCCGACCCGCACCAACGTCAACGACTTCCGCGCCATCCTGATCCTCGAGAGCTCTAAATCATGACGCCTGATAAAAAGGTCAAAATCCTCGCCACCCTCGGGCCTGCCGTCGACGGCATCGAAGACATCCGCGAGCTGGTCGAGGCCGGGGTCAATATCTTCCGCCTCAACTTCAGCCACGGCGATCACGCCGACCACGCCAAGCGCTATCAGTGGATCCGCGAAGTCGAGCGCCAGCTCAACTATCCGCTCGGGATCCTGATGGACCTGCAAGGGCCGAAACTGCGGGTCGGCAAGTTCGCTGACGGCAAGGTTCAGCTGCATCGCGGTCAGGCCTTCCGCCTCGATCTGGATGCGACACCGGGCGACGAACGCCGGGTGAACCTGCCGCACCCGGAGATCATCGCGGCGCTTGAAGCCGGGATGGATCTGCTGCTCGATGACGGCAAACTGCGACTGCGCGTCGTCACCAAATACTCCGATGCGATCGACGCCACCGTGCTCAATGGCGGCGAGCTGTCGGATCGCAAAGGTGTGAACGTGCCGCAAGCGGTACTCGACCTGAGTCCGCTGACCACCAAGGATCGCCGCGACCTGAGCTTCGGTCTGGAACTGGGTGTGGACTGGGTCGCGCTGTCGTTCGTACAGCGTCCGCAAGACATCCTCGAGGCCCGCGAGCTGATCGGCGACAAGGCGTTCCTGATGGCGAAAATCGAGAAGCCGTCGGCCGTCGAGCAACTGCGCGAGATCGCCGAACTGAGCGACGCGATCATGGTGGCTCGCGGTGACCTGGGCGTGGAAGTGCCGGCCGAGAGCGTGCCGCAGATCCAGAAAAACATCATCACCACCTGCCGCCAGCTCGGCAAACCGGTGGTGGTGGCGACGCAGATGCTCGAGTCGATGCGTTTCTCCCCGGCGCCGACCCGCGCCGAAGTCACCGACGTGGCCAACGCCGTGGCCGAAGGTGCCGACGCGGTGATGCTGTCAGCCGAAACCGCGTCCGGCGAGTACCCGCTGGAAGCCGTGCAGATGATGAGCAAGATCATCCGCCAGGTGGAGAACGGTCCGGATTACCAGACCCAACTCGACGTCAGCCGGCCGAAAGCCGAAGCGACCGTGTCCGATGCAATCAGCTGTGCAATACGTCGGATCAGCAACGTGTTGCCGGTGGCGGTGCTGGTCAACTACAGCGAGTCCGGTGCATCGAGTCTGCGTGCGGCGCGGGAGCGGCCGAAAGCGCCGATCCTCAACCTGACGCCGAACCTGCAGACCGCACGCCGCTTGAGCGTGGCGTGGGGCATTCATTCGGTGGTCAATGATCGCCTGCGTCAGGTGGATGAAGTGTGTTCGACCGCGCTGGAAATCGCCCAGGCGCAAGGCATGGCCGAGCGTGGCGACACGCTGCTGATCACTGCGGGGGTGCCGTTCGGGCAGCCTGGATCGACTAACTCGCTGCGTATCGAAACGTTGATTTAGCGCCTGTACCGGCCTCTTCGCGAGCAGGCTCGCTCCCACAGTTGATTTGTGTGCATCACAAACTCAATGACTGAACAAAGATTCAATGTGGGAGCCAGCCTGCTGGCGAAGCAGGCAACTCGGTTTCACTGACTTTCAGAACTGCCATGCCTGCCAATCATTTCAACACCCACTGCCCCGACTGGGCCGAGGCTTTGCTCAACGGCTTCAGTCAAATCTTCCTCCAGCGTCATCCGCTGTGTGGCCTGCTGTGCCTTTTGGCCATTTTATTCACCGCGCCGGTGCTGTTCGCCGGCGCGCTGCTGGGCGCGGTCGCCGGATTGCTCACCGCGCAACGGCGCAACTACGCCAAGGCGGATCGCCAGGCCGGACTGTTCAGCTACAACGGCGTGCTGGTCGGTCTGTTGCTGAGCCTGTATTTCCCCTGGTCGCCGATGCTGCCGCCGCTGATTCTGGCAGCCGGTGGTCTGAGCGCGATGATCACGCAGCAGTGGCTCAAACGCGCACGCCTCACCGAGTACCTGCCCGCCTACACCGCGCCTTTTGTGTTGCTGAGCTGGGTGTTCCTGTGTTTCGCCGAAGCTTCGACGCCTGCTCCGGCGCTTGAGCTGAACACCGTGAACCTGCTCGGTGCTGCCCTGAAAGGCTTCGGTCAGGTGATGTTCCTCGACCATCCGTTGGCCGGTGGATTGATCGCCGCCGGTTTGCTGATCGCCGATCGCCGGGCCTTTGCCTGGGCGCTGCTGGCTTCGGCGATTGGCCTGGGTTCCAGCCTGTCGCACCACGACAGCCAGGTCGCGCTGCTGGGTCTGGGGGGTTACAACGCAGTCCTCGCCGCCCTCGCCTTCAGCGCCCGGCGCCAACAACCGTGGCTGCCGCTGTTCGGCATCGGCCTGGCGCTGCTGCTGACGCCGCTGTTCAGTGCCTTGGGGCTGGCGACCCTCACGGCGCCGTTCATTCTCGCTTGCTGGCTGCTGCGCAGCGGCATTCGCCTGATGCACCAACCCGAGTTGAACGCGGCGCCTTGCGCTGACGGGGAGAATCAACCTAGGCTGCGCTGATCTTTGATTCAGGCGTGATCCATGGACAGTAACAAGCACTGGCGTGAACAGCTTTACGTCATGATTTTCCAGAGCGACACCCCCGCCGGGCGACGTTTCGACGGCATTCTGCTGCTGATCATTCTGGCCAGCCTGGTGATCGTGATGCTCGACAGCATCGACAGCGTTCACCGCAATTACGCCGATGTGCTGGCGTATATCGAGTGGGGGTTCACCATCATCTTTGCCGGCGAGTACATCCTGCGTCTGTACTGCTCGCCCAAACCGCTGCGCTACGCCTTCAGTTTTTATGGACTGGTGGATCTGCTGGCGATCGTGCCGGGTATCCTGGCGCTGTACTACAGCGATGCGCAGTACTTGCTGATTATCCGGATCATTCGGATGCTGCGGATTTTCCGCGTCCTCAAACTCAGTCCCTACCTCAAGCAAGCCAACTACCTGATGTCGGCGCTGCGCGGCAGCAAGCAGAAGATCGTGGTGTTTCTGGTGAGCGTCTGCACACTCGTAACGGTCTTCGGCACGTTGATGTACGTGATCGAAGGCCCGGAACACGGATTTACCAGCATTCCCAAGGGCATCTATTGGGCTATCGTGACCCTGACTACCGTCGGCTTCGGTGACATCGTGCCGAAGACGCCGTTGGGCCAGGTGATTTCGTCGCTGGTGATGATCACCGGTTACTCGATCATCGCGGTGCCCACCGGGATCTTCACCGCTGAACTGGCCAATGCGATGCGGGGTGAACAGTTGCAACACGACTGCCCGGTTTGCCAGAAAAAGAGCCATGAAAGCAGCGCCGCTTTCTGTTCGCGATGCGGCAATCCGTTATTTAAGAAAATGGAATAAGCAAAGTTCTTTTTAATCTTTAAACGACTATGCGTGCCCCGCTATAGTCGCTGGCAAATGGCCTCATCTTTGTAAAAAAACACCCCACAGAACAAGGAATGCGCAGTGAAAAAACTCTTTGGCGCCTCACTTCTCGCCGCTGGTCTGGCCTTCGGTAGCGTGGCTCAAGCCGCACCGACCCTGCTTAACGTTTCCTACGACGTGATGCGCGATTTCTACAAGGACTACAACACTGCCTTCCAGAAACACTGGCAGGCCGAACACAACGAAAACATCACCGTACAGATGTCCTTCGGCGGTTCGAGCAAACAGGCGCGCTCGGTGATCGACGGCCTGCCGGCTGACGTCATCACCATGAACATGGCCACCGATATCAACGCCCTGGCGGACAACGGCCAACTGGTACCGAAGGATTGGGTCACCCGTCTGCCGAACAACAGTGCGCCATTCACCTCGGCCACCGTGTTCATCGTGCGCAAAGGCAACCCGAAAGCCCTGAAAGACTGGCCGGACCTGCTCAAGGACGGCGTGCAAGTGATCGTGCCGAACCCGAAAACCTCGGGCAACGGCCGCTATACCTACCTGTCGGCCTGGGGCTATGTGCTGAAGAATGGCGGTGATGAAAACAAGGCCAAGGCCTTCGTCGGCAAACTGTTCAAGCAAGCGCCGGTGCTCGATACCGGTGGCCGTGCCGCCACCACCACCTTCATGACCAACCAGATCGGCGACGTGCTGGTGACCTTCGAGAACGAAGCCGAAATGATCGCCCGCGAGTTCGGCCGCGACCAGTTCGAAGTCATCTACCCGAGCGTCTCCGCCGAAGCCGAGCCACCGGTGTCTGTGGTCGACAAAGTGGTCGAGAAGAAAGGCTCCCGCGCCGCTGCCGAGGAATACCTGAAGTACCTGTGGTCGCCGGAAGGTCAGGAAATCGCCGCCGCCAACTACCTGCGTCCACGTGACCCGGCGGTACTGGCCAAGTACACCGACCGCTTCCCGAAAGTCGACTTCCTGTCGGTCGAGAAAACCTTCGGCGACTGGCGCACCGTGCAGAAGACCCACTTCAACGACGGCGGGATCTTCGACCAGATCTACAATGGCCAGTAAGGCGTGAGCTGAAATGAAAAAGGCGACCTCGAGAGGTCGCCTTTTTTGTGAGCGGCTACATGGGCGGCTTGACGCCATCCTTGCCCGCCGAGATCGATTGCGCGGTCAGCGTGCCGTCCGCGCTCTGGGTCACGAAGGTGACGATCTTCACGCCAACCTTGAGCAGGCTGCGATCGCCGGGCGTCAGGTTGACGATCGGCACATCCTCCGGCACCAGGATCTTCTGCTGGCCGCCCTTGTAATTGACGGTCAGCACCCGGCCGTTACTCACCACCAGATCGCCGACGCTGCCGTTGGTCATGCTGCTGCCCTTGGCCAGGTCGAACGGCCGATGACCGTCGCCGCTGCCGGCCAGCTCCGGCGGGAACACGTGAACCTCCAGCGCCTTGAGCGTGCCATCTTCCTGGGGAATGGCGGCTGAACCGATGTAGCTGCCGGGCTTGATGTCTTCGATGTTGGCCAGGGTGACGGCGCGGACTTTGGTGTCCGGGGTCAACTGGACGACCACGTTTTCACCGCTGTTGACGTGAACCTTGAGCGAGTCGGGGCTGACCCCGGTGATTTCGCCGCGCACGCCCATGCGCATGCCCGGAGCTTCGCCGGCGTAGACGCTGCCGGCACCCAGTACGCCGATCATTACAAGAGTCGTGGTGTGGCGAAGCAGCTGTCGAAACATCGCAATCCTCCGGTTGTTTGCAGGTGGAAATCCAATGACAACATAAGCACGCTATCGAACAAGATGTAAGTGAATGTATCATCGGCCCTCCCCGGTCGGACGCAAGGTTCGCCGATGGACGACACTTCACCGGCTGCCATCTATTCCGCAACGGAATGACTGATATCGATCCAAGGCTTCTACCGCCGGCCCGGTTCGTCCCTTAGCCTCACCGCATTCCTTTTCGCTGGATCGAGAAACCCTATGACCGCCACAACTCACGCAATGACCCGAGGCATGGTGCTGCTGTTCGCTTTCTGCTGCGGCGCCATCGTTGCCAACATCTACTACGCTCAGCCAATCATCGGCCTGATTGCGCCGGACATCGGCCTCACCGACACCATGGCCAGCTTCATCGTGTCGCTGACCCAGATCGGCTATGCGCTGGGCCTGTTCTTCCTGGTGCCGCTGGCGGACCTGCTGGAAAACCGCCGCTTGATGATCATCACCACGGTGGTGGCGATTGCCAGTCTGTTGGGGGCGGCGTTTACCGATCAGCCCAATGTGTTCCTGCTGATTTCGCTGCTGGTGGGCTTCAGCTCGGTGTCGGTGCAGATCCTGATTCCGCTGGCGGCGCATCTGGCGCCCGAGGAATCCCGTGGCCGGGTGGTCGGCGGCATCATGGGCGGTTTGCTGCTGGGGATTCTGCTGGCGCGGCCAGTGTCGAGCGTGGTCGCCGACCATCTCGGCTGGCGGGCGATGTTCATGATCGCGGCGGGGTTGATGGCGGCGATCAGCATCGTGCTGGCCCTGACCGTGCCCAAGCGCCAACCTGATCACAGTGCTTCCTACGGCCAGTTGATCGGCTCGCTGTGGACGCTGCTGCGCCAGCAACCGGTGCTGCGTCAGCGGGCGTTCTACCAGGCCTGCATGTTCGCCACCTTCAGCCTGTTCTGGACCGCCGTGCCGCTGGAACTGGCGCGCAACCATGGCCTGTCCCAGAGTGAAATCGCGATCTTCGCCCTGGTCGGTGCCATCGGTGCCATCGCCGCCCCGATCAGCGGACGCCTGGCCGACGCCGGCCACACCCGCATCGCCTCGCTGCTGGCCATGCTGTTCGCCAGCCTGAGCTTCCTGCCGGCCTTCATCCACCCGGCCTACAGCGTGATCGGCCTGGCCGTGACCGGCGTGGTGCTCGACTTCTGCGTGCAGATGAACATGGTGCTGGGCCAGCGCGCGGTCTACTCCCTCGACGCCAAAAGCCGCGGCCGACTCAATGCGCTGTACATGACCAGCATCTTTGTCGGTGGCGCCTTCGGCTCGTCGGTGGCCAGCGCGGTGTACGAACATGGCGGCTGGTTGTGGATCGTGATTGTCGGCAGCGCCTTCCCGCTGCTGGCGCTGGTGCGGTTTTTGAGTGTTTCGCAAAAGGCTGCTTTGGCGACTGCCTGAAATCTGAAAAAAGCACTGTCGGATCACTGATCCGACAGTGCTCGATGCTCAATGCCGAACCAGTTTTTCCATGGCGGCATCTGCCAGAAAGGAAGAGCGGCTTTTGACGTTGTGTTCACGCACGTAGCGGTCGATCCGCTGGATGACATAGCCGGGCAACGTCACGTTCACCTTCTCGGTCTTGCCCATGTATGGCGAGATGTCCAGCTCGAGCATGCCCCAGCCCATGTCGGCAAATTCCGGATTGTTGCGATGGGTCGCCGCCGAGGTCGGCATCGGAATCGAATCACCATCCGCCGCGATTTCCTGCAGCATGATGTGGGCAATCTCGACGGCTGCGTTGTAGGCATCCTCAAACGTATCACCGGCGGTTACCGCGCCGGGAATATCGGGGATCTGAATACCGATGGCGGTGTTCTCGTCACCCCATTCGATGCAGATTGGGTATTGCATTGTGAAATTGCCTCGCCCATTAAAGTAACTCTAGAGATACCTTTAGTAGCCTGCGGAAGGTTGTGACGCAACGTTGGTTGTTTTGCAGGATGTTTTGACTACCTGTCGGCGGTGTTTCCGACGGGCAGGCTGGCCAGCGTCAAGGCGCGGGCGTTTGTCGAATATGTGCAGGGGTTGATGGCGGAAAAGCCATAAACCCCCTACTCGTTTCGTTTATTGCGATTTTCGCTTATTTCGAATAACGTTCCGGCATTCCTCATTTCCAAAGCCGGACTCGCCATGTCGACCGTTATTCATCCCTCCATCAGCCTCCCCGTAGAATGCGAAATAAAAGCCGCCATTGAAGGGCAGCGTGCCCTGGCCGCTTACCTTGCGACCCATTTCGAGACCCAGCACATTCAGATTTTCGACGAGCAGAATGAAGCTCATCGCGTTGAACTGCCCACCTCGGCCCTGCGTCTGCTGATCGAGATTCTGGCGGAGCTGGCAGCCGGTAACGCGGTTCAGGTCGTACCGGTGCATGCCGAATTGACGACCCAGGAAGCCGCCGACCTGCTCAACGTCTCACGTCCACACCTCATAAAACTGCTGGAAAGCGGCGAGTTGTCCTACCACAAAACAGGCAAGCACCGACGTGTGCGTTTTGCCGATCTGATGGACTATAAGACCCGGCGCACCAGCGCCAGCGAGCAGGCAATGGCGCTTCTCGCAGAGCAAGCTCAGGCGTTAAGGACAGGATACGAGTGAGGCATTCCTCTTTCACCGCTTTATATGATGCATGCGTCTTGTACCCCGCCCCCTTGAGAGACTTCCTCATGTGGCTTGCCCTCTCGGGGCGATTTCGGGCGCGATGGACCCAGGAGATTCACTGCGAATGGAAACGCAATCTGCTGAAGAACCGCCCTGACCTGACGATGGAACAGCTGGATCGTACGTCCGGCCTGATGGATCAAGCGATACCCGACGCCTGTGTCCATGACTATGAAGACCTGATTGCCGGACTCAGCTTGCCCGACTGCGATGATCGTCATGTTCTGGCAGCGGCCATCCGTTGCGGCGCAAGCGTGATAGTGACGTTCAACCAGAAAGACTTTCCCTGCAAAGCGCTGGAGCCTTTCGGCATCGAAGCGCAGCATCCGGACGAGTTCGTCGACAACCTCTTGGGGCTTGATGCGGCAGCAGTGGTTGCAGCGGCCCAAAAACAGCGTCGGCAGCTGAAAATGCCTGCCATGGACGTCGAACCCTTTCTTGATCTACTGCAACGACAAGGCCTGATTAAATCGGTCCAGGCACTCAGCAGTTATCACGCGATCCTTTAAAAACTCATCACCCCAGACAGCAAAACGGCGATCCTGAGATCGCCGTTTTTTTACTCCCCGAACTGCTTGCCCAGTCCCGCCGGTACGCCGTGGATGTTGGTGTCCTCCCACGGTCCGTTGGGGCTGATCGAGCGGCTCCAGCCGTTGTTCCAGCGGTAGTAGGTGCGCTGGCGGTAGAAGGTGTTGGTCTGGTCATCCAGCACGTACACGCCCAGTTTCTGATCCCAGTGGCTGTTGCCGCCCGGTGGCGGGGCGAAGCTTGCTGAGGTGCGTGGGGCGGGTTTCGATGGTTTGGCCGGAATGCCCGGTTTGCCCGGCGTCGGACTGGTCGATGGCGTCGGGCTGGGTTGTGACGGCGGAATCGGCGGCAGCCTTGTGGTTGGCTCCGGTCGTTGCACCGCACATGCGCTCAAGCCCAGGGCCAGTGTGAGGACTGTGATTCGGGCGATGGCGTTCATGGCGGTGCTTTCCTGTTGGTTCCGGCTATTTGTCCGGGCTGTCGATGGTCAGTTTTTGCGGCGCGGTGGTGCTGCTGGCCAGAGGCCCGCTGCGACCGACCCACTCACCGGCGGTCGGTTGACCGGCTCGGGAGATGCGCGCAACCAGTTGGACTTCGGGGAAGTTCGACAGTTTCAATTGCGGCATCATTGCGTCGGCATCACTCAGCTCGACGGTGACCGGCAGGTCCGCGACAGTCAGACGCTTGGCCGCCAACGGCGCTGGAGGGCCGGAAACGGCACGGGCGAAGATGAACACGCTGTCGCCCGGTTGCACCTTTCCTTTCAGTTCGCTGGCCAGATCGACGCTGACCTTGAGCCGTGCGGTTTTCACGGCCGGTGCCTGAGCCACCTTGCCGCCGCTGGCTTCAAGTTTCTCGGTCGCTCGCGCGATACCGCCCTGCAGAGCTTCGCGGGACTTGTCATTCGCTGGCAGTTGCTCCAGCAGACGATTCCAGTAATCGATGGCTTGCTGATAGCGCTCGCCTTCGAACGCGGCGATCCCCAGCAGGCCGAGGCTGGTGACTTCTTTCGGATCAGCCTTCAATGCTTCGTCGGTCAGGGCTTGAATCTTGTCCGACCACTTCTTGCCATCGGCGAAGTACTGCGCCTGCGCCCACTGGCCGAGCAGTTCCGGTTGACGGCCGGCCAGGTTGGCGGCGCGTTCGAACATCTTCGCCGCGTCCGCCGGACGATCCTGAGCCATATAGGTACGGCCGAGAAAATACAGGCCTTCGGCTGAATCCGGTTGCGCGGCGACTGCGCGCTCCAGCCGTTGGGTCATCTCTTCCATGGATTGTGGTGCCTGGGCGAACTCGCGGGTCAGTTCGACTTTGTCAGCGGCACCGAAATGCATGTACAAACCAAGGCCCAGCACCGGCACGAGTACGGCTGCCAGCAGCGGCAGCGGTTTGCCCAGTTTCGAAACCCGCGCCGGCGCCGCACCTTCGGTGTCGGCCAGCAACTCACGGGCCGCTTCGGCACGGCCGCTGTCCATTTGCGCAGCGTCGAGCACGCCTTCAGCCTGCTGCGATTGCAGTTCGGCGACGCGCTCCTGATACAGGGCGACGTTGAGGGCGGTTCTATCCTCTTCACGCTGGGCGCGACGTTCACGCAGGACGGGGATCAACAGAAAACTCAGGGCGACCAGAAGCAACAGCCCTGCGGCAAGCCAGAAATCAATCATTCTTGGGTTTTATCCAACAGTTGGTCGAGGCGCTGACGTTCTTCAGGGGACAGCGATTGCGGCGTCTCGGCGCGTTGCCCGCGACGGCGGCGGACGATCACGGCGATGACGACAAAACCGCCGAGCAACAACCCGGCCGGGCCAAACCACAGCAGCGCAGTCTTGGCATTGAGCGCCGGTTTGTAGCGAACGAAATCACCGTAGCGGTCGACCATGAAGTCGATGATCTGCTGATTGTCCTTGCCCTCGCCGAGCATGCGGAAAATCTCTTTGCGCAGGTCGGCGGCAATCGGCGCGTTGGAGTCGGCGATGTCCTGGTTCTGGCACTTGGGGCAGCGCAGTTCCTTGGTCAGTTCGCGGAAACGCTCGCGATCGCCTTCTTTGGCAAACTCGTAGGTGTCGATGGCGGCATGGGCCACACCGGCCAGACTCAAACCCAGCACCATGGCAGCTAAAAAGCGCTTCATGGCTTGGCCTCGTCGACCAGCGCCTGATACTTGGCCGCCAGTTTTTCGCGCCAGACCTGCTCGTCGATCACGCCAACGTACTTGTCGCGAATGATGCCCTTGGCGTCGATGAAGAAGGTTTCCGGCGCGCCGTAGACACCGAGATTCAGGCCCAGGGAGCCTTCGTCGTCACGGATGTCCAGTTGATACGGATTGTGGAATTCGGCCAGCCACTTCAACGCATCGGCGTTGGTGTCCTTGTAGTTGATGCCGTAGATCACCACGCCGCGCTCGGCGAGTTTGTTCAGCACCGGGTGCTCGACCCGGCAGGAAATGCACCAGGTGCCCCAGACGTTGACCAGTGCCGGTTTGCCGAGGATGTCGGCCTTGGTCAGGGTCTTGTCGCCCTGCACCGCCGGCAGGGAAAACTCCGGGAACGGTTTGCCGATCATCGCCGACGGCAGTTCCGCCGGATCCAGGTACAGACCGCGATAAAGAAATACCGCCACCAGCAGGAAAATCGCCAGTGGCACCAGCATCAACCAACGTCTCATGCAGCGGCTCCTTCCATGCCCAGCGCTTCACGCACACGGGCTTTGACCTTGACCCGGTAACGCCGGTCCAGCGCCGCCAGTATCCCGCCCAGACCGGTCAGCAGACCGCCGAACCAGATCCAGCGTACAAACGGTTTCACATGCACCCGCACCGCCCAGGCGCCGTCGCCCAGTGGTTCACCCAGCGCGACGTAGAGGTCACGGGTGAAACCGGCGTCGATCCCGGCTTCGGTCATCATCGAACTCTGCACGGTGTACAGGCGTTTTTCCGGGTGCAACACACTGATTTCGCGGCCATCGCGGATCACCCGGATGGTGCCCTTGTCGGAAGTGAAGTTCGGGCCTTCGAAGTGTTTGGCACCTTCGAACACAAACTGATAACCGGCCAGTTCCATTGACTCGCCCGGTGCCAGACGCAGGTCGCGCTCGGCACTGTTCTGGCTCGACAACACAACGCCCAGCGCACACACGGCGATACCGAGGTGGGCGAGCTGCATGCCCCAGTAGCTCCGGGTCAGGGTCGGCAGACCTTTGATCAGGCCCTTGTGGCGCGTCTTGTCGAAGATGTCGCGCACGCCGGCCAGCAACACCCAGGCCGCCAGCAGGAAGGTCGCCAGCACCGCCCAGTTGAAATCACCGTAGGCAACACCGGCCACCACCGCCAGCGCGACGCTGCCCAGCAGCACCGGAGTGAGCATGCTGACCAGCCATTTAACCGGCGTATCTTTCCAGCGCACGATCACACCGACCGCCATCACCACCATCAGCAGCGCCATCAACGGAATGAACAACGCGTTGAAATACGGCGGGCCGACCGACAGCTTGGCGCCGCTGATCGCATCGAGAATCAGCGGATACAGCGTGCCGAGCAGGATCATCGACGCGGCCACCACCAGCACCAGGTTGTTGCCCAGCAGCAGGGTTTCCCGCGACCACAGGTTGAAACCGACCTGGCTCTTGACCACCGGGGCGCGCAGGGCAAACAGCGTCAGCGAACCGCCGACCACGAACAGCAGGAAGATCAGGATGAACACACCGCGCTCAGGATCCGAGGCAAACGCATGCACCGACGTCAGCACGCCGGAACGTACGAGGAAGGTACCGAGCAGGCTCAGGGAGAAGGCGGCAATCGCCAGCAACACCGTCCAGCTCTTGAACACGCCACGTTTCTCGGTGACCGCCAGCGAGTGGATCAGCGCCGTACCCACCAGCCACGGCATGAAGGAGGCGTTTTCCACCGGGTCCCAGAACCACCAGCCGCCCCAGCCGAGTTCGTAGTAGGCCCACCACGAACCGAGGGTGATGCCGATGCCGAGGAAGGCCCACGCGACGATGGTCCACGGACGCGACCAGCGTGCCCACGCCGCATCGAGGCGACCGCCGAGCAATGCGGCGATGGCGAACGCAAACGCCACCGAGAAACCGACATAGCCCATGTACAGCATCGGCGGATGCACGATCAGACCGATGTCCTGCAGCAGCGGATTGAGGTCACGTCCGTCGGCCGGGATCTGCGGCAGGATCCGCGAAAACGGGTTAGACGTCAGGATCAGGAACAGCAGGAAACCGGTGCTGATCATGCCCATCACCGCCAGCACGCGGGCGAGCATCACTTGCGGCAGTTGCCGGGAGAACACCGACACCGCGAACGTCCAGCCACCCAGGATCAACGCCCACAGCAGCAGCGACCCTTCGTGGGCGCCCCACACGGCGCTGAACTTGTAGTACCACGGCAGCGCGCTGTTGGAGTTCATCGCGACGTAAGCCACGGAGAAGTCGTCGGTCATGAACGCGTAGGTCAAGACGCCAAAGGCGAACAGCAGGAACGCGAACTGTCCCCATGCCGCTGGCTGGGCAAGGCCCATCCACAGACGATCGCCGCGCCAGGCACCGAGCAACGGCACCACCGCCTGCACCAGCGCGAAACACAGCGCCAGAATCATCGCCAGATGGCCAAGCTCGGGAATAAAAATCGTTGAAGTCATCGATCAACCCTCCTTCGCTGGGGTTGGCGCGGATTGACCGCTGTCCTTCAGGGCCTTGGTCACTTCCGGCGGCATGTATTTCTCGTCGTGCTTGGCCAGCACTTCATCGGCCACTACGACGCCGTCGGCGTTGAGCTTGCCGAGAGCAACAATGCCCTGCCCTTCGCGGAACAGGTCCGGCAGGATTCCACGGTAGGTGATGGTCACGGACTTGTTGAAGTCAGTGACCACAAATTTCACGTCCAGGGAATCCGGTGAGCGTTGCAGCGAACCTTTCTCGACCATGCCGCCGGCGCGGATGCGCGTGTCCTGCGGCGCTTCGCCGTTGGCGATCTGGGTCGGGGTGTAAAACAGGTTGATGTTCTGCTGCAGGGCGCTCAGGGCCAAGCCGACGGCAGCGCCGACCCCGACCAGAATTGCCAGAATGATGATCAGACGCTTTTTGCGCAGCGGATTCACTTGCCGTTCTCCCGGCGCAGACGACGCGCCTCTTGTTGCAGATAACGCTTGCGGGCCGCGATTGGCGCCGCCACGTTGAGGATCAGTACCGCCAGACAGATGCCGTAGGCCGACCAGACGTACAGGCCGTGATGGCCCATGGCGAGGAAATCGCCGAATGACGCGAAACTCATCGAGCGGCCTCCAGGCTGTTCTGCACTTCTTCTTTCACCCAACTGGCGCGGGCTTCGCGCTTGAGCACTTCAAGGCGCATGCGCAGCAACAGCACGGCGCCGAAGAAACAGTAGAAACCCAGCACCGTCAGCAGCAGCGGCAGCCACATTTCGGCAGGCATCGCCGGTTTTTCGGTGAGGGTGAAAGTCGCGCCCTGGTGCAGGGTGTTCCACCACTCCACCGAGTATTTGATGATCGGGATGTTGATCACGCCGACGATGGCCAGCACCGCGCAGGCCTTGGCGGCGCTGTCGCGATTGCTGATGGCGTTGCCCAGGGCGATCACGCCGAAGTACAGAAACAGTAGAATCAGCATCGAGGTCAGCCGCGCGTCCCAGACCCACCACGAACCCCAGGTCGGCTTGCCCCAGATCGCCCCGGTGACCAGCGCCACGGCGGTCATCCACGCACCGATCGGAGCAGCGCATTGCAGGGCGACGTCGGCCAGTTTCATCTTCCACACCAGCCCGACCACACCGCACACCGCCAGCATCACGTAGATCGACTGAGCGAGCATCGCGGCGGGAACGTGGATGTAGATGATGCGAAAGCTGTTGCCTTGCTGATAGTCCGGCGGCGCGAAGGCCAGGCCCCAGACGACGCCGACAGCGATCAGCAGCAACGCTGCGATGCTCAGCCACGGCAGGAACTTGCTGCTGATGCCGTAGAACCACTTGGGCGAGCCGAGCTTGTGAAACCAGGTCCAGTTCATACTGTTTCCATCACGGGTGCCGCTCATCGGTGCGAGCAGTCTCAGGGTCTTTGCTGGTTAAATTTTAACCAGACCTCATTATTCGCCGACGCTGATCTTCAGGCCAGCCGCTATTGCAAAGGGTGTCAGGGTTATTGCCAGGGCGGTCAGGCTGCCAAGCCACAACAGATAACCCGTCGCCGGCATGCCCTGCAACGCCGCCTGCAAGGCGCCACTGCCGAGGATCAACACCGGGATGTACAACGGCAGAATCAACAGCGCCAGCAACAGGCCACCGCGTTTCAGACCGACCGTCAGCGCCGCGCCTACCGCGCCGAGCAAGCTCAGCACCGGTGTACCCAGCAGCAACGAAAGCAGCAATACCGGCAGACACGCAGCCGGCAACCCGAGCATCAACGCCAGTAACGGCGAGAGCAAAACCAGTGCCAGCCCGGAAAAAAGCCAGTGTGCCAGCACCTTGGCCAACACCAGAAGTGGCAGGGGGTGCGGCGAAAGGACCCACTGTTCAAGGGATCCGTCTTCGAAATCACTGCGGAAAAGCCCGTCCAGCGAGAGCAGGACCGACAAAAGCGCCGCCACCCAGACTAACCCCGGGGACAAGTTTTGCAATACTTGAGTTTCCGGTCCGACGGCCAGCGGGAACAGCGCGATGACGATGGCGAAGAAAATCAGCGGATTGGCCAGCTCCGCCGGGCGGCGGAACAGCAGTCGGGACTCACGGGCAACCAACAGGCCGAACACACTCATACTGCCCAGTTCCCCAGATCGATGTCGCGATAACCGGCCGGCATCCGGCTCAGCGTGTGGTGAGTGGTCAGCACCACCAGGCCGCCCTGCTCGCAGTGTCTGGCCAGATGCTCTTCGAGCTGCGCCACGCCCTGTTTGTCCAGCGCGGTGAAGGGTTCATCGAGGATCCACAGCGGCGGACTGTCCAGATACAAGCGCGCCAGCGCCACGCGGCGCTGCTGACCGGCGGACAGGCTGTGACAGGGAACATCTTCGAACCCGCGCAATCCAACTGCCGCCAGCGCCTGCCAGATCGCCTCGCGTCCGGCGGGTTGATGCAGGGCGCAGAGCCAGGCGAGGTTTTCTTCCGGGGTGAGCAGGTCCTTGATCCCGGCAGCATGGCCGATCCAAAGCAGATTGCGCGCCAGTTCGCTGCGTTGTTCGGCCAGGGGTTGACCGTTGAGCAGCACCTGACCTTCGGTCGGTTGCATCAGGCCGGACAGCAAACGCAGCAGGCTGGTCTTGCCGCTGCCGTTGGGACCGCTGATCTGCACCATATCGCCACTGGCCAGTCTCAATTCGAGATTCTCGAAGAGCAGTCTGAGATCACGCTCACAGGCGAGGCCGACGGTTTGCAGGACAGGGCTGGTCAAGGGTTCACGGGCCTTATACGGTTCAAGTCGGCTCTGGGGCGGCCGTTAAAGAGTTGCAGCATAAATGCAATGACGGCTCAATCCAGAGAGCTGCGTCAAACAATTGCTATGTTTTTTGAACGAACGGAAGGACGGGCGGCATTATACATGGCGTCCCCTGCTCTCCCGAGTGCATTTTCCTCAGGTTGTGTCCGCGTATGACAGGCGAAATGAACATCCTCCCGCTCCCGCCCACCGCCCCGGCGACGGCTCGCCCGCAGGTGGGCGAGCTGCTGAAGTTGCTGACGCCGGTCGACGGGCTGATTGCCGCCGGCCAGAGCGCCAAGGCCGAGGTGTTGTCGCTGAAGCCGGCGGACCAGGCCTTTCAGGTGCTGCTCAAGGTCACCCTCGACGGCGGCCGTCAGACTACCGTGCAGGCGACAAGTACCCTGCCGTTGCCACAAGGCACCAACCTCGCCGTCACCCAGCCGTCGGCAGGCAATCTGGCGATCACCGTGCAACAGGCCATCGCCACGGCTGTCGCTACCCTCACCCGCATCGATACCGCGCAATTGCCGGTCGGCACGCTGCTGCAAGGCAAGGTGCTGACGAATCAGGCCTTGGCGCAGGTACCGGGGCAGCCGACGGTGTTCCGTTCGACGGTCAGCCTGCTCAACACGGTGTTGAGCGGTAGCACCCTGAGCATCGACAGCCCTCAGCCATTACGCATCGGCACTCTGTTGTCGGCGCTGGTGCAGGATTCGCAGACCCTGAAATTCCTGCCGCTGAGCAATCGCCAGGAACAACTCGCGGTCAGTCAGCAACTGGTCAGCCAGCAAAGCCGTCAGGGTTCGTTGGATGGCTTGCTGAAAATGCTCCAGAGCCTGCCACCCACCGACGACCAGACCTCCAGTGATCTGCGTGCCGCAGTGGACCGGCTGCTGGCCAACCTGCCGGACGTCGGGCAACTGACCACCCCCAAAGGCCTGGCCCAGGCACTGCTCAACAGCGGCGCCTTTCTCGAAGCCAAATTGCTGGCCGGGCAAAGCCCGACGCTGGCCCCGGACATGAAAGCCGATCTGCTCAAGTTGATCGCCCAGCTCACCCCCGGCCTGCCCGGCAATACCAATCTGAATGCGATCATCGCAGCCAACACCCTGGCCCAGGCGCTGCCAAGCTTCGTGCGCAACGCCCTCGGCATGCTCGGTCAGGTCAGTGCGAAGCCGGTGCCGAGCAGCTTCCCGCTGCCCGACCGGCTGCTGCAAAGCCTGGAAGGTGAAGGCGATCTGGAACATTTGCTGCGCCTGGCCGCCGCCGCTGTCTCGCGCCTGCAAAGTCATCAACTGTCGAGTCTGGAACAGACCGGCGTGACCGACGACGGGCGGCTGCTCAGCACCTGGCAACTGGAAATCCCGATGCGCAACCTGCAGGACATCGTGCCGTTGCAGGTCAAGTTCCAGCGCGAAGAAGCGCCGCAGAAACAGGACGCCAACGAACAGCGCCGCGATGAGCGGGAACCGAAGCAGCAACTGTGGCGCGTCGACCTGGCGTTCGACATGGAACCGCTGGGGCCGATGCAGATTCAGGCACAACTGATCAGTGGCAGCCTCTCAAGCCAGTTGTGGGCCGAGCGGCCATATACTGCCAGCCTGATCGAAAGCAACCTGAGCACGCTGCGTCAGCGTCTGCTGGATTCGGGACTGAACGTCGGCGACCTTGACTGTCACCTCGGCACACCGCCGCAAGGCATCCAAACCCGTCTCGAACATCGCTGGGTCGACGAAACCGCATGAACGATTCCACCGCTCCACGCCAGGCCATCGCCCTCAAGTACGACGGCAGCCACGCCCCGACCCTCACCGCCAAGGGAGACGACGAGCTGGCGGAAGAAATCCTGCGGATCGCCCGCGACTGTGAAGTGCCGATCTACGAAAACGCCGAGCTGGTGAAGTTGCTGGCGCGAATGGAACTGGGCGACAGCATCCCGCAAGAGCTGTACCTGACGATTGCCGAGATCATCGCGTTTGCCTGGAACCTCAAGGGCAAGTTCCCGGCGGGACACAATCCGGATGCACCGATGATCGAGAAGGACGTCACCGAGCGCGGCGACGATTACTGAGGTTTTGAAGGCCCCTTCGCGAGCAAGCCCGCTCCCACATTCGACCGCGATCCTATTGAAGGAATGCAGTCGAATGCGGGAGCGGGCTTGCTCGCGAATAGGCCATTAGCCTCGACGCAATAATCAGTTCTTGTGCAGCTTGCGCATCAACTCCGCCTCAGCCTGGGTCAACCCGCAGGACTGAGTCAGCTCATCGACACTCGCGCCCATCCCGACCAGTTTCGCCGCCTGGGCGAACGACAGGCTCGACGGGTCGCGCTGTTCGAGTTGGGAAAGCTTGTCCGGAATCGGCCCGACGACCGCGCGCAGCTCGTGCAGGGCTTCACCCATGCGCACGTTGCCGTTCTGGTAATCGTCGACACGCTTGGCCAGGTCCTTGATGCGCTGATCACGCAGCGCATCACCCTGAGCCTGTTGCGCAGCGATGACCCGCTGCGCCTTGATGTACGCCAGAAACATTGCCAGCGTGCCTGCCCAGAACAGGAACAGGACAATGACCGCTACCTCGAGAATCAATCAGATGTTCTCCAGTTCCGACCACTCTTCTTCGCTCATCATCTTGTCCAGCTCGACCAGGATGAGCAACTCGTTGTTCTTGTTGCACACGCCCTGGATGAACTTGGCCGACTCTTCGTTACCGACGTTCGGTGCGGTCTCGATTTCCGACTGACGCAGGTAAACCACTTCAGCCACGCTGTCGACCATGATGCCAACAACCTGCTTGTCGGCTTCGATGATGACGATACGGGTGTTGTCGCTGATCTCGCCGCTCATCAGGCCGAAGCGCTGACGGGTATCGATCACCGTCACCACATTACCGCGCAGGTTGATGATGCCCAGCACGTAGCTCGGTGCACCCGGAACCGGAGCGATTTCGGTGTAGCGCAGGACTTCCTGAACGCGCATCACATTGATGCCGTAGGTTTCATTGTCCAGCTTGAAGGTCACCCATTGCAGGATCGGATCTTCGGAACCCTTTGCCGCCGTAGCCTTGTCGTTCATACCCTAGCCCCTCGAAAAACCGCGCCTGGCGGTGTGTGTTCTGTGCGCCGCCATGCGTATGCCGGTGCTGTCTGTTATGTAAGTGTCATGTCGGTTTGTGGTTCGGCTTACTGCCGGACATGTGCTTTGCCCCACCGCTGGCGATCAACTCGGCCAGAGCGGATACATCGAGCAAGGCGCACATGTGTTCAATCACCGTGCCCGCGAGCCATGGCCGCTGACCCCGGTGACTTCTCCATTTGATTTCATTCGGATCCAGACGCAACGAGCGGCTGACCTGATGCACCGCCAGCCCCCACTCGTAACCTTGTACCGAAATCACGTATTGCAGGCCCTGACGGAAGTCATCGCGATAGCGATCCGGCATGACCCAGCGTGCGGTGTCCAGCACCTTGAGGTTCCCGGCCTGGCTTGGCAGGATGCCGAGGAACCACTCCGGCTGACCGAACAGCGGCGTCAGCTCATGGCCGGCCAGCGAATAGATCGAACCCAGGCACACCAGTGGCACGGCCAGGGTCAGCCCGGCGACGTCAAACAGCAGGCATTCGAAAGCTTCCGAAGCCCAGGCCGGACGGCCGTCGGTTTCCACCGGTGGTGGCGTGTTGCTGGGCGGCAGATGCACTTCGACCAGCGGCGCAACCAGGGTCGGTTCGACCGGGGCTGGCGCAGGTGCTTCAGGCTCGGGCTCGGGCGCCGCCGGAACCGGAGGCGTTTGCAGAAGTCGGGTTTGCAGCAGCGGTGCCAGAGTCGAGACCACGCGCACCGGCTCAGGCTCTTTGATCAGTGTCGCAGGCGCTTTGGCTACCACAGCGGCAGGCGCTGCAACCGGGGCGACCGGCCGGGCAGCTTTTTGCGCATCCCGGGCCTGCTCTTCAAGCACGGCAGCCTGGAATTCATCGAGCGCCGCGGCGGTCTCGACCACCTCGACCGGCGCTTCGGTTTCCTGCGGGATCTCTTCCGTCACATCCTCCAGCAAGCTGTCCAGATAGGACTGCAAGGCCAGTTGCGGACGCGAAGTCAGTTTGATCGGCCGATTCATGCTCAAGCCACCTGCGGAACGAGTTGTTGCGCCAGCAGATGCTTGAGCAGCGCGCGGTAGGCCAGCACGCCACGGCTCTTGCCGTCGAACTGCGAAGGGGTGACACCGGCACGACTGGCGTCACGCAGACGGGTATCGACCGGGATATAACCCTGCCAGATCTCGTCGGGGAATTTGTCGCGCAGCACGCGCAAGGTGCCCATCGACGCCTGGGTGCGGCGATCGAACAGGGTCGGCACGATGCTGAACGGCAGCGCCTGTTTGCGCGAACGGTTGATCATCGCCAGGGTGTTGACCATGCGCTCCAGGCCTTTGACGGCCAGGTGTTCGGTCTGCACCGGGATCACCAGTTGCTGACTGGCGGCCAGGGCGTTGACCATCAGCACGCCGAGCAACGGCGGGCTGTCGATGATCGCGTAATCGAAGTCCTGCCACAGCTGCGCCAGACTCTTGGCGATCACCAGACCCAAACCACTCTGCCCTGGCGACTGACGCTCGAGGGTGGCCAGCGCGGTACTCGAAGGCAACAGGGAAATGCGCTCGTCGCTGGTCGACAGCAGCAACTGGCCCGGCAGGCCTTGCGGCACACTGCCTTTGTGCAGAAACAGGTCGTAGTTGCTGTGTTCCAGGCTGTCGGGGTCGTAACCGAAATAGCTGGTCATCGAGCCGTGCGGGTCGAGATCGACCACGACCACGCGTTTGCCCGCCTCTGCCAGCAAACCGGCTAAAGCGATGGAAGAAGTGGTTTTACCAACACCACCCTTTTGATTGGCGACTGCCCAGACTCTCATTCGGATTGTTCCTCCCGGCCGAGATGCTCGGCCGAGACATGGCTCAGCGTATTAATGCGGGCGACGGAGAATTGACGGCACTCTCGCGTCCCGGCGTCTTGACCGGGGTCGGTGCAGTTTGTGTGCCAGCACGCTTCAACGCGGCGTCCGGTGTTGCATTGGCGGTCCCGGTGCCCGTCAGGCTGCGGCGCACATCAAGATTGCGCGACACCACCAGTACCACGCGACGGTTCTTCGCCCGGCCTTCGGCGGTGGCGTTGTTGGCCACCGGCTGGAATTCGCCGTAACCCACCGAAGCCATGCGGCCAGGGTTGACGCCCTGCATGGCCAGCATGCGCACGATGCTCGCCGAGCGCGCTGACGACAGCTCCCAGTTGGTCGGGTACTGCGCCGTGCGGATCGGCTGGTCGTCGGTAAAGCCTTCGACGTGGATCGGGTTGTCGAACGGTTTGAGGATCGCTGCAACCTTGTCGATGATGTTGAACGCGATATCGCTCGGCATCGCATCGCCACTGCCGAACAACAGGCTGGAGTTGAGTTCGATCTCGACCCACAGCTCGTTGCCGCGCACGGTCATCTGGTTGCTCGCGATCAGGTCGCCGAACGCAGCGCTGATATCGTCGGCGATGCTTTTCAACGGATCACTGGCCCCCGCGATACCGGCATCGACCTGCTCGCTGTCCTTGACCAGCGGCTTGGCCGGGGTCACGGTCTTGGGGCGTTCTTCACCGATCGGGATCGGCTTGAGCGAGCGGTCGGAGTCGGTGAAGACCCCGATCAGTGCTTCGGAGATGACCTTGTACTTGCCTTCGTTGATCGACGAGATGGAGTACATCACCACGAAAAAGGCAAAGAGCAAGGTGATGAAGTCGGCGTAGGAAACCAGCCAACGTTCATGGTTTACGTGCTCTTCATGCTGGCGACGACGTGCCATGAGGTTAGTCCCTTAATCCATGAAGCCCTGAAGCTTCAACTCGATGGAGCGTGGGTTTTCACCTTCAGCGATCGACAAAATACCTTCCAGCAACATTTCGCGATAACGTGACTGCCGCAACGCGATTGACTTGAGCTTGGCGGCGACCGGCAACAGGATCAGGTTGGCACTGGCCACACCGTAGATCGTGGCGACGAATGCCACGGCGATGCCGTTGCCCAGTTGTGACGGATCGGCCAGGTTGCCCATCACGTGGATAAGGCCCATCACCGCACCGATGATACCGATGGTCGGCGCGTAGCCCCCCATGCTTTCAAAGACCTTGGCGGCCTCGATATCACGGGCTTCCTGGGTGTAGAAATCCACTTCGAGGATGCTGCGGATCGCTTCCGGCTCGGCGCCATCGACCAGCAGTTGCAGGCCTTTGCGCGAGTAGGCATCAGGCTCGGCATCCGCCACGCCTTCCAGGCCCAGCAGGCCTTCCTTGCGCGCCGTGAGGCTCCAGTTGACCACCCGATCGATGCCGCCGGCCAGATCCACACGGGGCGGGAAAAAGATCCAGGCCAGAATCTGCATGGCACGCTTGAACGCGCTCATCGGCGATTGCAGCAAGGCGGCACCGATGGTCCCGCCGAGCACGATCAGCGCTGCCGGGCCGTTGGCCAGTGCGCCCAGGTGACCGCCTTCAAGGAAATTGCCGCCGATGATCGCGACAAACGCCATGATGATCCCGATAAGGCTCAGAACATCCATCAGATACACGCCTCGACGATGTGCTTGCCGATATCGTCCAGACCGTATACCGCATCCGCGAGGTCAGCTTTGACGATCGCCATCGGCATGCCGTAGATCACGCAACTGGCTTCATCCTGAGCCCAGACGGTGCTGCCGCCCTGCTTGAGCAGACGGGCGCCTTCGCGACCGTCGGCGCCCATGCCGGTCAGCACGACCGCCAGAACTTTGTCGCTGTAGGATTTCGCTGCGGAACCGAAAGTGATGTCCACGCAAGGCTTGTAGTTCAGACGCTCGTCGCCCGGCAGGATTTTCACCGCGCCACGGCCGTCGATCATCATCTGCTTGCCACCCGGAGCCAGCAGCGCCAGGCCCGGACGCAGGATGTCGCCATCCTCGGCTTCCTTGACGCTGATGCGGCACAGCTTGTCCAGACGCTCGGCAAAGGCCTTGGTGAAGGCTGCCGGCATGTGCTGGATCAACACGATCGGTGCCGGGAAGTTGGCCGGCAACTGGGTCAGAACCCGCTGCAGTGCGACCGGGCCGCCGGTCGATGTACCAATCGCCACGAGCTTGTAGTTTTTGCGTTTCGGGGCCGGCGACGAAGCGCTGGCCGCTGGCGCGCGAGTCGGTGCAGGCGCAGGTGCCGGACGGGCCGGTGCGCTGCTGTGACTGCTGAAGCTCGACGGCGCGGGAGCCGCCGGTGCAGGCGTCGGTGCAGCGGCAGGCGCCGGCGCACTGTAGGCACTGAAACGACGGTTGCTGCGCGAGATGCTGTGAACCTTCTCGCACAGCAGTTGCTTGACCTTCTCCGGATTGCGGGAGATGTCTTCGAAATTCTTCGGCAGGAAATCCACCGCGCCGGCGTCCAGCGCATCCAGGGTGACCCGGGCGCCTTCGTGCGTCAGCGAGGAGAACATCAACACCGGCGTCGGGCAGCGCTGCATGATGTGCCGCACGGCCGTGATGCCATCCATCATCGGCATCTCGTAGTCCATGGTGATCACGTCCGGCTTGAGGGCCAGGGCCTGATCGATCGCCTCTTTACCGTTGGTTGCCGTACCGACAACCTGGATGCTCGGATCCGCTGAAAGAATTTCCGAGACGCGGCGGCGGAAAAAACCCGAATCGTCCACCACCAGGACTTTGACTGCCATAAACACTCCATTAGGTGCGGCGGGACGTCGTCGCCCCGCCGCCCCGGATTCAAATACGCCGTGCGGCGTAACGCTTGAGCATGCTTGGAACATCGAGAATCAGCGCAATACGGCCGTCACCGGTGATGGTGGCGCCGGACATGCCCGGGGTTCCCTGCAGCATTTTGCCCAATGGCTTGATGACCACTTCTTCCTGACCGACCAGTTGATCGACGACGAAGCCGATCCGCTGGGTGCCCACCGAAAGGATCACCACATGGCCTTCGCGCTGCTCTTCGTGAGCCGCGGAGCTGACCAGCCAGCGCTTGAGGTAGAACAATGGCAGCGCCTTGTCCCGCACGATCACCACTTCCTGGCCGTCCACGACGTTGGTGGTCGACAGGTCGAGGTGGAAGATTTCGTTGACGTTCACCAGCGGGAACGCGAACGCCTGGTTGCCAAGCATCACCATCAGGGTCGGCATGATCGCCAGCGTCAGCGGTACCTTGATGACGATTTTCGAGCCCGCGCCCTTGGTCGAGTAGATGTTGATCGAACCGTTGAGCTGGGAAATCTTGGTCTTCACCACGTCCATGCCCACACCGCGGCCAGACACATCGGAGATCTCGGTCTTGGTCGAGAAGCCCGGGGCGAAGATCAGGTTGTAGCACTCGGTGTCGCTCAGGCGATCGGCAGCATCCTTGTCCATCACACCGCGTTTCACGGCGATGGCGCGCAGGACGTTAGGGTCCATGCCTTTGCCGTCGTCGGAGATCGACAGCAGGATGTGGTCGCCTTCCTGCTCGGCCGCCAGAATCACCTTGCCGCCACGGGCCTTGCCCGACGCTTCGCGTTCTTCCGGCGACTCGATGCCGTGGTCGACCGCGTTGCGCACCAAGTGGACCAGCGGGTCGGCCAGCGCCTCGACGAGGTTCTTGTCGAGGTCGGTTTCTTCGCCCACCAGTTCCAGGTTGATCTCTTTCTTGAGCTGACGAGCCAGATCGCGAACCAGACGCGGGAAGCGGCCGAAGACTTTCTTGATCGGCTGCATCCGGGTCTTCATCACTGCGGTCTGCAAGTCGGCAGTGACCACGTCGAGGTTCGACACGGCCTTCTGCATCGACTCGTCGCCGCTGTTCAGGCCCAGGCGCACCAGACGGTTACGCACCAGCACCAGCTCGCCGACCATGTTCATGATTTCGTCGAGACGCGCGGTGTCCACGCGAACGGTGGTCTCGGCTTCGCTCGCCGGTTTTTCCGGTGGCGGTGTCGCCGGAGCACGGGCCGGAGCCGGTGCAGCAGCGGCAGCCGGTTTGGCCGGTTCGGCTTTCGGCTCAGGCGCTTTTGCGGCAGGTTTCGCCGCAGCGGCCGGGGCCTTGGCGGCAGGCGCTGCAACAGCCGAAGCATTGCCGGCAGTCACGACGGCACCGGTGGCGACGTCAGTGAACTTGCCTTTGCCATGCAGATCGTCGAGCAGCGATTCGAACTCGTGGTCGGTGATCAGATCGCTACCGGCTGCAGCCGCTGCCGGGGCAGCATTTGCATTCGCAGGGACGGACGCAATCGCCGACTCGAGCGCATCGACAGCAAAGTTGCCCTTGCCGTGCAACTGATCGAGCAAGGCTTCGAATTCGTCGTCGGTGATGTCCGAGCTGTCGCCCGCCGCCGGAGCAGCAGGTGCAGCGGCCGTCGGTGCCACGGCGTCCGCCGCGAACTGGCCCTTGCCATGCAACTGGTCGAGCAGCGACTCGAACTCGGCATCGGTGATTTCATCGCTGGCCGCTTCATCGGAAGCAGGCGCAGCGGCAGCCGCCGGAGCTTCGGCTTCGGCCTTGACGGCGTTCAGCGAGTCCAGCAACTGTTCAAATTCGTTATCGGTGATGTCGCTGGAGTCCCCGGCCTCGTTCTCAACGACCAGTTCTTCGATCATCTCGGCAACGGGCGAAGCCGGGGCTTCATCCGCCGATTGCGGCTCGGCCAGACGCGCCAGGGCGGCCAGCAGTTGCGGGGTGGCGGCGGTGATCGGACTGCGATCGCGGACTTCGCTGAACATGCTGTTCACCGCGTCCAACGCTTCGAGCACCACGTCCATCAGTTCTGCATCGACGCGTCGTTCACCCTTGCGCAGGATGTCGAACACGTTTTCGGCGATGTGACAGCACTCCACCAGCTCGTTGAGCTGAAGGAAGCCGGCGCCCCCTTTTACAGTGTGGAAACCGCGAAAAATTGCGTTGAGCAGATCTGCGTCATCCGGGCGGCTTTCCAGCTCGACCAGTTGTTCGGACAGTTGCTCAAGAATCTCGCCGGCCTCAACCAGGAAATCCTGAAGGATCTCTTCATCGGCGCCGAAGCTCATTAATGGGGTGCTCCTACAGGTCTAAAAACCTAAACTCAAAATCCAAGGCTGGATAGCAAATCGTCCACATCGTCCTGACCGGACACAACGTCTTCTCGTTTATCGGCATGAATCTGCGGACCTTCACCCTGCGAGAGATGTTTTTGTGGATCTTTTTCAGCAAGCATCGCCGCACGGTCATGTTCGATGCCCGCAAAGCGGTCCACCTGGCTGGCCATGAGCACGAGCTTGAGCAGGTTGCTTTCGACTTCGGTGACCAACTGGGTCACGCGCTTGATCACTTGACCTGTGAGGTCCTGGTAATCCTGGGCCAGCAGAATGTCGTTGAGGTTGCTCGACACCGCGCGATTGTCCGCGCTGCTGCGTGACAGAAAACCGTCGACCCGGCGCGCCAGTTCGCGGAACTCTTCAGCCCCGACCTCACGACGCATGAAGCGGCCCCAGTCAGCACTCAACGCCTGGGCTTCGTCAGCCAGACCATTGACCACAGGGGTCGCGCTTTCCACCAGATCCATGGTGCGGTTGGCCGCGGCTTCGGTCAGCTTGACCACATAGCCCAGACGCTCGGTCGCATCAGTGATCTGCGACACTTCCTCGGCCTGCGGCATGTGCGGATCGATCTGGAAGTTGACGATCGCACTGTGCAGTTCACGCGTGAGCTTGCCCACTTCCTGGTACAGGCCACGGTCACGGGTCTGATTGAGCTCATGGATCAGTTGCACAGCGTCGCCGAACCTGCCCTTTTCAAGGCTTTCGACCAGTTCGACCGCGTGTTTTTTCAGGGTCGACTCAAAGTCGCCCTGTGAAGATTCTTTATGCTCCATAGCTCCCCCGCGCGTCATCAGCCGATGCGTTCGAAAATCTTCTCGATTTTTTCTTTCAGCGCCTGAGCCGTGAAAGGTTTGACCACGTAGCCGTTAACGCCGGCCTGGGCCGCTTCGATGATCTGCTCGCGCTTGGCTTCAGCGGTCACCATCAGCACTGGCAGGTGCTTGAGTTTTTCGTCGGCGCGCACGTGACGCAGCAGGTCGATACCGGTCATGCCGGGCATGTTCCAGTCGGTCACCAGAAAGTCGATGCTGCCGCTGTTGAGCACCGGAATGGCGGTGGTGCCATCGTCGGCTTCAACGGTGTTGGTGAACCCGAGGTCACGCAACAGGTTCTTGATGATCCGCCGCATCGTTGAGAAGTCATCAACGATGAGGATTTTCATGTCTTTGTTCAATTCGACCTCCAAGCAGTCTTAAACGCGCCCAGCACCTGGACGCGCCATTTCAATCAATCCGGCAAAGCACTCGACGACTGTCTGGAGCACAACAGAGCAAGACCGGTGCCGTTCACCACCGCACCAGCCTCGTTCGCAGTGTCCCCACACTGCCTTCAGCGCGCTCGCCACTCTCCCAAACGCCCCCGCAAACGGGCCGCGCACTGGCTGTGTAACTGGCTGACCCGCGATTCACTGACGCCAAGGACTTCACCGATTTCCTTGAGGTTCAGTTCTTCGTCGTAGTACAGCGCCAACACCAGTCGCTCACGCTCCGGCAAATTGGCAATCGCGTCCGCCAGCGCCGCCTGGAAGCGCTCGTCTTCCAGGTCACGCGACGGCTCAAGATGAGCACTGGCGCCATCCTCGTGCAGCCCTTCATGTTCGCCGTCCTGCAACAGGTCGTCGAAACTGAACAGTCGGCTGCCCAGGGTGTCATTCAAAATCCCGTAGTAATCGTCGAGACTCAATTGGAGTTCGGCCGCAACCTCGTGATCTTTAGCGTCACGTCCGGTTTTAGCTTCAATCGAGCGAATCGCATCGCTGACCATTCGGGTGTTGCGGTGAACCGAGCGCGGTGCCCAGTCCCCCTTGCGCACTTCATCGAGCATCGCGCCACGGATCCGGATGCCCGCGTACGTTTCGAAACTGGCGCCCTTGCTGGCGTCGTATTTGGTCGAGACTTCGAGCAGGCCGATCATCCCGGCCTGAATCAGGTCCTCGACCTGCACACTGGCCGGCAATCGCGCCAGCAAGTGGTAGGCAATGCGTTTGACCAGCGGCGCGTAACGCTCGATCAGCTCGTACTGCGCGTCACGCGCCGACTTCTTGTAAAGATTCATACCGCTGGCGGTCATAGCACAGGTCCTGCCGTTTGCTGCACGAGGCGCTCGACGAAAAATTCGAGGTGGCCGCGCGGGTTGGCGGGCAGCGGCCAGGTATCGACCTTTTGCGCGATCGCCTTGAATGCCAGTGCGCACTTGGAACGCGGGAAGGCTTCATAGACCGCACGCTGCTTCTGCACCGCCTTGCGCACGCTCTCGTCGTAAGGCACCGCACCGACGTATTGTAAGGCGACGTCGAGGAAGCGATCCGTGACCTTGGTCAACTTGGCAAACAGATTGCGACCTTCCTGCGGGCTCTGGGCCATGTTGGCCAGGACGCGGAAGCGGTTCATGCCGTAATCGCGGTTGAGCAGCTTGATCAGCGCGTAGGCGTCGGTGATCGAGGTCGGCTCGTCGCAGACCACCAGCAACACTTCCTGGGCTGCGCGAACAAAACTGACTACCGAGTCACCAATACCCGCAGCGGTGTCGATCACCAGCACGTCGAGATTGTCGCCGATGTCGCTGAACGCCTGAATCAGACCGGCATGCTGGGCCGGGCTCAGGTGAACCATGCTCTGGGTGCCGGACGCGGCCGGCACGATGCGGATCCCGCCGGGGCCTTGCAACAGCACGTCGCGCAGCTCGCAGCGGCCCTCGATCACATCGGCCAGGGTACGTTTGGGGGTGAGGCCCAGCAGAACGTCGACGTTCGCCAGCCCCAGGTCGGCGTCCAGCAGCATGACCCGACGGCCAAGCTCTGCCAGCGCCAGGGACAAGTTCACTGACACGTTAGTCTTGCCGACGCCACCTTTGCCGCCGGTCACCGCGATCACCTGTACGGGATGCATGCTGCCCATGTTATTTCTTTACCTTGTCTTGCATAGACGGAGGCCACATTACTGGCTGCGCGTTCACAACCGGAACAATGCATGGCAGACCATCGATGTAGGTACAAAAACGGTTCATTACCTCAGCCAACCTGCTTGGTCGGACTGTGGTAGATATCAGCGAACATGTCAGCCATGGCTTCTTCGCTGGGTTCTTCCTGCATTTGCACGCTGACGGCGCGGCTGACCAATTGATGACGGCGCGGCAGATGCAGATCATCCGGAATCCGCGGGCCGTCGGTCAGGTAGGCGACCGGCAGTTCATGACTGATCGCCAGGCTCAGCACTTCGCCAAGGCTGGCCGTCTCATCCAGTTTAGTCAGGATGCACCCGGCCAGCCCGCAACGCTTGTAACTGTGATAAGCGGCGGTTAGAACCTGTTTCTGGCTGGTGGTTGCCAGCACCAGATAATTTTTCGACCGAATGCCACGACCGGCCAGGCTTTCCAGCTGCATGCGCAGGGCCGGATCGCTGGCCTGCAGGCCGGCGGTATCGATCAGCACCACGCGCTTGCGCAGCAGTGGATCCAGCGCCTGCACCAGGGACTGGCCCGGATCGACGTGGGTCACCGACACATTGAGGATCCGGCCCAGGGTTTTCAACTGTTCCTGAGCACCAATGCGGAAACTGTCCATGCTCACCAGCGCGATGTTCTGCGCGCCGTACTTGAGCACGTAGCGGGCAGCGAGTTTGGCCAGAGTAGTGGTCTTGCCCATGCCGGCCGGGCCGACCATGGCAATGATCCCGCCCTCTTCCAGCGGCTCGACTTCCGGTACGGCAATCATTCGTGCCAGGTGCGCCAGCAGCATGCGCCAGGCCTGACGAGGTTCGTCGATCTCGGTGATCATCGACAGCAGATCACGGGACAACGGGCCCGACAAACCGATGCGCTGCAGACGACGATACAGATTCGCCTGAGCCGGGCGGCTGCCTTGCAGCTGATTCCAGGCCAGGGTGCCGAGCTGTACTTCCATCAGCTCGCGCAGGCTGTTGAGTTCGAAACGCATCGAATCCAGCGCACGCGGATCGACACCAGCGGCCGCCGGCGCAGGTGCCGGGGCTGGACGGGCCGGAGCAGCATACGTCGGTTCTGTCAGAGGCTCGGCTGCGGTCAGCGGCAGGCCGGCGGTCAATGGCAGCCCGGCGAACAGCTGGAGATTGGTGTTGCCGTCGGCTTCACCACGCAGGCTCAGTTCGGCCTGGGCGGTGACGATACGCGACTGGGTCTTGCGCAACTCGTCCTCGAGTTCCATGTTCGGAACACGCGGGGCCAGCGCCGACAGTTTGTAATCCAGCGCCGCCGTCAGCTCGACACCGCCGGCAATGCGGCGGTTGCCAATGATGGCGGCATCAGCGCCCAGCTCATCACGAACCAGCTTCATGGCCTGACGCATATCGGCGGCGAAAAAACGCTTAACTTGCATAAACCACTACCTCAGCCGTTGGGCCCTACTGTCGCAACGATGGTCACTTGCTTGTTGTCCGGAATTTCCTGGTAGGCCAGCACATGCAGTCCAGGAACTGCCAGGCGGCCGAAGCGCGAGAGCATCGCGCGAACCGGGCCTGCTACCAACAGGATCACCGGTTGTCCTTGCATTTCCTGACGCTGCGCCGCTTCGATCAGCGAACGCTGCAGTTTCTCGGCCATGCTCGGCTCCAGCAGAACGCCCTCTTCCGAGCCTTGTCCTGCCTTCTGCAGACTGTTGAGCAATATTTGTTCCAACCTTGGTTCCAAGGTGATCACAGGCAGCTCGGAGTCAGTGCCTACAATGCTTTGGACGATGGCGCGGGATACGCCAACGCGCACGGCAGCCACCAACGCGGCGGTATCTTGACTCTTGGCGGCGTTGTTGGCGATGGCTTCGGCAATGCTGCGGATGTCGCGCACCGGCACGTGTTCGGCCAACAGCGCCTGCAAAACTTTGAGCAACTGCGACAACGTGACCACACCCGGCACCAGCTCTTCAGCCAGTTTTGGCGAGCTCTTGGCCAGCAATTGCATGAGTTGCTGCACTTCTTCGTGGCCGATCAGCTCGCTGGAGTGCTTGTACAGAATCTGGTTCAAGTGGGTGGCGACCACGGTGCTGGCGTCCACCACGGTGTAACCGAGCGATTGCGCCTGGGCGCGCTGGCTGACTTCGATCCACACCGCCTCCAGGCCAAAAGCCGGATCTTTGGCGGTGATGCCGTTGAGCGTGCCGTAGACCTGCCCCGGGTTGATCGCCAGTTCGCGATCCGGATAGATCTCGGCTTCGGCCAGGATCACCCCCATCAGGGTCAGGCGATAGGCGCTCGGCGCCAGGTCGAGGTTGTCGCGGATGTGTACGGTCGGCATCAGGAAGCCAAGGTCCTGGGAGAGCTTCTTGCGCACGCCCTTGATTCGCGCCAGCAACTGGCCGCCCTGGTTGCGGTCCACCAGCGGAATCAGGCGATAGCCGACTTCCAGGCCGATCATGTCGATGGGCGTCACGTCGTCCCAGCCCAGCTCCTTGGTTTCCATGGCACGGGCCGGCGACGGCAGCAGTTCCTGCTGACGCTTGACCTCTTCCAGCGCCTGCACCTTGGCCACGTTCTGCTTTTTCCAGAACAGATAAGCACCACCGGCGGCCAGCGCGGCCATGGTCAGGAACGAGAAGTGCGGCATGCCCGGCACCAGCCCCATGACCGCCATCAGACCGGCGGCCACCGCCAGCGCCTTGGGCGAGGCGAACATCTGGCGATTGATCTGTTTGCCCATGTCTTCCGAGCCGGAAGCACGGGTCACCATGATCGCTGCCGCTGTCGATAACAACAGTGATGGCAATTGCGCCACTAAACCGTCACCGATGGTCAGCAAGGCGTACACCTTGCCGGCGTCAGCGAAGGACATGTTGTGCTGGAAGATACCGACGGCCATGCCGCCGATCAGGTTGATGAACAGAATCAGCAGGCCGGCAATGGCGTCACCGCGAACGAACTTGCTGGCACCGTCCATCGAACCGTAGAACTCAGCCTCTTGGGCGACTTCGGAACGACGGGCCTTGGCCTGGTTCTGGTCGATCAGACCGGCGTTGAGGTCGGCGTCGATCGCCATTTGCTTGCCGGGCATCGCATCGAGGGTGAAACGCGCGCTCACCTCGGAGATCCGCCCGGCACCCTTGGTCACTACGACGAAGTTGATGATCATCAGGATCGCGAAGACCACGATACCGACCACGTAGTTGCCGCCGATCACCACCTCACCGAAGGCCTGGATCACCTTGCCGGCAGCGGCGTGGCCGTCCTGACCATGGAGCATCACCACCCGCGTCGACGCCACGTTCAGCGCCAGTCGCAACAGCGTCGCCACCAGCAGGATCGTCGGAAACACCGCAAAATCCAGCGGCCGCAAGGCGTACACGCAGACCAGCAGCACGACGATCGACAGGGCAATATTGAAGGTGAAGAACACGTCGAGCAGGAACGGCGGCACCGGCAACATCATCATCGCCAGCATGACCAGCAGCAACAGCGGCACACCCAGATTGCCCCGACTGAGATCGGCAATGTTCGAGCGAGCACTGTTGATTAACTGAGAGCGATCCACCGGTTTTCCCCGTTCCTTTAAAGCAAACTTTTGACGCCCGAAGCAGGCGCACGGCGGCTACTGCAAGAAGCCTTCCAACTTTTGCCAAGGCTTGAAACAGAGGGGTGATGAATGCACAAAGGGGCGGCACGCACGTCGTGCGCCCGCCCCCTGTTCAGCGATGTTCAGTGAGATGAAACCCCGACAGTCAACTGGCTACCAGAATGTGCGCTGGTGTGATCGGACCGAAAGAGAGGGCTGCATTATCCAGATAGCGCGTGCCCCTGAACACGCTGTGCCCATCGACATCGACAACGTCCTCCTCCGTAGACATCAGTACCACCATGGTGACAGGCGCGACATCAGTGGACTTCGCATGCCCCTCCATCAGATTAAATGCCCATTCGAAACGGATGAATGGCAGGTCGCTGATTTCGATCGGAGGAGCCCCCGCATCCAGCCGAAAGTACTGCCGCGACGTGATGCGCAATTGGTTGCCGACCAACGTGAATGAGGGTTTTCCATATCGTTGTTCTACTGGCCCGCCATCCCTCGCCCACTGGTCCATGTAATAACCACGGTCGGTGAATAGAGCGAACAACGACGGGTTATTGCTGATATTACCGGCCGCGCCAAAGAAGTAGTTGTAGGAGTAGTGATACGCAAACCCGGCCAGTTCAGGCCGGATCGCATTGATGGGGTTATCCAGATAATTCGGAATGTACTGATTGGCCATGACCAGAAAATTGAGAAAGTCCAACTTCAGGTCGCACGTCACCTCATAGACGATGGCCCGCTCGCCTGCGTCCCTTTCCAGCTTCCCTGAAACGAACTCCATCTCCATGCCCGGCAGTTTTCGGTAAACGCGCCCTGTCATGTTCTATCCCCTACTTCAAGTGAATGAGTTATCAACCACTGCGTTCGCAGAGTGCGAATAGGCAACGGCGTGAATTCAGGATTTATAAGGCGCCCGGGAACAACACGCGTCTACTGTCAGAACTAACAGGTCGCGGGACGTTTCAGACCGACGGCACCCATTGTCTTTTAAACTCCCGTGTTTAAAAGACACCTTCAGACACGCCTTCGAGGCTACGAATTCTTGCGCCATTGCCTACAGCTACGCCAGAATCCGCCGGCTTGTGCGCCTTGGGGTCGGGTTCTATTGTGGATCGGTCGCTGACGAATCAGCGATCGGGTTTAGCGACTCGAATCATAAATAGGTGCACCAGCGCTCCATGCCTTGTCGCAGACTCAATGTCTGCAACTCCGCTATGGTGGCTGTATGCGGGAGACCCTCGGGTCTGCCGGGTGCCTATAACCGGTTCGCTAACCCGCGTACAGCCGCCACCTTTCTGTTTAGCGACAGTTTCGTGCGGCTCCACTCTTATAGGAGCTTCACCATGATCAAACCAACACCCAACCCACCCGAAACCAACCCCGCCTCGCCCTACGAACCCCTCGATTCCAGAAAGCTTCACGAAGCCGCCGACCGCGCGCTCGATCACTATCTCTGCCCGCCCGGCGCCACTGCACCGCCGCGCAAAACCCGTCGAATGTTTGCCGTCACCGCAGACTTCAAAAACGAAGAGCTGCTGGTCGAGATCTGCGAAACCCTCGCTTCAGCCAGAACCATCGCCAATGACTTCGCCCACCTCATGCCCGCCTCGCAACGCAGGACGCTGATGGGGATCGGGCAATTGATCATGCTTGGGGAACTGGCAGCGAATCGGGTGCTGAATAATCTGGAACTACCGCCGTCGCAGACCTCCGTGTAAAGGCTTGAGAAATGCGTCGTGGTGGCTGACGCCTTCGCGGGCAAGCCCGCTCCCACATTTGGAATGCATTTCCCTGTGGGAGCGGCGGTGCGACGATTCGACTTGCCCGCGAAGGCGGCCTCACAAGCAACACAGGTCATCAGGCGTAAAAAAACCGCCACCGGATTCAACCGGATGGCGGTTTTTTTCATCACCAAAAAATCAGGAATCGCGCCGCAGATCCGGCGGAATCGGCAGGTCGTCCTTGAGCGGTTCCAGCCCGCGGAAGCGCCTGCACAAGTGCGTTCTTCATTAATGACCACTCGTCGCCACCTGTAAGATCTAACAGGTGCGCAAATCTCTCGCTGCGAGCTAAATCACTCCATGCCCACACATCGTTCGGAGTCCGTAGCATGAATGGTCAGAAACTGCCTGTTCCCCCCCTGGCCCTGAAGTCACTGTATTTTCCGTCCCAGGTTACCCTCAACCCCGCCGAACACTATGACGCAGGCATTCCCATCAGAGCCGTGGAAGGCGGTCTGCAAGGCATCATCCCCGCCTGGTTGATCATGTCCATTGGCGATCTGGTCGAGGTGTTCTGGGGCAATGACAGCGCAGCGATCTGGAGCAAAGAACTCTTAAACGCCGACGAGCTCGACAAAGATGTGGCATTCAGCATTGCCAAGGGCCAAGTACATGAGGGGGATGCCACACCCGTGTTCTACCGGGTTACACGCAAGAACCAGACCCCGGAGGACTCGACGCCCTTCCAGACTTTACTGGTCAAACTCTCGCGACCCGGCGAGTACGATGACGATCCGGGCGAGGACGGCCACTCCGATCTCAAGTTCACCCTCTCTCATAAGGAGGTCGATGAAAACCTGCCGCCCGAGGGGGTGACGATGCGTATCGTGCCCTACCGCAACCTCACCCGATACGACCGCATTCTCGCCCGCTGGGGCAGCCAGCAACGGGTGCATGTCGTTACGCCGGAACAGGCCCAGGACCCGATCAAAAACCCGATCGAGGTCGTTTTCAGCCGCGCCCTCATCGACGCCGCCGGGGACGGCGATCGTGTCGCGGTGGCTTATCAGCCCATTGATCGCTGCGGTAACTACCCGGACGAACGCGCGCCGTGGTCGGCGACGCATCACGTGTTGGTGGACCTGGGGGGCAATCGGCTGGATGCACCGCAGGTGCTGGTCAACGGCCAGCCGACCGATCGGGTGGACCTCGACACACTGGGTGACGACGATGTCATCGTTCGCGTGTACACGCCGACGAAGGACTTTGCCGTTTACGACGAAGTGCTCCTGACCTGGACCGGCACCCCCGCGCAAGGCTCGCAAATCATCGTCGGGCCGTTATCGATGCGAGTGGAGTTCGTGCCCTTTCATCTCGACTTCACGATCCCCAACGCCGCCGTCAAAGCCATCGCCAAAGGCGCAGCCTCGGTCGGCTATGTGCGCCGTCGCAGCGATGAAAGCGACCGCCGCTCAAAAAATGCCAGCGTCACCGTGATTGGCGACATCAGCCAGTTAGTCGCCCCTACCGTCGTCGAGGCAACGGGCGGAACGTTGCCATCCGAAACGAAGTGGGCGACCGTGCAGATCCCTTGGTATCCCGGTCGCAACAGCAGCCACCTGATCAACCTGATCTGGTCGGCCCAGAAGCCCGGCGGTGACAAGGTTTACTACGAGGATCCCCGCACGGTCGGCGACGTAGCGGACAATCAACCCGTCCTGCGCAGCGTGAGCAATGCCGAAATCCAGCGCTTCAACGGCCTGAACGTCACGGTCTATTACGTCGTCACCGACAGCGAAACGGGGCTGTTGAGCGTTCGCGAGTCGCTGCCGTTCAGGATGCAGGTCGGCGTGGCCTTGCCGACGTTCAAGCGACCGGAAGTCGAGGGCACAGGTGCCAACGACGTGCTCGATCCGGAAAACGTGCCACCGACCGGTGCCGTGCTGGTGGCGCCGCACCTCGACACCCGCGACAAAGATCGCGTGAACTACCGTTGGCGCGGCTCCGCCAGCGGTGGCAGCACCAATGGTCATGTCGATCTGATCCCTGCCACCGCTGGCCGGCCTGTGCGCATTACCGTGGATAAAAAATATGTGACCGCCAACCTGAACGGTACGGTGGTTGCCGATTACAACATTCAGCGGGCGGGCGAGACGCTGGGGCATTCTCATGAATTGACGTTGCGCATCGGGACAGCGCTGGAGGATCTACTGCCACCGTTTCTTGTAGCACCGGCAGAAGATCCTATTGATGTTTTGGCCTATCCGGAAGGAATTACGGTGCGCATCGAATTCCTTGAAGCACTGAGCGGCGATCGGGCACGGCTGGTGGAAGTCAATCCACCAGCGGGGTCGCCGCAGTTTCCTTTGGTGGAGTTCAACAGCAACAAGCGAGTGAACACCGTATTGAGCCCTGCATTTCTTGCCGCGCGGCATGGTCAAACGATCCAACTGCGCTGGAATTTGAATCGCAACAACGCCCAGTTCGGCAAATCGCCGATTCTGCCTTTGAACGTGTTGAAGATTGCAGATGAAGATGCACGGTTACCCTCGCCGAAAATTCCACAAGCACCGGATGACAAAGTGCTGAATTTGAATTCTTTTGACGGAAATGCTCAGGTTACCGTGCTGCCATGGACAGGTATCAGCACTGAAAACATTGTGCAACTAAAAATCTCTGGAAAAGACAACAACAACAGCGACCAGACATTACCAATACTAACCAACCACAAGATAACAGCAACAGAAGTGAGTTCCGGAATAAAAGAAACACTAACCAGAGAGCAATTATTAACTCTGAAACATGATACTGAATTCAATGTATCTCTTGAAGTATTGCCAGGCACCACCAACAATTTGGCACCCATTGCTTTCCCGACCTTGACTTTAAACTTATTGAAAAACCCTTTAGTGACCTTAGAGGGTTTCGAGACAGGCATAGTGGGTGAAAAGCCCGTTGGCACAGTCATGGACTTCCCCAGCATGACCGTTACGGTAGTAGCAGCACGCGTAGCTATCGGTGCCAACGGCAGTTCTTATGCCCCCCCTATAACAGAAAAGTTTTTATACATTAGCCCCGGCGCAACTCTAAGATTCACACTAAAACAACCAGCAAAAAGCATTAGATTCGGAATTGCCGACGGCTCTAGAATCCCATCACCATACAAATGCTACGATGAAAACCTACAACTAATTAAAGCCGGGTCCACCCCATCATATGGTGAACAGAAGCAAGTATGGGTTGACATAACAGAAACACCAAACAGAAAAATTAAATTTATAGACATAACTGATGGAGGAGGCGACTCATACCTAGATAACTTCTCAATCGTCCATTGAGCGCTTTTTACTTTATCAAGTCCTGAAATAGGTCTACACCTGTTTCACCGCCAGTGCCCGATGCATCGCATCGGGCGTTTCGCAAAAAAGGGACGTATTTATTAACCTGCTAGCTCGCTCCCGCAGAGAAATGCATTCCAAATGTGGGAGCGACGATGCGACTTGCTCGCGAAGAGACCCGAGAAATCAGCACAAAGTGCCTTTTAAACTCAGCCGTTTAAAAGACACTTTCAGTCACGCCTTACAGGCTACGAATCCTTGCGCCATTGCCTACAGCTACGCCAGAATCCGCTGGCTTGTGCGCCTTGGGGGCGGGTTCTATTGTGGATCGGTCGCTGACGAATCAGCGATCGGGTTTAGCGACTCGAACTTTCTCAGCGCATCAGCGTTCATGGCTTCGTTGTGGGACTCTTCGTCCGCAATAACGTTATGGTGGCTGTATGCGGGAGACCTTTGGGTCTGCCGGGGTGCCTGAGACCGGTTCGCTAACCTGCGTACAGCTGCCACCTTCACTTGTTTAGCGACAGGCGAAAGTGGCTCCATAACCTCAGGAGCTTCACCATGATCAAACCAACACCCAATCCGCCCGAAACCGACCCCGCCTCGCCCTACGAATCCCTCGACTCCAGAAAGCTTCACGAAGCCGCCGATCGCGCGCTCGATCACTATCTCTGCCCGCCCGGCTCCACTGCACCGCCGCGCAAAACCCGTCGAATGTTTGCCGTCACCGCAGACTTCAAAAACGAAGAGCTGCTGGTCGAACTCTGCGAAACCCTCGCTTCAGCCAGAACCATCGCCAATGACTTTGCTCACCTCATGCCCGCCTCGCAGCGCAGGACGCTGATGGGGATCGGGCAACTGATCATGCTCGGGGAGCTGGCAGCGAATCGGGTGCTGAATAATCTGGAACTACCGCCGTCGCAGACCTCTGTGTAAAGGCTTGAGAAATGCGTCGTGGTGGCTGACGCCTTCGCGGGCAAGCCCGCTCCCACATTTGGAATGCATTTCCCTGTGGGAGCGGCGGTGCGACGATTCGACTTGCCCGCGAAGGCGGCCTCACAAGCAACACAGGTCATCAGGCGTAAAAAAACCGCCACCGGGTTCAACCGGAAGGCGGTTTTTTTCATCACCAAAAAATCAGGAATCGCGCCGCAGATCCGGCGGAATCGGCAGGTCGTCCTTGAGCGGTTCCGGGAACTTGCCCTTGCCTGCGCGGTGCTGGCGGATCTGGTAGACGTAGGCCAGAACCTGAGCGACCGCCAGGTACAGACCGCCGGGAATCTCTTCTTCCAGCTCGGTGGAGTAATAGATCGAACGCGCCAGGGCTGGCGATTCGAGCAGCATGACTTCGTTGGCCACGGCGATCTCGCGGATCTTCAGCGCCAGGAAGTCGCTGCCCTTGGCCAGCAACACCGGCGCCCCACCCTTCTCCGAATCGTACTTGAGGGCCACGGCGTAGTGCGTCGGGTTGGTGATGACCACATCGGCATCCGGGATCGCCGCCATCATCCGCCGCTGCGACATCTCGCGCTGCACCTGACGGATCCGCTGCTTGACCTCCGGCCGGCCTTCCTGATCCTTGTGCTCGTCGCGCACTTCCTGCTTGGTCATCTTGAGCTTCTTGATGCTCTCCCAGATCTGCACCGGGACGTCGACTGCCGCGATAATGATCAACCCGCACGCCATCCACAGGGTGCTCCAGCCGACCACTTGCAGGCTGTGGATGATGGCCCGGTCCATCGGCTCATGGGCGATGCGCAACAGGTCGTCGACATCCCCGGACAGCACCACCAGCGCCACGGCCAGAATGATCAGAAACTTGGCCAATGCCTTGAGCAGTTCGACCACCGACTTCATGGAGAACATGCGCTTGAACCCCGAAGCGGGGTTCATCCGACTGAACTTGGGTGCCAGAGAGCCCGCGGCGAACAGCCAGCCGCCGAGCGCGATCGGCCCGAGAAACGCAGCCAGCAGCAAAGTGATCATGATCGGCTGGATCGCCACCAGCGCTGTCAGCCCGGAGCTCATCAGGAACTTGCCCATGGCCCCCTGATCCATGATCACTTCTCGCGACAGCGTGAAGTTCATGCGCATCAGTTCCATCAGGTCCTGCGCCAGCATGCCGCCAAACACCAGCAGCGCACCGGAACCGGCGAGCATGATGGCCAGGGTGTTGAGCTCCTTGGAGCGCGCAATCTCGCCCTTTTCCCGGGAGTCCTTCTTGCGCTTCTCCGTGGGGTCTTCTGTTTTATCCTGACCGCTCTCGCTCTCTGCCATGACTCAGCGCGCCTGTGCCAGTTCGCGTAGCAGCTGCAAGGCTTCGACGGCCAGCGGCTGATACTGATTGAGAATGTCTGCCAGACCGACCCAGACGATGAACAGACCGAGCACGAGGGTCAGCGGAAAACCGATCGAGAAGATGTTCAGTTGCGGCGCCGCACGGGTCATCACACCGAACGCAATGTTGACCACCAGCAGCGCAGTGACCGCTGGCAGCACCAGCATCAATGCCGCGCCCAGCACCCAGCCGAGCTTGCCGGCCAGTTCCCAGTAATGCGCGGTCATCAGGCCTGCACCCACCGGCAGCGTGGTGAAGCTTTCCGTCAGCACCTCGAAGACGACGAGGTGACCGTTCATGCCGAGAAACAGCAACGTCACCAGCATGGTGAAGAACTGCCCGATCACCGCCACCGACACGCCGTTGGTAGGGTCGATCATCGAGGCGAAGCCCATGCCCATCTGGATCGCAACGATCTGCCCCGCGATCACGAAAGCCTGGAAGAACAGTTGCAAGGAGAACCCGAGCACTGCCCCGACCAGGATCTGCTCGGCGATCAACAGCAAGCCACTGAGATCCAGCGGACTCACCGCAGGCATCGGCGGCAGGTTCGGCGAGATCACCACAGTGATCGCCAGTGCGAGGTACAGGCGGATGCGTTTGGGAACCAGCGTGGTGCCGAAGACCGGCATCACCATCAGCATCGAGCCGATGCGAAACAGCGGCAGCATGAACGTCGCCACCCAGGTGCTGATCTGGGTGTCGGTCAACTGAAGCAGCGATTGCATGACCTAGCCGATGACCAGCGGAATGTTTTTGTACAGCTGGATGATGTATTCCATGAAGGTCTGGATGATCCACGGACCGCCGACGATCAGGGTCACCAGCATCACCAGCAGACGCGGCAGAAAGCTCAGGGTCTGTTCGTTGATCTGCGTCGCGGCCTGGAACATCGACACCAGCAGGCCCACCAGCAGACTCGGAACCACCAGGATCGCGACCATCATCGTGGTCAGCCACAGCGCTTCACGAAAGATATCGACCGCAACTTCCGGCGTCATGGCGAAACACCTCCGAAGCTACTGGCCAGGGTGCCGATGATCAGCGCCCAGCCATCCACCAGCACGAACAGCATGATTTTGAACGGCAGGGAAATGATCAGCGGCGACAGCATCATCATACCCATCGCCATCAGCACACTGGCCACCACCAGGTCGATGATCAGGAACGGAATGAAGATCATGAAGCCGATCTGGAACGCGGTTTTCAATTCGGACGTCACAAACGCCGGCACCAGAATGGTCAGCGGCGCCTGATCCGGCGTCGCGATATCGGTGCGTTTGGACAGACGCATGAACAGCTCGAGATCGCTGGAACGGGTCTGCGCGAGCATGAAGTCCTTGATCGGCACCTGGGCCTTTTCCACCGCTTGCTGGGCGGTGAGTTTCTCCGCCAGGTACGGCTGCAAGGCATCGTTGTTCACCCGGTCGAACACCGGCGCCATGATGAACAGGGTCAGGAACAGCGCCATGCCGGTGAGAATCTGGTTCGACGGCGTCTGTTGCAGGCCGAGGGCCTGACGCAGGATCGAGAAGACAATGATAATCCGGGTGAAGCTGGTCATCAGAATGACGGCAGCCGGGATGAAACTCAGCGCCGTCATGATCAGCAGGATCTGCAGGCTGACCGAATACTCCTGCGCCCCGTTGGCATTGGTGCCCAGGGTGACCGCCGGGATCGACAACGGATCGGCGGCGAACGCCAGTGGCGCGGCCAACATCAAGGCCAGGGTCAAGACGATGCGCAACGCACCCATTACTTCTTATCCTTCTGATCCTTGCCGAGGATCTTCAACAGATGCTGGGCAAATTCCGGAGTCGCTTTTTCGGAGGTGGCCGGGACGTCCACCGGCTCCTTGAGCACATGCAGCGCGGTGATGGTGCCGGGGCTCAGGCCAAGCAGAATCTGCTCGTTGCCGACCTGCACCAGCATCAGACGGTCACGCGGGCCGAGCGCTCGGGAACCGATCAGCTCGATCACCTGCCCCTTGCCCGCCGGTCCCGCGTTCTGCACCCGGCGCAGCAGCCAGGCGAGGAAGAAGATCAGCCCCAGCACCAGCAACAGGCCGAATACCAACTGCGTCAATTGCCCGGCGACACCACTGCTGACTGCCGGAGCAATCGCGGGCGCCGCGGGAGACGCCGCAGCAGCGGTCGCGGCCGCAGGCTCTGCAGCCATGACAGTCAATGGCAGTGCCAGCACCGCGGCCAGCAAGGAACCCAGAACCTTTTTCACTCAGCGCAGCTTCTTGATGCGTTCGCTTGGGCTGATCACGTCGGTCAGGCGGATGCCGAACTTTTCGTTGACCACGACCACTTCGCCGTGAGCGATGAGGGTGCCATTGACCAGCACATCCAGTGGCTCACCGGCCAGGCGATCAAGCTCGATCACCGAACCCTGGTTGAGTTGCAGCAGGTTGCGGATGTTGATGTCGGTGCTGCCCACTTCCATGGAGATGGAAACCGGGATGTCGAGAATCACATCCAGGTTTGGACCATCCAGACTGACCGGCTCGTTGCTCTTCGGCACGCTGCCGAACTCTTCCATCGGCAGACGGTTGGAGCTCGAAGTGCCAGCGTCGGCGGCCAGCAGTGCGTCGATGTCGGCCTGGCTGCCATCACCGGTCTCTTCCAGGGCCGCAGCCCATTCGTCGGCCAGTGCCTGATCGTCCTGGGCGTTCATTTCGTCGTTCATCATTTGTCCTCGGCGGGCAACAATTCAGTTAAAGGCGTAAGGGGTGTTGCGTCGCCTCAGCGACGCTCGATCGGCTCGATCACCTGCAACGCGAGGTTGCCTTTGTGCGAGCCCATCTTGACCTTGAAGGCCGGCACGCCGTTGGCGCGCATGATCATGTCTTCCGGCATCTCGACCGGGATCACGTCACCCGGCTGCATGTGCAGGATGTCGCGCAGTTTCAACTGGCGGCGAGCCACGGTGGCGCCAATCGGCACGTCGACATCGAGCACGTCCTGACGCAGGGCGTTGACCCAGCGCTCGTCCTGGTCGTCGAGGTCCGACTGGAAACCGGCGTCGAGCATTTCGCGCACCGGCTCGATCATCGAGTACGGCATGGTCACGTGCAGGTCGCCGCCACCGCCATCGAGTTCGATGTGGAACGTGGAGACCACGATCGCTTCGCTCGGGCCGACGATGTTGGCCATGGCCGGGTTCACTTCCGAGTTGATGTACTCGAAATTGACTTCCATGATCGCCTGCCAGGCTTCCTTCAGATCGACGAACGCCTGTTCCAGCACCATGCGCACCACACGCAGTTCGGTCGGGGTGAATTCACGCCCTTCGATCTTGGCGTGACGGCCGTCGCCGCCGAAGAAGTTGTCCACCAGCTTGAACACCAGTTTGGCGTCGAGGATGAACAGCGCGGTGCCGCGCAGGGGTTTGATCTTGACCAGGTTGAGGCTGGTCGGCACGTACAGCGAGTGCACGTATTCGCCGAACTTCATCACCTGCACGCCACCGACGGCAACGTCCGCCGAGCGGCGCAGCATGTTGAACATGCTGATGCGGGTATAGCGGGCAAAACGCTCGTTGATCATCTCCAGAGTCGGCATGCGTCCACGGACGATGCGATCCTGGCTGGTCAGGTCGTAGCTTTTGACACTGCCGGGTTCGGCAGCGTTATCGGTCTGTACCAGACCATCGTCGACGCCATGCAACAGCGCGTCGATTTCATCCTGGGACAGCAGATCCTGCACGGCCATGTCGTGTTCCTACTGCAGTACGAAATTAGTGAAAAGCAACTGTTCGATCACCACTTTGCCCAGCTCTTTCTGCGCCACTTCCTGGACGCTGGCCGTGGCCTTCTGGCGCAACATCTCCTGACCGACCGGCGTCGCCAGTGTGGCGAAGTCCTGACCGGAAAAGAGCATCACCAGGTTGTTGCGGATCACCGGCATGTGCACTTTGAGCGCGTCCAGATCAGCCTGATTGCGCGCCAGCATGGTGATACTCACCTGCATGTAGCGCTGACGGCCGTTCTGGTTGTAATTGGCCACGAAGGCCGGCGCCATCGGCTCGAAAATCGCCGGCTGCTTGCCAACCGGAGCGGTTTCCACTGCAGCCGCAGGTTTGCTCTGGGCGCTGTGCATGAAGAACCAGGTCGCCCCTACAGACGCGCCGATGGCCAGCAGCAACCCGAGAACGATCGCAATGATCATCTTGAGTTTGCCTTTGGTTGCGGGGTCTTTTACTGCTGCTGCTTCGCTCTTCGCCATGCCAATAATCCGTCACTAATCGGGTTTTCACAGTCGCACGGCAAGGCAAGAGCAAGTGTTATGCCAGAAGTGTCGGAGGGAGAAATCGGGCGCACCGCAAAGCAATGTGGGAGCCAGCCTGCTGGCGATAGCGGCCTGGCAGTCAACCCTGTGTTGACTATCAGACCCTCATCGCCAGCAGGCTGGCTCCCACAGTTTTTTTCAGCGCTGAATCAGGCGTAGTAGTCGACGGCGCTGCTGCCGATCACGCTGGTGGTTTGAGCGGCGGCTTCAGCCACGGCCGCCGGCGTCAACTCTTCTTCGGCCGAATCCAGGCGACCGCCGGCGGCGCTGGTGCGACCAGCCTGCCCCTGCTGCGCCTGTTCCTGGCCTTGCCCCTGCCAGCCACGGTTCTGGTCGGCAACGTTGACATCGACCTGCCCCATGCCCTGCTGCGTGAACATGTCACGCAGACGATGCATCTGGCCGTCGAGCGCTTCGCGAACGCTCGGGTGTGCGCTCATGAATGTCACCTGGGTCTGCTGGTCCGGCACCATGTTCACCCGGATATCCAGACGACCCAGCTCGGCCGGCTGCAACTGAATATCGGCAGCCTTCAGGTTGTTGCTCGACAGGTACATGACGCGGTTGACCACTTCTTCGGTCCAGCCATTCTGATGCATGGCGATCGGCTGGTTCACCGGCACCGCGTTGGCGGTTTTCGGCGTGGCCGCCTGAGTCAGTGCCGCCAGACGGTTGGCGAAATCATCGACGCGGGTATCGCTGGTGGCGGACTTCAAGTCCTTCAGACCATCGTCGATCAGGCCAGCGAAGGATTTTTCGCCCCCTTGGCTGGTGCTGTCCTTGTCAGCCTGCACATCCAGCATGCTGGCCATGCCGGCGGCAAACGTCTGCGCCGAGGTCAGCTCGCCATCAGCCTGGGCTTGCGCAGGCGTCGCCTTGGGCTGCGACTGGCTGGAAGCGGAAATGTGACCACTCTGCTCCATCGCCATGCGCAGCACCGGCAGCGCATCGAGCGGATCGGCCTCGGGATCGAAATCACTGTCGGCGACAGGCGTCGCCGTGGCAGCCGCCGGCAGCGCAGCCACCGCCGGCGCCTGGGTCTCAGGCTTCGCTGGCGTTTCAACGACAGGTGCCGCCACGACCGGCGGCGTGACAACCGGCTGCACGACTTGCATCAGCGCCGGATCCAGTGCCGGATCCACAACAGGCGCAGTGTCGGCGACCGGCGTGGCCGGGGTGTCGGATGCATCGTCGCTGGCAACCTTGTCGTCGTCCGAGGGGGTCGACGACGTTTTGTCGGCGGGCAAGGCTTTGCCGCTATCGGCAACCGTCGATGCAGCAGCGGCAGACTGATCCTTGCCGGCGTCCGCCTTGCCCACGCTGCCCGAGTCCTTGTCGCGTGCGGGTGCCACCGAGTTATCGGTGGCAGCGCAAGGCTTGTTCTGCCCCTGATCGGCAAATACTTGAGCGAAGCTGGAGGCCTTGTCCCCGGGCACTGCGGCCACCGCTGACGACTTGGCAGAGGCGGCTTGCGCCTTGGCCTGGGCGGCAGTCTGAAGAAGAATGTTAGGGGTTGCAGGCATGGCACGGTCTCCGCTGCACTGGGATCAAAGGTACAGTTGAACGAGATGACTGCAAGTGCCGGGCCAGTTTCGTCCGGCATCGGACAAAAGCGCCGGACGGCTGACTCAATGGGCAGGTGAGCGCTGTCGCTCGGCCTCATAGACGGGGCGCACATGCGCGAATTCGTCGTGGATTTCGGCCACCAGCTTGATGATTTCGGAGGGGCTCCTGTCCTTGGCGTGCTGTTCCAGCTCCTGGCAAAGCTCGGCCAGGCGGGTCGCCCCCATATTGCTGCTACTGCCTTTGAAACTGTGGGCGACAGACGACAAGGCGTCGGCATCGGCGTTTTTTTGCAATTCACACAGGCGCGCTTCGGAATCTGCCAGGAACGTATCCAGCAATTCCGGATAGCCATCCTCCATGACTTCTTGCAACGCGCTCAGCACGTCGCGATCTACACAGGCATCAGTCACTTGTTCACTCCTTGATCAAGAATGCGCGGATTATGCCAGAGCCTCCCAGAAAAACTCCACGCGAGCACTGCGACCATCGTCGGACCAGCTCGGGTTTCTGCTCAATTGCCGGATCAGGCTGACGCCACGCCCCGACAGACGGACATCGTCCAGCGGACGCTCCATCACCCGCGCCACGTCAAAACCCTTGCCGCTGTCTTCGACACGCACCACCAGACAACCACCTTCACCTTGCGGACGAACCTGCAGATGCACACGCACATAGCCGTCCTGCAGGGCATCCAGACGCTTGTTGCGCTGTTCATAGTAACGCGCAAAACCCGAGGCATCGCGCTTGAGACTGGAGTCCAGCCCCAACACCCCATGCTCCAGCGCATTGGAGTAAAGCTCGGCCAGTACACTGTACAACGCTCCGCTCTGGGTGCGCAGACCGTGCACCTCCAGCAGCAATTGCAACAGGTAGGGCAACGGGTTGAAGCGTTTGAGCGTAGCGCCGCGAAATTCAAAACTCACCGACCAGTCCAGCGGACAGGACTGGCCGCTGTCGGAATACACCGGAGCCGGCGCATTGACCTGCACCATGTCCAGCAGGCTGACCTCGACCATGCTCACATCGTCCCGTGCTTCGCCGCGAAAATCCTGCAACGCCTGCTCGATTTCGGCGAACAGGCGATCCGGCTGCCGGTTACCGGCAAACACCTGCTGCAAGCGCTCGACGCCGAACAACTGATCATTGGCATCGCAGGTATCGATCACGCCGTCGGACAGCAGAAAAACGCGATCCCCCACCGCCATCGAGAACACCTCGGTGCGATCATCGAAGGCCTGAGGACTGAGCACTCCCAGCGGCAGATGCCGTGCCGCAAGGGGTACCCGCTCCCCGGTGGCGATGCGATGAAGGTAACCGTCGGGCATGCCGCCGTTCCAGATTTCCACGCTGCGTCGTTGAAAACTCAGACAGAGCAGCGTGGCGCAGCAGAACATGTCCACCGGCAGGATGCGCTTGAGCTTGGCATTCATTTCACGCAGGGTTTCGGCCAGACCGTAGCCCTTGGCGGTCATGCCGTAGAACACTTCTGCCAGAGGCATGGCCCCCACCGCCGCAGGCAAACCGTGACCGGTGAAGTCACCCAGCAACACATGCATGTCGCCGGCAGGTGTATAGGCCGCCAGCAACAGATCACCATTGAATAGCGCATAGGGTGATTGCAGGTACCGGATGTTCGGCGCACTCAGGCAACCGGAGTGCGCGACTTTGTCGAACACGGCCTTGGCGACCCGTTGCTCGTTGAGCAGGTAGTCGTGATGCCGGGCAATCAGGTCGCGCTGCTGAAGGACCGTAGCCTGCAGACGCCGCAAGCGGTCCATCGCCTTGATTTTGGCGGACAGGATCACCTGGTTGTAAGGCTTCGCCAGAAAATCGTCACCCCCCGCCTCCAGGCATCTAGCGAGGGCTTCGCTTTCGGTCAGCGACGTGAGGAATATGATCGGCACCAGGTTTTCACCCGCCAGCACCTTGATTTGCCGCGCGGCCTCGAAACCATCCATGACCGGCATCATCGCGTCCATCAGCACCAGATGGGGCTGCTGGCTGGAAAACACCTCAACGGCTTCGGCACCGTTAGCGGCCGTGAGCACGGCATGCCCCTGACGACGGACGATGGTCGACAACAGCAACCGGTCGGCGGCGCTGTCCTCGGCGATGAGGATCGTCAGCGGCTCTTGCGGCTGCATGGCCGTCAACTGATGTCGAACAGTTTGTCGAAATTGGAAATGGCGAGGATCTTGCGCACATCCGAATTGCTGTTGACCACGCGCACATCCGAGTCGTCGCCTCCGGCGTGATCACGCAGCAGAAGCAACATGCCCAGAGCCGAGCTGTCGAGGTAAGTGGCGTCCTTCAGATCCACCACGATGGAGTCGGGCTTCCTGTCGAGTCGTTCATAAGACTCGCGAAACTCCTGATGGCGACCGAAATCGAACCGCCCCTTGATCGAAATCGTCAGCTTTTGACCATCGGGAGAGACTTCTGTAACGACTGACATGTACTGGCTTCCTTGTCATTGACGAACGTGTACAAGGTTTAGCACTTGCAAGGGCCATGGGCAAGGCAGGAAGCCGCCGGAGACTGTCAGAGATCCCCCCGTCAATAAGCATCGCGGCGCGGCAGACGCTGGGACAGTTCGTCCAGCAGCTTTTGCTCGCGCTTGTCTTCGACTCGCTGGGCTTCATCTCGATAGCGTTGTACAAGTTTTCGCAAGCCTTCGACGCGGGCGAACGCCTGCTGCCAGGCCTCGCGGGCCTTGTCCAGATTGTTCTGGTGCCATTGCAGGCTCTGCCGTTGCTGGTCCACCGCCGTGTCGAGCTGGGTCAGAAACCCCTGAAACCCGAGCAGCCACTGCCCGGTCACGCCGGTGCTGCCGCGTACGATCCATTGCTCGGAGTAATCCAGACGAAAGGCATGCAGGTCGGCAAGTTTGCTTTCGGCCACTTTCACCTGCCCCTGGAAATACCCGAGACGCTGCACGGCGGTTTTCTCGGCCTTTTCGGCCATTTCCACCACCGGTGCCAGACGCGCGGCGCGGCTCAGGGCCATGACCGGTTACCCGCCGGTCGCAGGGGCGAGGATTGTTTCGAGGTACGCCTCGCTTTCGCCCAGACTGATGCTGTCGTTCAGCCCCTGGCGCAGGTACCTGACCAGTTGCGGCTGCAGATTGATGGCAAGGTCAGTCTCGCGATCACCACCGGCGACATAGGCACCGACACTGATCAGGTCGCGACTCTGCTGATAACGGGACCACAGCTGTTTGAAGTATTGCGCCCGGACCATGTGATCAGGCGGCACCACGGCCGGCATTACCCGACTGATCGACGCTTCGATGTCGATGGCCGGGTAATGCCCCTCCTCGGCCAGACGCCGGGACAACACGATGTGGCCGTCGAGCACGCCCCGCGCCGAGTCGGCAATCGGGTCCTGCTGGTCGTCACCCTCGGACAGCACGGTGTAGAACGCGGTGATCGAACCCCCGCCCTTCTCCGCGTTACCGGCGCGTTCCACCAGTTTCGGCAGTTTGGCGAACACCGACGGCGGATAGCCCTTGGTCGCCGGCGGCTCGCCGATGGCCAGGGCGATTTCCCGCTGGGCCTGGGCGAAACGGGTCAGGGAATCCATCAGCAACAGGACATTCTTGCCCTTGTCACGGAAATACTCGGCAATCCGCGTGCAGTACATCGCCGCGCGCAGACGCATCAGCGGCGCATCGTCCGCCGGTGATGCCACTACCACGGAACGCTTGAGGCCTTCTTCACCGAGGATGTGCTCGATGAATTCCTTAACCTCACGACCCCGCTCACCGATCAGGCCGACGACGATGATGTCGGCCTCGGTGAAGCGGGTCATCATGCCCAGCAACACCGATTTACCGACACCGGTACCGGCGAACAGGCCCAGACGCTGACCGCGACCGACCGTCAACAAACCATTGATGCAACGGATGCCGACGTCCAGCGGTTCGCTGATTGGATCACGGTTGAGCGGGTTGATTGTCGGGCCGTCCATCGGCACCCAGTCTTCGGCCTTCATGCCGCCCTTGCCGTCCAGCGCACGTCCGGCGCCGTCCAGCACGCGACCGAGCATGCTCATGCCCATCGGCAGGCGACCGGTATCGGCCAGCGGCACCACACGGGCGCCCGGCGCAATACCGGCAACACTGCCAACAGGCATCAGGAAAACCTTGCTGCCGGAGAAGCCCATGACTTCGGCTTCAACCTGGGACGGGTGGTAGCTGTCGTCGTTGATCACCATGCAACGGGTGCCCATGGCAGCGCGCAGACCTTCGGCTTCGAGGGTCAGGCCGACCATGCGCAGCAGGCGTCCTTCGAGGATCGGCGCGCCTGGAATTTCGGTGGCCTCGGCGTAGGTGCTCAGGCGCTTGGCGAAACTGGTGCGTTCAAGGCGCATCAGGGGCGTCCGCGAGCGGCTCGTCAGTGACCGGTGCCGGTTTCGGCGTTTGCGGCAGATCCAGGCTCAGGTCCGGTTCGGCCGGGTGCAGGGCCTGTTCGTGCAGTTGATCGAACAGCTTGGCCATGACCTGGCCGACACGGGTTTCGATGCTCGCATCGATCCGGCTGTGTTCGGTTTCAACCCGGCAACCGCCCGGCAACAGCGATTCGTCCTCGACGATACGCCAGGTTTCCTCATGGCGTTCGCGCAGGGCTTTGACCTGCTCGAAATCCTGCGGATTGACGTACAGCCGCACATTGCCCACGCCCAGCGGCAACAGCTTGAGGGCGTCGCGCATGACGTGTTCGATCTGCGTCGAGTCGATGGCCAGCTCGCGCTGGATCACCTGACGGGCAATGTGCTGCACAAGGTCGACCAGCGACTTTTCGATCTGCGTGTCTTGCTCGGCGATGGGCTCGAACAGGTTCGCCATCAACTGCTCAAGGCTGTTGACCTTGGCCGTCAGGACCACTTCGGCTTCCTGGCGCACCTTGAGGGTGGCGCTGTGAAAGCCTTCTTTTTCGCCGATGGCGAAACCCTCGTTGTAAGCCTCCTGACGGATGCTTTCGAGCTCTTCCAGGGTCAGTGGCTGGACTTCCTCCAGCGGCACTTCTTCCATTTCCGGCGGTTCCGGCTCCGGTTCCGGCTCCGGTTCCGGTGCCGGCGGATCGAAGCTCGGGATCGCCCACGTTTCGAAACCACGGACATCCCGGGCACGGATCAGGTCCGTCACATCGTCGTCGTTCTTGACCATGGTGTTAGATCATTTCCTCGCCGCCCTTGCCACCGAGCACGATTTCTCCGGCTTCGGCCATACGGCGGGCGATGGTGAGGATTTCCTTCTGCGCCGTTTCCACGTCGCTGACGCGCACCGGGCCTTTGGCCTCGAGGTCGTCGCGCAGCAGTTCGGCAGCACGTTTGGACATGTTCTTGAAAATCTTCTCTTTGACGCCTTCGTCCGAACCCTTGAGGGCCAGCACCAGCACATCGGAGGACACTTCGCGCAACAGCGCCTGGATACCGCGGTCGTCGACATCGGCCAGGTTGTTGAACACGAACATGAGATCTTCGATCTGACCGGACAGGTCTTCGTCGACTTCGCGGATCGAGTCCATGAGCTGGCCTTCGATCGAGCTGTCGAGGAAGTTCATGATGTCCGCCGCCCGCTTGATGCCACCCAGGGTGGTGCGCGAGGCGTTCGAGTTGCCGGAGAACTGCTTCTCGAGGATCTGGTTCAATTCTTTCAGTGCCGCCGGCTGCACGGTGTTCAGCGACGAGACGCGCAGGATGATGTCCAGACGCACCTTGTGGTCGAAGTTGCCCAGTACTTCACCGGCCTGATCCGGATCGAGGTACGCGACCACGATCGCCTGGATCTGCGGGTGCTCGTAACGGATCACATCGGCAACGGCACGCGGTTCCATCCATTTCAGGCTGTCGAGACCGCTGGTGTTGCCACCCAGCAGGATGCGGTCGATCAGGCCGTTGGCCTTGTCTTCGCCCAGGGCCTGGGTGAGCATTTTGCGCACGTAGTCGTCGGAGCCGACGCCCAGGCTGGTCTGGTCGCCGACGATGTCGACGAACTCGCTCATGACCTGCTCGACCTGCTCACGGTGGACGTTGCCCATCTGGGCCATGGCCACGCCGACCCGCTGAACCTCTTTGGGGCCCATGTGGCGCAGCACTTGTGCGGCATCGGTCGACCCCAGGGACAGCAGCAGAATCGCGGCTTTATCGACCCGGGACAATTTGGCGACGGCGGCTCGGTTATCACTCATCTGCGTTAATCCACTCTTTCACGACCTGGGCCACACGACCCGGGTCTTCTGCCACCAGACTCTTGATTGCGTTCAACTGAGCGTCATAGCCTTCGCTCGGGCTCGGCAGCAGGATGCTGGTCGGGCCACCGAGGCTGACGCGATCGCCGGACAGTTCACCGTCCAGACCGCCCATGCCACCCAGTTCCACGTCACCGCCCAGACCGGCCAGTTCCTTGCCTTTGCCGCCGCCGGTGATGTTGTTCAGCACCGGACGCAGCACGCCGAACACCAGCACCAGGATGAACAGCACACCCAGCACTTGTTTGACGATGTCCCAGAACCAAGGCTGGGAGTAGAACGGAATGTCGGCAATCACTTCACCGCGCTCGGCGGAGAACGGCATGTTGATTACGCTGACACTGTCGCCACGGCTGGCGTCGAAGCCGACGGCGTCCTGTACCAGACGGGTGAAGCGCGCCAATTCGTCGGCGCTCCACGGCGCACGAGTGGTTTCGCCGTTGGCCGGGTTGATCTTGACCTGATCGTCCACCACCACCGACACCGACAGGCGATTCAGGCGACCCTGCTGCTGTTTGGTGTGGCTGATGGAACGGTCGAGTTCGAAGTTCTTGGTGGATTGCTGACGCTTGTCTGCCGGGTACGGCGCGAGCATCGGCTGGCCGGTGGCCGGGTCCATGATCTGCTGACCGTTGGCGTCAACCAGTGGCTGGCCTGGCTGCACCATGCCGGTGGAAGCCTGGGCGCCACCGGTGGTTTGCGGCGCCGACGCCGGCGACGGTGGCTGATTGCTCAGGGCGCCCGGTACGCCTTGCGGGCCATTGCTGGCGGTGCGCTGCTCGTTGACCGACTGCTCGCTGCGCAGCGCCGGCTGATCGGGATTGAACTGCTCGGCGGTGGATTCGACGGCACTGAAATCGATATCGGCCGACACTTCAGCCTTGTAGCGATCGTTGCCCAGTACCGGTTGCAGAATGTTGTGCACGCGCTGGGTAAGCATGCTTTCCATGCGGCGGCTGTAGTCGAACTGCTTGCCCGCCATGGTCATTTCGGAATTTTCCGCCTGATCCGACAGCAGGTTGCCCTTCTGGTCGACGACGGTGATCTGCGATTTGCTCAGCTCGGGAACGGAAGTCGCCACCAGGTTGATAATGGCAACGACCTGGCCTGGCTCCAGCGAACGACCGGAGTACAACTCGACCAGTACCGATGCGCTTGGCTTGCGTTCGTCACGCACGAACACCGAACTTTTCGGGATGGCCAGGTGAACGCGTGCGCCCTTGACGTTGTTCAGGGCGGAGATGGTGCGGGCCAGTTCGCCTTCGAGGCCGCGACGATAACGGGTCGCTTCCATGAATTGGCTGGTGCCCAGACCCTGTTCCTTGTCGAGGATTTCAAAACCGATGTTGCCGTCGCTGGGAGTGACACCAGCGGCCGCGAGCTTGAGCCGCGCACGGGACAGGTCATCGGCCTTGACCAGCAAGGCGCCGGAATTCGGTTCGACGGTGTAGGGAATGTCGGCGGAGGCCAGGGTGTCCATGACCTGCTTGGCGTCCATGCCGGCAAGGCTGCCGTACAGAGGCCGGTAGTCCGGTTGCTGCGACCACAGCACCACGGCAAAGCCAATCGCCACGCTCGCGGCCAGGCCGACCAACAGGCCCACCTGACGCAGCACGGTCATCTCGGAGAGGTTTTCCAGGAAGGACAGGCCGAACAGCGGCGGTTTGCCGTCTATCGGGGTGGCCTTGGCCGGAACGTTATCGGCGACTGCTTCTGCCATGACTCAATCTCGTCCTTAAACCGGCATCTGCATGATGTCTTGATAAGCCTGAACCAGCTTGTTGCGCACCTGGGTCAGTGCCTGGAACGACACGCTGGCCTTCTGCGAGGAAATCATCACGTCCGTCAGATCGACGCCGCTTTTGCCGATTTCGAACGCGTTGGCCAATTGGCTCGAGGCCTGTTGAGTATCGTTCACTTTGTTGATGGCCTGACCGAGCATGTCGGAAAAGCTGCTGCCTGCCACTTCAGGGACGGCGGCAGTCGATTTCGGCTTCGACATGGCGTCCATTTGCATGGCCTTCATGTCCATCATCAACCGATTAAATTCAATACCTTGGCTCATGGTCTACTCTCTTGGGCGGCCCGCAATTTTTTGACACTCACTCGGCGGGTACTCAGGTGTTAGCAACAACGGTGCCAGCTCACGGGCACCGCTTCGAGAAATGCGTTTTCAAACGTTTGCACCACCCTTCAGGTAGCGAACAGATAGCCTTCGACGTCCATCCCCGCATCGCGCATTTGCGCCAGTTTGTAGCGCAGCGTACGCGGGCTGATACCGAGTTTTTCGGCAGCCTCCTTGCGTCGACCGCGCTCGGTGCGCAGGGTGTCGATGATCATCTGGAACTCGCGACGACGCAGGTCATCGCCCAGCGCACCGGCCGAATCAGTCTCGATCTCGACTTCACGAATGACGGGACTGAGTGGCATCGCCACCGGCAAAGGGGCGAACAGCGCAGGCCCGGAGAGGCAGAAATCCTGCGGCTGAATCAAGCCGCCCTGCTGGAGGATCAACGCCCGCTGGACCGCGTTATCCAGCTCGCGCACGTTGCCCGGCCATGGATAACCGATCAGGCACGCCTGCGCCTCGGGCGAGAACTTCGCCATCGCATGCTTCATTTTATTGACGTGCTTGGTCAAAAGACGCTCGGCCAGCGGCAGGATGTCGGCGGTCCGCTCACGCAGCGGACGCCAGGCCAGTGGAAACACCGACAGACGATAGTAGAGATCTTCACGGAACCGCCCCGCCGCCACTTCACCCGCCAGATCACGGTTGGTGGTCGCGACTACGCGAATGTCGAGGGTGATCGGCTTGCGCGCCCCCACCCGCTCGACCTCGCGTTCCTGCAAGACCCGCAGCAGCTTGGCTTGCAGACCCAGGGGCATTTCGGAAATTTCGTCGAGCAGAATGGTGCCGCCGTCGGCCTGCTCGAACTTGCCGGCCTGCGCCGCGATGGCGCCGGTGAACGACCCCTTCTCGTGACCGAACAATGTCGCTTCGAGCATATTGTCCGGGATCGCCGCGCAGTTGATCGCAATGAACGGCTGACTGGCACGATGGGATTGCTGGTGAATGTAGCGCGCCAGCACCTCTTTACCGGTGCCGGACTCGCCGGAAATCAGCACGGTGGAATCACTGCGGGCAACCCGCGCTGCCAGATCCAGCAACTGGGCACTGGCCGGCTCGACCGCGACCGGCCCTTCGGCATCGCTGGCACCAAGGCTGCCCAAGGCGTGACGCGCTACCAGATCCAGCAGGGCCCTGGGCTCGAATGGCTTGACCAGATAATCCGCCGCGCCCTGACGCATGGCATCCACCGCGCGCTCGACTGCACCATGAGCGGTCATCAGCAGCACCGGCAGCTGCGGCTGACGGGCGCGCAACAGGCCGAGCAATTGATGGCCGTCCATGCCCGGCATGTTGACGTCGCTGACCACCAGACTGAACGCTTCGCGCTCGACAGCGTTCAACGCCTCTTCGGCCGAACCCACTGCATGATAGTCGTGACCGGCCAGCAACAGCGTATCGGCCAGCGCTTCGCGCAACGAGCGGTCATCCTCGACCAGCAGAACCTTGATGCCCATGACCTTCACTCAGCTCCCTGTACAACGGAAAACATCGGCAGGACGACCTGCGCGCACGTGCCGCGCCCGACTCGCGAACGCAGTTGCAATTCTCCCTGATGCGCACGGGCCACAGCCTTGACCACGGTCAGGCCCAGGCCGGTGCCGGTGACCTTGGTGGTGAAAAACGGCTCGCCCAGCCGCGCCAGCACCGCCGGCTCGATGCCGCCACCGTTATCGCTGACGCACAGGCGCAGGGTGTTGTCGCGGGTGTAGCAATGCACTTTCAGGCGCACGTCATCACCACTGGCCTGAATCGCGTTTTCAATCAGATTGAGGACTGCCCCGACCAGCGTGTCGCGATTGCACAGCAACTCGCCCGCATGGCTGTCGCATTGCCAACGGATCGGCAGATCCTGCACATGGGTCAGCGCCGCCGCCTGCAACGACTGCATCAAGGCATTGGGCGTGATGCGGTCGGTCAGCGGCAATTCACCGCGAGCGAACACCAGCATGTCGCGCACCTGATGCTCCAGCTCATGCAGACGCTCCTTGAGGCGCCCGGCAAAGCGCTGCTGGGTGGCGACCGGCAGCGCCTGCTCAGTCAAATGACTGGCATACAACAGTGCGGCGGAAAGCGGAGTTCGGATCTGGTGGGCCAGCGAGGCGACCATACGCCCCAACGACGACAGCCGTTCGTGGCGCGCGAGCTGATCCTGCAAGTGACGGGTTTCAGTCAGGTCGTTGAGCAGCACCAATTGCCCCGGCTCGGCATCCAGCGAACGGGTGGCAATCGACAGGCGTCGACCGTTTCTCAGGGAGATTTCATGACCGTCGTCTTCACGGGGCGCAAAGCAACGGGTAATCACATGCCGCCATAGCTCGCCTTCCAGCGGTAAACCCAGCAGATCGATGGCGGCGGGATTGGCCTCGCACACGATGCCGTGGCCATCGATGACGATGACGCCACCCGGCAACAGATCAAGGAGATTTTGCAGACGGTTGGCCAGACGTTCTTTTTCCGCCAGCTCCTGCATGCGCTGGGCGCTGACCACGGCCAGCTCGCCCTTGAGCTCGGTGACCCGCGCTTCAAGCATGCTGTAGGAGTCGGTCAATTGACTCGACATCTGGTTGAACAGCGCAAACGCCTGCTCAAGCCCCGGCCGACCGGCCTGCTCTACGGACGGCAGTTGCCCCGAGGACTCGGGAACAGAAGACATCTGGGAGGCTTGGGGCATTGTGCTCTCTCGCTTGGCTGACCGTCAGTTAAACGGAACGTTGCGAGGGACATAGCAATACCCGTGCCTAAAAAAAACTGCTTATAAATGAAGCCGTTGAAAAACAGGCGTCAATCATCCGCCTGTTCATCACCATCGCGTCGGCTCATGCCGTACTTGCGCATCTTCTCCACCAGCGTGGTGCGACGGATGCGCAGACGTTCGGCGGCACGGGCCACGATGCCGTTGGCATCATCCAGCGCCTGCTGAATCAAGCCCTGCTCGAGACCACCGAGGTAGTCCTTCAGATCAAGCCCTTCCGGCGGCAGCATGGCGTTGGCAGTGAAGTCAGGCGTGTGACCGTTGATTGCCACGCGCTCTTCCAGATCGCTGCGCAGGCTGTCGACCATTTGCTCGTCTTCGTCGTCGACGTAGCGGAATTTCTTCGGCAGCTCGACCACGCCGATCACCCCGTACGGATGCATGATCGCCATGCGCTCCACCAGGTTGGCCAGCTCGCGGACGTTGCCCGGCCAGCCGTGACGACACAGGGACATGATGGCGGCGGAATTGAAACGGATCGAACCGCGTTTCTCGTGCTCCATGCGCGAGATCAACTCGTTCATCAGCAACGGGATGTCTTCGACGCGCTCACGCAGCGGCGCCATCTCGATCGGGAACACGTTCAAGCGATAGTAGAGATCTTCGCGGAAGGTGCCGATCTCGATCATGCTTTCGAGATTCTTGTGGGTCGCGGCAATGATGCGCACGTCGACGCTCTGGGTCTTGTTGCTGCCCACGCGCTCGAAGGTGCGTTCCTGCAGCACGCGCAGCAGCTTGACCTGCATCGGCAGCGGCATGTCACCGATTTCGTCGAGGAACAGTGTGCCGCCATTGGCCAGCTCGAAGCGGCCGGCACGACTGGTGATCGCGCCGGTAAAGGCGCCCTTCTCGTGGCCGAACAGTTCGCTTTCCAGCAACTCGGCCGGGATCGCCCCGCAGTTGACCGGCACGAACGGCGCGTCGCGACGCTTGGAATGGTAATGCAGGTTACGCGCAACCACTTCCTTGCCGGTGCCGGACTCGCCGAGGATCAACACGCTGGCGTCGGTGTCGGCCACCTGCTGCATCATCTGGCGCACATGCTGGATCGCCCGGCTGGTGCCGACGAGACTGCGGAACAGGTTGGGTTCGCGATGACGGCCGCGCTCGCGGGCCTGGTCATACATTTCGCGATAGACCTGGGCACGGTGCAGGGAGTCCAGCAATTTGCTGTAGCTCGGCGGCATTTCGAGGGTCGAAAGTACCCGGCGGCGTTGGTCTTCGGGCAGGTCCACCGAAGAATTATCGCCCATCAGCAAAACCGGAAGGAACTCATCCCAGGTTGAGAGTGTCTTTAGCAAGCCCAAAAGCGCACCAGGAGCATTGACCGTCCCGATCAGTACGCAAATGACCTCACGACTAGACGACAAAGAGCCGACTGCCTGCTGCCAGTCATGGCTTCCGCAGGGTAAATTTTCTTCGCCAAGAAAATTTAAGATCACCGCCAGGTCGCGGCGGCGGACGCTATCGTCATCGATCAGCAGAATTTTGGTTTCACGCCACATGCAATAGCAACTTCCCTAGTCAACTCAATGCCCAAAACGAGGGGCAAGCGAGACGCTTGCAGGACACCGTGTGCCTGTAGACGCCTGAAATCTGAAAACAGCCACTAGTTAAGTCAAAAAACCGTGCACAGTCAAATTTATGGCGCACATGTCTGGATTAACTGAGGGTTAATTAACCAAACAGATGGTAAACCTTTGCCGCGTTCTGCGCTTGGGTGATCTGCGACATCTCGTCGACTATCGCCTGACGCTCACCCATGGCGACCTCAAGAAGCTCCTTGTACACATGCAGCAGCTCCTCAAGATTGTCGCGTAGCGCCACTTCATCCACCGAAGCCTCACTCAAGACATCTTCCATGCAGGAACGGCAATCGAGGTCCAGTTGACCGATCGCCTCCCAGTTGCGCTCGGCCAGGGCACCGACCAACGCTTCTCGGGTTTCTTCGATTCGCTGCAATACAAGACTCATGGTGATCTCCTTAGAACTGAGGAGCTGGCGTAGGCGCGATGGCGTCCCAGCCTTCTTTTACCGTGCTCAGCAAGCCGGCGACTTCATCCAGAATACGCGGATCGCTGTTGATGTTGGCCTCGGCAAGACGCTTCATCATGTAGATATACAGCCCGTCCAGATCAGCCAGCGTATCGGCGGACTTCTCCAGATCCAGGCCTTCACGCAAGCCGCTGACGATGCCAATGGCCTTGCCGATCGCCGTGCATTTTGCAGGGATGTCCTTGCGCTCGATCGCGCCCTTGGCCTGCGCAATGCGCGCCAGACCACCTTCCATCAACATTTGTACCAGACGGTGGGGGCTCGCTTCGGACGTCTGAGCGTGGGCGCCAACTTTCTGGTATTGCCGAAGGGCTAACATCGGATTCATGTTCTACCTCATTTGCCACAATGACTCGCATGACCAGTGTATCGCCAGCGAGCCGAAAAACTTTAGACCACAAGACAAAAACCCGGCACACGCTCGAAAGCGTAGCCGGGTTTTTGTCGCTCTTACATGTTACTTCGCAGATTGCTGAGCGTTCAGCGAGCTGAAGAACGACGTAATGCTGCTCGCCGTGGCCTTCATTTGCCCTACCAGCAAGTCCATGGCGTTGTATTTTGCAGTCAACGTCTTGGTCATGCCGGCAACGCGTATATCCAGAGCCGTTTGCTGGGCGGTAAGGCTGCGCGCGTTACCGTTCAGGATGGTCATGCGCTGATCGAGCAAACCGGGAGATACACCATCCGCCCCTTTGAGGTACGGATCCACCGCCTTGCTCATGCGCGCCAACAAACCGTTTTTATCGGTGGTGCCAGAGAACATCTGCTGGACCTGGCCGGTCATGCCTGGCGTGCTCATCGTTTTGTTGAACGCGACCGTGTCGAAAGTCAGGTTACCGGTGAGCTTGTCAGTCATGACGCCCAGCTGCGACAGGTAGGCCATCGGACCGCCGGTGGTGCCGCTTGGCATGGTCAACTGGCTACGAATATCGGCAATCAGCGAACGCGGCAGGGAATCCCCAGTGAAAGCCGCCTGAACGGTCAGCTTGCCATCTTCGTCCGGCGTTGCCTTGGACAAGGTGTCGACAGTACTTTTCAAGGTGTTGTAGGCATCAACGAAGGCCTGAACCGACGTCTGCAATCCCTTGGTGTTGGCGTCAACACTCACCACAACGGGCGTGCCAGGCGGATTAGGGACAGTCAGCAGGTTCATCGACAAACCACTGATGGCACCCGTCACATTGTTGCTTTTGCTGGTCACCGCCAGGCCATCGATGGTCAGCGATGCATCCTTGGCGAGCCCATTGACCGCTCCGGAATCACCCGCCGCCGGGGTGGCACTCATCGGTTTGGTGCCATCGATTTCCAGACCGGCAATACCGCTGACCGTCATGTCCGAGCCCGCGCCTGTCTTGCTCGAGCTGATGACCAGACGCGACGAACCGGTGCTATCCGTCACGATGTTGGCAGAAATACCATTGATACCCTGAGCCGTGTTGATCGCGTCACGAGTAGTCTGCAAGGTCGCATTGGCTGGAATCGTGACATTGTAATCAGTGCCATTCTGACTGATTTTCAGAGTACCACTCGGAATGGCACTGGCAGCACCGCCGGCAAAGGATGCGCTGGCTATTTTCGAGCCGGTAGCCAGATTGTTCACAACAACACTGTAAGTGCCCGAGACCGCAGTGTTATCCGAAGTCACGCCCAGAACACTCGGAGTACCCGAAGTGGCCGTGTAACCGGAAAACGCCGGATTGGTCTTGCTGCCCAGGTTGGTCATCGCCGTCTGGAATGCAGTCAGCGCACTCTTCAGCGTACCGACACCGGAAATCTTCAGCGTGTTGGTCTTGGTACTGGCATCGATCTGCGTCTGTTTCGCCGACTTGTCAGCGTTGACCAGCGCAGTAACGATCGCACCGATGTCCAGGCCGGAACCCAGGCCGGAACCCGGTAAAATTGGACTTGCCATGTGCATCTCCCTTGGGGTTGTTGCCAGTCTTTTGACCCTTGTGGGGTCTAAAGAACTTCAAACACGATTCATGCCAGCTATCAGACTTTGGCGTCGAACAACACGTGGCTCGCATTGGCGAGGCTGTCTGCCAGCTTGAGAGCTTCTGCGGAGGGGATCTGTCGTACGACCTCGCCCGTCTCGCTTGCGATCACCTTGACGATGACCTTTCCGGAATGCTCATCGATCGAGAACTCCAGGTTACGCTTGATCGACTGAACAAACTTCTCGATCTCCTGCACCGCCAGCTTCAATTTGGTTTCATCCGTTTCCTGACTCTTTTTCGAATCAGTAACAGCATCAACCACGTGAGGCTTGGTCTCCGACGGCTTGTCGGTGACGGTACTGGCTGGCTTGGGAGCCGGATAAGTCACGTTAAGCTTTACGCTCATGTCCATGCTCATCACCTCTTAACGTGAAAAAGCGAGAGAGCACGCAAGCGCACTCCCCCGCCAAAACTCATTCCGAAATTACTGAAGCAGCTTCAGTACAGCGGAAGGCAGTTGGTTGGCTTGAGCCAGAACAGAGGTCGAAGCCTGTTGCAGGGTTTGCTGCTTGGTCAGGTTAGCAGTCTCTGCGGCGAAGTCGGTATCTTGTACGCGACCTTGTGCAGCAGTGGTGTTTTCGTTGATGTTCTGCAAGTTCTGGATGGTGCTGTTCAGACGGTTTTGCGAAGCACCCAGGCTGGCACGAGTTGCACCGATTGCAGCGATAGCGGCGTCGATTGCAGTGATAGCGTTGTCGATGTTCGAAGCGGCGGCAGCCGAAGTAGCACCGGTCAGAACAACAGTACCGCTACCTACCGACAGGCTGGCGGCGTCGAACTTGGAGCTCAGTACCAGGTCGATGTGGTTAGCCGAACCGGTGTTTGCGCCAACTTGCAGGGTCACAGTACCAGCCGAACCGTCCAGCAAGTTTTTGCCGTTCAGGTTGGTCGAAGCCGAGATACGGGTGATCTCGTCGGACATTTGTGCGAATTCAGCGTTGGTAGCGGTCTGGTCAGCAGTGCCGTTGGTACCGTTACGTGCTTTAACAGCCAGTTCACGCATACGCTGCAGAATGTCGGTAGTAGCTTGCAGAGCGCCTTCAGCGGTCTGAGCAACGGAGATACCGTCGTTGGCGTTCTGGATGGCCTGGGTGTTACCGCGGATCTGGGAAGACATACGGTTGGAGATTTGCAGGCCAGCGGCGTCGTCTTTAGCGCTGTTGATTTTCAGGCCGGAAGACAGGCGCTGCATCGAAGTCGACAGAGCGTCGGAAGCGCGGTTCAGGTTCTTCTGAACGTTCAACGACGTGGTGTTGGTGTTTACTGTTAAAGCCATGACGAATTCCTCGTTGGTTGGGTACTGCGGCTTCCGGCCCTGGCAACCGCCGGGTATGGCCTAGAGAACCTTCGTAATAGTTATCGTCGGGTTTGCAGGTTGCTTGAGGGCTTTTTTGAAAAAATTTGCCATCACCCTGCCACCCCCTAGAAAACAAAGACTTAGCAGCACTTCACCCTCGGAAAAATGACGCCATGAAACCGTCTGCAGCGCAAACCTGCGGGCCAGCGCTATCGGCATTTCTCAGGACGCCGAACTTTCCAGTAACCGGATCAATTCGTACTCCATGAAGTCGGCGAGCCCGAGCCAATCCTGGCGCTCCTGACAATCGAGCATTTGTGTGAGCACTTGCGCCCACGACTGCTGGATATCCGGCGAGGCGGACACCAGCAAATGCTGCGCACCTTCGAATACATCAACCATGTCCAGCGCTGCTTCGACATCACGCCCCAGACGAAACAGGCCGGCACACCGACGGCATTCGTCGACACTTCGTTGCATTGCACTCATTGCACGAACTCCTGATTGAAGCGCGTCCCGGCAATCAACGCTCCTGCGCGACTACTGTTGAAAAACTCGACGTGCGGCTGGCTGGCGATGTATCGCTCCAGCACACACAGATAACCGCGGAAATTGAGCTGCGTACTGACGCGCTCACCGAACCCGTCACGCACCCAGTGCCGCGCCTGATTCACCGACGGCCCAAGATCACCATCGTTCCAGCCGGCGTGGGTCTTGTTCATCGGGAAAGCGAAGTCGGCGCCGAACAGGGTGATCTGCGCAGCCCCCATCTTCACCGCCAGATCCACCGCGGGGTGAATCACGCTGCCACCCACATGCAGCAGTGCCCGTGGATGTTGCTCTCGCAACGCTGCGTAGACCGGGCTAAGCGAATAACCGCCATAGCGTTTGCCCTTCCAGGCCCTCAACACCTCAGGATCGCTCATGGGCAGATACACCAAGGGAATGCCGTCGGATTCTTCGAAAGGCAAATGCCGAAAGCTGATGCGCTGATCGATGCTCACTACATAGTCGGGCACAATCCCGTGCTCGCGCAGCGGCCGGTAAGCGGTGTCGACGCAAATGAACAAGGGGCGCTCGTCTCGCTCGCGAATCGTGGCCAGTCGCTCGAAATGCTGCTCAAGCGTCGGCCCGGTGCCGATCACGTAGATTTCCCGGCCAGTGCAAGTGCCGAACAATTGCGCCACATCATCGTCAGCGAGTAGCACCGGCAAGCAGTCCTGCAGACGCTGCAGAATGAACGGCGACTGCGGATCAAACTCACGATTGTTGAAACTCAAGTGCACTTCACTGACCAGCCGATCACGGATCTTCGCGTTGAAGTCATCGGCCAGCAGCATTTCGGCAGGCAAGGCAAAGAACGGCGTGCAGATGTCCGGCATGTCCCCGGCGTACAGAAGCTCTACCCTCGAGTCTTCCAGCCATTGCCGCTGATCGAGCAACTGCAACACCAGCGCAAACAGCGCGCCATTGAGGATGTGTACATACAGCCGCTCAAGCCCGGCACGCTCCAGCAGAACCGTCGGCAAATCTCCGAGGCCGGTGCCATAGACGTGCAATCGCGACTTGTCCGCCGGCAGGCTGGCGGCCTGAACCCGGGCCTCATGGACGCGGTCGTGGCGACTGGTGAGCTGAATGCCGTTGATGCTCAGCGTCGAACCCAGCCCCTGTGTCAATCCGGCGTCGATCACCGAACTGTCTTCGTTCAGCAATCGCGCGAACAGCGCCGGCCAGCGTCGCTCAATGACGTGGGCATTGGCCTGGAAAAACTCGCTCATGGCGCCTCGCGCTCCCTTCAGGCAAAAAAATAGCGTTCAAGGTTAACCCTTGAACGCTATTTTTGTATCCGCCGTTTTTAACGGATTCAAGGACGATAAATAATCGCCGAACCCCACGACAGACCGACACCGAAACCACTGATCGCGATGCGGTTCCAGTCGGAATCCATCACGTGTTTTTCCAGCAGCAGCGGCACACTGGACGACACGGTGTTGCCGGTCTCGACCATGTCCTTGATGAACTTCTCCGGCTCGCCTTCAAAGCGGCGCGCCACGGCATCGACAATCGCCGCGCTGCCCTGGTGGATGCAGAAGGCATCGATGTCATCGGCGTTGAGGCCCGAATCGTCGAGCAACTCATGCAAGTGCGCCGGGACTTTGAGCAACGCAAAGTTGAACACCTGACGACCGTTCATGAAGAACACGCCATCGGTGACTTTCAGGTGCGGCGCACCGGAACCGTCGGTGCCGAACTTGGCCTTGCCCAACGCCCAGGTCGGGTCTTCGCCCATCCAGGTCGCGGTGGCGGCGTCGCCGAACAGCATGGTGGTGTTGCGATCTTCCGGATCAACGATCTTCGAATATGGGTCAGCGGTGATCAGCAGGCCGTTCTTCAGGCCGGCAGCTTCCATGAAGCCCTTGATCGCGTAGATGCCATAAACGTAACCGGAGCAGCCCAGGGAAATGTCGAACGCGGCGACATTGGTTGGCAGACCCAGTTTGTCCTGGACGATTGCTGCGGTGTGCGGCAGGCCTTCTTCGTCACCGTTCTGGGTGACGACGATCAGTGCATCGATGGATTCACGTTTCAGTTCAGGGTTGTTGGCAAACAGCGCATTGGCCGCTTCAACACACAGATCGGAAGTTTCCTGTTCTGCGTCTTTACGTGGCAGGAAGGCCGAACCGATCTTGCCGAGGATGAATTCTTCATCCTTCTCGAATTTTGCACCTTGTGCGTAATTGTCCACGCCGGCTACAGGAACGTAGCTCGCAATGCTTTTTATGCCAATCATTACGGCTTCCCAATAATAAACAGCCCAATACCACCGCTCGCAAGGATTCGAGGGGCGCCGACAAACAGAAAACGGCCGCCACAACGGGCAGCCACGGGGAGCGCAAAGGGCTATCACTGCAACCGATAACGGGCCAGGCGCCATCTCCCCGGTCAATACAATACAGTGAAGATGCGCGTTATGACTCGCAGGTCACGCTATTTTGCCGAATCGGTGCAGATCGGGTTATTCGACCAATGACCATTCCAGCGGCGTACCGCGCTTGATCGGCGCCCGCGCGCGGCGGCCCAGGACGGCATCGGCGTGCTTGGGCGGCAGACCGAGACCGGGACGAATGGCGCGCAGATTGGCCGCCGTGAACGGTTCACCGGCCGCCATGTCGGCCGTGACGTACAGCGACCGGCGGTAAACCAGGGACTTTTTCTCAGCCTCGGTCACGCCGTAATGCACCTGGCCCATGGCCTGCCAGGCGCGCTCGGTCTCGACCACCAGGCTGGCCATTTCCGCTGGCTCCAGCGAGAAACTGGCGTCCACCCCGCCCGCCGCGCGGTCGAGGGTGAAGTGCTTTTCAACCACTGTAGCTCCGAGCGCCACAGCCGCCACCGAAACGCCGACGCCCATCGAATGATCGGACAGCCCCACCTGACAACCGAACAGCTCTCGCAGATGCGGGATGGTACGCACATTGCTGTTGAGCGGCGTCGCCGGGTAGGTGCTGGTGCACTTGAGCAGCACCAGATCCTTGCACCCGGCCTCGCGGGCGGCGCGTACGGTTTCGTCGAGCTCGGCGATGCTGGCCATGCCGGTGGAAATGATCAGCGGCTTGCCGGTCGCCGCAACACGCCGGATCAGCGGCAGATCGGTGTTTTCAAAACTGGCGATCTTGTAGGCCGGCACCTCGAGGCTTTCAAGGAAGTCCACGGCGCTGTCATCGAACGGTGTCGAAAACGCGAGCATGCCCAGCGCTTTTGCCCGGGCGAAGATCGGCGCGTGCCATTCCCAGGGGGTGTGAGCCTTCTCGTACAGGTCGTACAACGAAGTGCCGGCCCACAGGCTGTTCGGGTCCTTGATGAAGAACTCGCCTTCAGCCAGATCCAGAGTCATGGTGTCGGCGGTGTAGGTTTGCAGCTTCAAGGCGTGAGCACCTGCCTCGGCCGCCGCCTCGACAATCTGCAAAGCGACGTCCAACGACTGATTATGGTTGCCGCTCATTTCGGCAATGATGAACGGCGGTGCGTCGGCACCGATCAGGCGATTGCCGATCTTGAAACTGCTCATGGACGGGATTCCTTCAAAACCTTGGTGAACGCGCAGGCACTTTGTGTGTACCCGGCGTCACGGAAAACATTCATCGAGGGCCGATTGGCCGGCAAGACCCGGGCAGTGATGGCGGTCATTTGCGGCCAGTGCGCAGCCACGAAAGCTTCACCCTGCGCCAGCAGCGCCCTGCCCCAACCAAGGCCGAAACGCCCTTCGAACATATACAGCGAAACTTCTGCCTCGAAGCCACGCAAATCGTAGCGCAGGACGCCGACCGGGCCATCATCCGCCTCGGCCACCAGCAGCAACCGCTGAGGATTGCGCAGACTCGCGCCCAGCCAGTTCACATGTTGCGTCCAGTCAATCGCAGCGCTGTCCAGCGACCAGCGACGCACCACCTCGGCATTGCGCCCGTCGAACAACACCTGCGCATCGTCCAACGTCACTGCGCGCAACTTGAGCACCGCGCCGGCCAGTGCCGCCGCAACCCGCAGCGCACCGCGCCCGTCCACCAGTTGCCGCGAACGCTCGGCCAGGCTCTGGCGCAGATAAACGTTGCCCACGACAAAGCCGATGGCATCGCGCAGTTGCTCGACGCTGACCTGCTCCCGCGCGCCCATGAACACATGCGCGCCGGCCGCCGCCATCACCTCGCCGTTGGCCTGCTGGTTGTTCGACACCGCAATGCAGATCGTCGGCAGGCCCATGGCTGCGCGCTCCCAACTGGTACCACCGCCGGCGCCGATGAACAGGTCGGCTTCAGTCATGCGTCGATGAAAATCGCTGACGAAACTGTGCAGGCGCCAGTTCGGCCGTGTCTCGGCGAGTGCCTGCATCTCTGCCCATGCCGGGTTATCGGCACCGGCGACGAAATCCACTTCAAGCCCGGAAAAATCCGCCAGCGCCTGCATCGCGTGATGGGTCTGGCGCGCCGCATCGAAGCCGCCGAAATTCACCAGTACCCGATGCGCCACCGGTTTGATGTCGATAGCCGGGCCGTTGAACTCCTCGCGCAGCATGGCGAAGCGTGGACCGAGCAGCGTTCGGCAACCGGCCGGCAGCAACGGCTGATAGTTTTCGCTGAGACCGGAGAGGTTCTGATTGAGCAGCAAGTCCACGCTGTACCGACGGGTCGCCAGATCGTCGACGGCGGCGATTCGTGGCGCGAAACGACGGGCCGCGGTCTGCCAGTGATGATCGAGGCCGTAGTGGTCGGCGATGACCCAGTCGAATCCGGCCTGACCGTCCAGCTGCTTCGCCAGTGCATCGATATCCGCCTGCCACGGCAGCATCGATTCGATGGCCTGCTCCGGGTCTTCACCGGCATAACGATCCGGCAACGCGAACGTCTCAAAACCTTCGCCCTGCAGCGCATCGAGCCGATTGCCCGGCAATCGCCGACAGGCAAACGCCACATGACTGCCCTGAGCGCGCAACACCCGCGCCAGCGTCAGGCACCGGGCGATGTGGCCACTGCCGATGGTCGGCGAGGCGTCGGCGCGGATCAGCACTCTCATTGCAGCTCTCCACCAGCCTTGAGGGCGGCGTAAAGGTATTCGGCGCGTTTCCAGTCTTCGACGGTATCGATGTCCTGCACCAGATACCGGGGCAGGATCACCGGCAGACTGGCCGGCGAATACAGCACCTCGCCACTCAGCCAGGCCTCACTACGGCCCCAATAGAACTGGCCGGCATCCTGAAAGGCAGCCGGCAGATCCTGCGAACGGGTATTGCGAAACTCGGGGTACAACGCCGTCAGCGCGCCCTGCCCGTCCAGGGTCAGGGCGCGCTGCACCGGAAAGCCGAAATCAGTGACTGAAAAAGCAAAGGACTTGTCCGGATGCTGCGCCAGCAACTCCAGGCCCTGACGCAGAAACCGCGCCTGCAACAGCGGCGCCGTGGCGTACACACAGCAGGCGTATTCGAAGGCCGGCAGCTGCTGCAAGGCATGCGCGATCACCGCCGCAGTGCCGGTGAAGTCATCGGCCAGCTCCACCGGACGCATGAACGGCACATGAGCACCGTTGGCCCGCGCCACGTCTGCGATCTCTGCGTCGTCTGTACTGACCACGACCTGCTCGAACAACCCTGAATCCAGCGCCGTGCGAATCGAACGGACAATCATCGGCACGCCGTCGAACGGCTTGAGATTCTTGCGCGGGATGCGTTTGCTGCCCCCGCGGGCCGGGATGATTGCGACGTTGTTCAAGGACGTTTTTCCAGCAGAAACCAAGTGATGTCGTCCACCGGAAATTGCGGATCGCGGCGATAACCGAATCCGTAATCCAGCAGTTGCAGATCAGGATAGCGATCGAGCATTTCCCCGGCGAAATCACGCTTGAACAGTTTGCCGCTGTTGCCACGATAGGACACTTCCATCGGCGACGGATTGTAGTATTCGGCAATCAGGATGTAGCGCTGGCTCAGCTCGTACAACTGCGCATAGGCCGTCGGCAACAGCTCCGGGGCCAGATGGATCAGCACGCCTTTGCTCAGGGTCAGGTCGTATTGGCGCTCACGGGGAAAGTCGAACAGCGAACCGTGCCAGATGTTCGCAATCTCCAGCGCACGCGCCTGGGCGCAGGCACTGGCATTGATTTCGACCCCGAACAGCTCGCAACGCGGCAGCAACTGACGCAGCGCCTGCAGGTTGTTGCCGGCGTTGGTGCCCAGTTCCAGCAGGCTGTCGACCCGTCCGGCCCGGGTCAGTGCTTTGGCGAACAACGCCAGATTGGCGGCCACCAGCGGTTGCCCGACGTTGCGGTCGACGTACTGGTTACCGAATTCGCCCTGCCAGAATTGTTCCTGTTCGCTCAGATCACGCATTGCCGTTTTCCATCCACCGCCGCAACGGCACTCATTCAGTCAACCGACGCAATTGCTCGACCACGTAATCCTGTTGTTGATCGCTCAACAACGGAAACAGCGGCAGGCTGATCGCTTCGGCGTAATAACGTTCGGCCTCGGGGAAGTCACCCTCGGCAAAACCCAGTTCACGATAGTACGGCTGCAAATGCACCGGAATGTAGTGCAGGTTCACGCCGATACCGGCGGCACGCAAGCCTTCGAACACCTGACGGTGGCTGAGGTTGAGGCGATCGGTCTGCAAGCGCACCACGTACAGGTGCCAGGCCGATTCGGCCTCCGGCTGGGCGCTCGGCACGGTGACCGGCAAATACGCCAGCAAACGATCGTAACGTGCGGCGAGCGCCCGGCGACGGGCGATGAAGTCGTCCAGTTTGCTCAGCTGTGACAGGCCCAGTGCCGCTTGCAGATCGGTGATTCGATAATTGAAACCCAGCTCGACCTGTTGGTAGTACCACGGGCCGTGACTGGGCTCGGTCATCTGCTGCGGATCGCGGGTCATGCCGTGGCTGCGCAGGCGTTGCAGACGCTCGGCCAGCTCCGGGCGATTGGTCAGCACCATGCCGCCTTCGCCACTGGTGATGATCTTCACCGGATGGAAACTGAACACGGTCATCGCCGCGAACTCACCGCAACCCACCGGGCGCCCGGCGTAGCTCGCGCCGACCGCGTGGGAAGCGTCTTCGATCACGGTGAAGTTGTAGCGTTCGGCCAGTTCGGCAATGCGCCGCATGTCGCAGCTCTGCCCGGAAAACGCCACCGCCACCAGCACTTTGGGCAAGGTGCCGTCGCGCTCGGCCGCGTCGAGTTTGCTGGCCAGCACCTCGGCATCGAGGTTCCAGGTCAGCGGATCGATGTCCACAAAATCAACGTCGGCGCCGCAGTAGCGACCGCAGTTGGCCGACGCAAGAAAGGTGTTCGGCGTGGTCCACAAGCGGTCGCCCGCTCCCAGCCCCGCCGCCAGACAGGCAATGTGCAGCGCCGCCGTGGCGTTGCACACCGCGACGGCGAAATCAGCCTGGCAACGCTCGGCCATCGCCTGTTCGAAACGCTCGATGGTCGGTCCCTGGGTCAACCAGTCGGACTGCAACACCTCGACGACCGCGTCGATGTCCGTCTGGTCGAGGCTTTGCCGACCGTAGGGAATCATACCGATAGCTTCGCGTGCAGGTCGGCGATCTGCCCCACCGAGAGGAAGTGCGGGTTGGTGTCGGAGCGGTACTCAAAGTCCTCGCCCACCGGCCGCCCGTGCTCGCCAAGTTTATCGACGGCAAAATCGACATCGACGCTGGTGAAGCGGATCGAAGGCTGGATCGTGTAGTGATCCTCGAACTCCAGGGTCATCCGCGCATCGTCCAGCGGCACCATCAGTTCGTGCAGTTTCTCGCCCGGACGGATGCCGACATTCTTGTGCGGCAGATGCTCGGCCATGCCGCGAGCCAGATCGACCACACGGATCGACGGGATCTTCGGCACGAACACTTCACCGCCGTGCATCCGCGCAAAGCTGTCGAGGACGAATTGCACGCCGTGATCGAGAGTGATCCAGAACCGGGTCATGCGCTCGTCGGTGATCGGCAGTTCGGTTGCACCCTCGGCAATCAGTTTGCTGAAAAACGGCACCACTGACCCGCGCGAACCCGCCACGTTGCCGTAGCGCACCACGGCAAAACGCGTCTGTTGTTCACCGGCGATGTTGTTCGCGGCGACGAACAATTTGTCCGACAGCAACTTGGTGGCGCCGTACAGGTTGATCGGGCTCGCCGCCTTGTCGGTGGACAGCGCGACGACTTTCTTCACGCCGTTGTCGATGGCGGCGGCGATGATGTTCTCCGCGCCGTTGACGTTGGTGCGGATGCATTCGGTCGGGTTGTATTCCGCCGCCGGCACCTGCTTCAACGCCGCGGCATGCACCACGTAGTCGATGCCGCGCATGGCCTGGCGCAGACGATCGGCGTCGCGCACGTCACCGAGGAAGTAACGCATGCACGGCGCGTTGAACGTCTGCTGCATTTCGTATTGCTTGAGCTCATCCCGGGAGAACACCACCACGCGCTTGGGCTGGTATTGCTCGAGCAGGCGCGCAATGAACTTGCGCCCGAACGAGCCGGTGCCGCCGGAGATGAAAATCGATTTACCGTTGAACATGTCTTGAGTCCTGTTCCCTGTCGACCTAGCCGATCAACTGCGCCCAGTTCAGCGAAGCGCTGTCATTCAGAACAAAGCCTTTGCCACTCAGGCTCAGGTTCGCGTTGTAAGCCTGATCCTGGGCGAAAGCCGCGGCCCATTTTTCCTGCAGGGCAGCCAGTGCCCGGGTTGCCGGGGCAATTTCGGCCTGGTGAATGACTTGCACCGAAGGCGTCCAGACCGTGAGGAAGCCTGCCTGAGCGGCTTTCAGGCACAGATCGACATCGCTGAAACCGTCAGAGAATGTGACGTCGTCCAGACCGTCCAGCGCAACGAACAGCTCTTTGCGCACCATCAGGCACACATTCGAAACCGCCGAGTAGTTCTGATCCACGGACAACCGGTACAGGTAACCCTGGGCATCGTGTTTTTCGCCGACGAATGCCGAGCCAACCCCGCCGTTCATGCCGAGAATCAAACCGGCCTGGCTGATTTTTCCGTCACGGTCGACCAGTTTCGGGCCCACCACGCCGACTTCCGGACGCAGGGCATGGTTGAGCAACGAGTCGAGCCAGTTCGGGTTGACTACCTCTGCGTCAGCCGCGAGCAATACCAGATACTCGCCCTGCGCCTGCTGGCTGGCGGCGTTGTACAACGCCGGTGCACTCAGCGATTGATCGGCACGCAGTACCCGGACTTTCGGATGCTGATACGTGCCAAGCCAGTCATTGACCTCAGCCGACTGCCCGGCGTTGATGGCGACCAGAATTTCGTACTTCTGATAGCGCGTGCGTTGCTGCACCCCTTCCAGGCAGCGCTGCAGGGCTGGCAGATCGTCGCCGGCCGGCACAATGATCGACACCAGAGGACGATCGCTGTGGTGGTAGTCGATCTGGTAAATGCCCGGCACGGACGACGTGACCTTGGCCTTGTAGCCACGGTTGCCCAGGTGACGCAGCAGGGCCAGACGCTCGTGAGCGTTCTCCTCCAGCACTGGCGCCTCGGTGATCAGCAGCGGCTCATCAAGGTGGGCCAGACTGTTGAGGCCATCCTGCTCGATGATGCGCAGCAGCAGGTCGAACTCCAGCGCCTTGCTGAAGTCAGCCGAATAACCACCGGCCTCCACCAGCGCATCGCGACGAATCAACCAGTGACGCGCCATCATGGTCGGCAGGCTCAGCAGCAGGTCCAGGTTGAAACCCGGACGGAACACGCCCACCAGCGCACCGTTTTCCGCGCGCTGGATTTCGTCGGTGGAGACGGCACGGCAATCGCCGGCGTTCATCAGTTCCAGGCTGGCGCGCAACAGGCCGCTGGCGGTGAATTCATCCCCGGCTTGCGCCAGAAGCACCCAGTCGGATGGTGACTGACGGGCACTCTGGTTGAGTTTGTCGATCAGGTTGCCCGGCGTCACGCGGACAAAATGCAGGGTGTTCTGTGCGGTGGTGGCCGCCGGGGCTTCACCGGTGGTGAACACGACGATCCTGAACGCCTTGCACTGTCCTTCAAGCAAGCTGTCGAGGCTGACTTGCAGCTTGTCGATATCGTTGTCCATATCCAGCAGGAAAATGCCGAACTGCTGACCGCCACCGTTGACGGCCAGATGCTCGGCAATCGCCTCGACCTGCCCGGCTTGCGGTTGACGCGAATCCAGCCACTTGAGCAGCCGGCCGGACTGCATGGCGTCGAACGTGCGATGGTGATCTTCCACCGTCAGCGCATCGAGGCGTGCAATCCAGTCACGCATTTTTTGCGCTTCTTCGTCTTCGCCCGCCAGTTCCAGTTGCGCCACCAGACGCTTGTTCACGGTACGGTTGAAGGCATTGAGGTCGTGGGCCTGCCACAGACGCTCAAGCACGCTGTCCTGCGTGTCGTTGTTGCGTGCCTGGAGCAGATGCGCCTGACGCGTCCACACCCCTTCGAGCCCCTGCAATTGAACGCGGCCGGCGGGCATCGCGTGCAGCATGAATTCGAATTGCGCCAGACGATCGAAGAATGCCTGGTTGTAGAACGGCATTTCGACGTACTGCAACGGCCCGAATCGACGGTCCGGCACCTTGAGCACCTGGTTCCAGGTGGACTGGACAATCAGTTCCGCCGTCAGCGCCCGGCCGCTTTGCAGGCTGTCGACCATGGCCTCGAAACTTTGCAGGACAAACGCTTTGCTCTGTTCTGCATCCAGGCCCTGGATCGCAGTAGGCAACCCGGCGAGGAACTCGGCAAAGGCTTCACGCTCGGCCACGGATTTGGCGTCGGCGTACGTCAGCGAGTGGTACACCTCGGTGCTGTGCTCGGAGTTGCCGTAGTTGATCTCGCGTACCACGTAAGGAATCGGCAGGATCCGCGCCTTGGCGCTGGCCAGCAAGAAATACACATGGCCGATTTCCTGCCATTGGAAACTGGTGCCTGGCGGCAATGCCGAATGCCAGGTCTTCATCAGGTCGGTACGGGTCACCGCGTAGAACGGCGGGATGTACTGACTCATGTAGTCAATCACTCGATCCTGGGCTTTCTCGGACGAATAATCTTCCATGACTTTCTTGTCGCGGCGGTAGTAGCTCACGTCACCGGCCAGCGACAGGTACATCAGGCAATAGCCGTGGCACATGCCGTAATCCTGGTTCGCTTGCAGGAAGCTCACCGACTCGGCCAGCGAGTCATGCAGGATGAAGTCGTCGTCGGCCGCCAGCACCATGTACGGCGTGGTCAGTTGCTCGACGCCGTAAGCCAGCTTGGCCTGCATGCCCCAGTAGGCGAACTGCGGCACGTGGTGATAATCGACCGCAGAAAAATCGCCTTCAGGCCGCTCGGCCGTGGAGTCCAGCACCATGATCTTGCAGGGCAAGCTGCTGTAATACTTCACCGCCCGGCGCAGAAACGCCGGACGATTGTGAGTAATCAACACCACGGTCAACAGCTCATTGAGCGGCAGCGCTTGTTCAGAACTGTACTTGCCTTGCATAACCTCTCCCCACAACCGGCAATTTGCCAAAATGACGCTTTGTTGATTTGCGAATTAACGAACGCGACGCAGGTAACCGTCCGGCGCCACGGTGATCAGCAGCTTGTTCTGCAGCTGAACGTCGATTTCGAAATCCTTGTTCTCTTCCAGGTATTTCCACACGGCGGTCTTCGGGTTGTCGCCCGGGCCCCATGGACGATCCGGGAAGAAGTCGGCCGGCATGTCTTCAACCACGGTGTCCATCACCACGCAGTAGCTGTCGACCGAAACCAGTGGTGCGTAGAGGCGCAGCTCTTCGAGCACGTGGTCGTGGGTGTGGTTGGAGTCGAGTACCAGAATGACTTTCTTGCCTTCGGCAGCAGCGCGAACCTGAGCGGCGATGGCCGGGTCGATGCTCGAACCTTCGATCATTTTGATGCGCTTGCTCATCGGGTGGCTTTCGATGGCTTCGCGGTTGTGCGGACGAATATCCAGATCGATGCCCAGCACTTCGCCGTGACCTTGCAGCTCCAGCAAGGAGGCGTAGTAGATGATCGAACCGCCGTGGGCGATGCCGCACTCGATGACCAGGTCCGGTTTCACCTGCCAGATGATTTCCTGCATGGCCATCATGTCTTGCGGCAGCTGGATGATCGGACGACCCATCCACGAGAAGTGGTAGCTGTATTTGTGTTTGGCCGATTCGTTGAAGAAATCACGGGCCAGACCGGTAAGTTTCTGGTCGTCACCCTGCTGGGCGATCTGCTCGCGGCACTCGGCTTCAAAGGCTTTATTGATGCTGTTGTCGGTCATTTGAAAATTCTCAATGGTCACTGGAACGAAGCGCTGTCGACGGCGTGATAGACGTAGCGTCCACCGGTCATCCGCTTGATTTCTTCGAGGTAATTGGAGTTCATCACAAACAGGTTGGCGCCTTCGCGCAACGCATCCATCGCCTCTTGCGGCGAGGACACCCGCGCGCCGCTCAGGGGCAGGTAACGCCCCTGTTTGGCCGGGTTGATATCCACCACCCGATCCACCGCCACACCGGCGCGTTGCAAGAACAGCGAATAGATCACGCCTTTGGACGAGGCGCCCCAGATCGCCGACCCCTGCTCGGGTGCGTCCTGAATGATCTGCACCGCGCGCTCGAGGCTGGCGGTGAAATCGTCAGGCAATGCCAGGCGTGGTACCGGCTGTTCCGGGGTAAGACGCAACGTGGCAAGGTCAGCGACGATGTACAGGTATTGGCCACCGAACAGATGGCCGGCCTCATGCACCGTGCCGAACATCCGGCGCAGGTCATCGAGGCGGAAGTAATTGACATGCTCGTAGAACAGGTCGAACCAGGCGCGGTGTTCGAGAATCCAGTCGAAGCACGGCACTTCGATGTAGATCTGCCCGCCACCCTGATTGGCTTCGGCGATTACCGCCAGAAAACTCACCGGATCCTGAATGTGCTCCAGCACATGGCGCAGCACGATGGCGTCCGCTTCCAGCCCCAGACCACGGGTGAACGGGGCCTTGATCACGTCGGCGTTCTCGCCTTCGTAGGCCGGGTCGATGCCGGTGATGCGATAGCCAAAGCCTTTGAGCAGCTCCAGGAAATAGCCTTTGCCGCAGCCGACTTCGATCAGCTCCTGACCCTTGAAGTGCCGGGCAATGATGCCTTCGACATCGCTCAAGTGCTTCTGGAACTGGCCGGAGTGCGCCTGCTCGTTTTGGTAGTCGGCGTCGTAGCTGAGCTTGTCGGCGTCGAACGCCGCGTTGAAGATCAGACCGCTGCGTTCATCCTGCACCAGCAACAGGTCGGCGCTGGCCGACGCTTTCGCCGATTCAGGATCGGCAAAAGTGCGGTTCTGCAGCACCGGCAGGTCGGTGACCCGATACAACTCGTGCCTCATTGCGACTCTCCCAATAACTGTTGCAAGCGCTCGGTCACTGCCCAGAACGCCAGCGGTTCGTGGGTCGGATACGGGTAGTGGCCGAGGTTCAGGCCGATGGTTGCGCCACGCACGCGCACGCGCTGTTCGACCAGCGCACGCACCGAAACCGGCTGGCCGCTGGCGCAATTGATCGTGCCGTCGAAATCGCGCTTATGCAGGATCGCCGCGAGGTAACCGGTGGCTGTTTCAATCGCCAGGAAGTCCCGCAGCTGTTCGCCGGCCGACATGTTGAACGTCGTCTCGCCCGCATCGATTGCCCGGTCCAGTGCCGCCAACAGACTGTTGGGGTTTTGCCCGGTGCCGTGCAGATAGAACAGCCGCGCCCATTGCAGAGTGAACGGATGCTCCTGCTGCAGGTTTTGCAAAAACAGGTGCAGGGTGTGCTTGGCCAGTCCGTAGGGATTGGCCGGTTGCGCTTCATTCTGCTCACTCAGCGGGCCGCTCTGCATGCCGTACTCGAAGCAGGTGCCAGTGACCAGGACCTGCTTCACGCCCGCCTCCACCGCGCCTTTGATGAAGCGGTAGTCGGCCATCAGGTTGTGCTCGAAATGGAACAGCGCCCGATAGTTCGGCAACCCCGGCCAGGCCAGGTGCGCGAGTGCATCGACGCCCTCGGTCAACGCACCGACATCCAGATCCGCCGCGTGAATATCCGCGCTCACAAACTCGACGTCATTGATCCACGGCATGCTCGCGGCGGTTTGCACATTACGCGCGACCGCTCGCACCGTGCAGCCACGGGCCAGCAACGCCGCAACCAGATGGCGACCGACGAAGCCGGTGGCTCCGGTGACCAGAACCTTCACAGCACGCTCAACTCAGGCACGGCGATCACGAAGCGACCGTCCCACTGACGCACCTGGGCCAGTTGCTGACTGACTTCGTGCAACAGGTTCCATGGCAGCACCAGTACGTAATCCGGCTTCTCGATGTCGATCCGTGCCGGCGCGACAATCGGAATACGGCTGCCCGGCAAGAACTTGCCTTGCTTGTGCGGGTTGGCATCGGCGACCCAGGCCAGCAGATCAGGCTTGACCCCGGCGTAGTTGAGCAAGGTGTTGCCCTTGGCCGCAGCGCCATAACCGACCACACGCTTGCCATCGGCCTTGGCCTGCAACAGGAAACGCAGCAGGTCGTGCTTGATGCGTTCGGCGGCCGGCGCCAGTGTCGCGTAGTACTCGGAGGTTTTGACACCCGCGTCGAGCTCGGCCTGCAACTGCTGTTGTACCGCAGACTGCACGGCGCGGCGTTCGCCGTCCTTGCGCTGCACGAAGACCCGCAGCGAGCCGCCATGGGTGGTCAGCTGGCTGACGTCGAACACTTCCAGACCGTTGCGCTCGCACAGGGTCTGCACGGCGGTCAGGGACAGGTAGGAATAGTGTTCGTGATACAGCGTGTCGAACTGCGCGCCCGCCATCAGCGTCAGCAGTTGCGGGAATTCGAACGTAGCCACGCCGGTCGGTTTGAGCAGCGTGGCGAATCCACCGAGGAAATCGTTGATGTCCGGCACATGAGCCAGCACGTTGTTGGCGGCCATCAGGTCGGCGGCCCAGCCTTCGCTTTTCAGCTGTGCGGCGGTATCGCGGCCGAAGAACAGCTCACGGATCTCCAGGCCTTTTTCCCGTGCCGCCTGCGCGGTGCTGCGGGTCGGCTCGACGCCCAGGCACGGGATGCCGCGACCGGCCACGTATTGCAGCAGGTAACCGTCGTTGGCGGCGACTTCCACCACCCGACTGTCAGCGGTCAGACCGAAGCGCTCGACCATCTCGGCCACATAGCGCTCGGCATGGGCCAGCCAGGTGCTGGAGAACGAACTGAAATAGGCGTACTCGGCGTCGAACAGGCTGTCGGCTGAGGTGTAATCCTCGGTCTGCACCAGCCAGCATTGCTGACACACGGCGACCTTCAGCGGCACCCATTGTTCGGCCTGTTCCAGCCGATCAGCGTGCACGTAGGCGTTGGACGGTGGCGAGGTGCCGAGGTCAATCAGCGGCAGGCTCAGCGGTGCGGCGCACCCACGGCAGTTCATAGACGCACTCCAGCAAAGTGTTGATCGAGCGCGGGATGGCTGGAATCCCGCGCTGACAAATTATTGACAGGCAACGGCCAGGCAATCGCCAGCCGTGGATCGTTCACCGACAGACCGCCCTCGTGCTCCGGCGCGTAGTCGGCGCTGTGCAGGTAAAGCAGTTCGGCATCCTCGGTGAGGGTCTGGAAACCGTGGGCGAAGCCGGCCGGGATCAACAGGCTGCGACCGTCGCCGGCCTTCAGGTGCTCGGCGTGCCAGTGCAGGAAGGTCTCGGAATCCGGGCGCAGGTCCACCGCCACGTCCCACACTTCACCGCGCAGGCAGGTGATCAATTTGGCTTCCGGCGCGTTGGCGTTCTGGTAATGCAGACCGCGCACGCTGCCCTTCTGGCGAGTGCAGGAGTGGTTGATCTGGCGGATGTGGAATTCGGCGCCAAACGCCTTCAGGCTGCCTTCGCAGAACAGTCGGGCGAAATGCCCGCGCTGATCTTCGAAGCGTTTGTGCTGGACGCTGAACAGCCCGGCCAGCGGCAACTGTTTCAAGGAGAATTCGCTCACAGCGCGCCCCGGTACAGGTTCAGTTGGCCGAGGGTCACGGTGCGCATGTCGTCGCCGTTCTGCCAGGCCAGATGCCAGTCGAGGGTCTGGGTCAGACACTGCTGCAACGACCAGCGCGGTTGCCAGCCCAGCACCTGACGGGCGCGACTGCTGTCCAGACGCAGCAGGCCGGCTTCGTGCAGGTCACTCTTTTCGAGGCGCAGGCCACGGGCCTGAGGCCAGCGATTGGAGAGCAGTTCGACCACCTCGCCGACGCTGCACATGTCCGCCTCACCCGGGCCGAAGTTCCACGCCCCGGCGTACTCCGGGCCTTGTTCGTAGAGCCCGGCGGCCAGTTGCAGGTAGCCGGCCAACGGCTCCAGCGCATGCTGCCACGGGCGCACGGCTTGCGGGTAACGCAAGGTCACCGGCTCGTCGGCCGACCAAGCTTTCAGTACGTCGGGAATCAGGCGCTCAGGGGCGAAATCACCGCCACCCAAGACGTTGCCGGCGCGCGCGGTGGCCAGGGCCAGACCGTGCTCGGCGTACTTGTCGACCGGGAAGAACGAGGCTGCGTAAGACTGCGCCAGCAACTCGCAGCACGCCTTGCTGCTGCTGTAAGGGTCGTGGCCACCGAGGGCTTCGTCCTCGCGGTACGGCCACAGCCATTCCTTGTTGGCGTAGACCTTGTCGGTGGTCACCAGCACACAGGCGCGCACGCAACCGACCTGACGAATCGCTTCGAGCAGGTTGAGGGTGCCCATGACATTGCTGGAATAAGTCCCCAGCGGATCGCGATAGCCTTCACGCACCAGCGGCTGGGCCGCCAGGTGCAGGACGATTTCCGGCTCGTTGTCGGCGATGATTTCCAGCAAGGCGCCGAGGTCACGCAGGTCGCCGCGCTGGTCATTGATGCCTTCGCTGACGCGTGCCAGTTCGAACAGGCTCGGCTCGGTCGACGGGTCGAGGGAAAAACCGCTGACTTGCGCACCGAGGCTTTGCAGCCACAGAGTCAGCCAGCTGCCCTTGAAACCGGTGTGCCCGGTGACCAGAACCCGCTTGCCGCGCCAGAATTCCGGACTCAGGCCCATTGCTTCCATGGGGCCTCCCCGCTCTGCCACAGTGCTTCGAGATGGTTTTTGTCGCGCAGGGTGTCCATCGGATGCCAGAAACCTTCGTGCTCGAAGGCTTTCAGTTGTTCGTCCTGAGCCAGTTGAGCCAAAGGCTCCGCTTCCCAGGTGGTTTCGTCGCCAGCAATGTAGGACAGCACTTTCGGCGACAACACGAAGAAACCGCCATTGATCCAGCCGCCGTCGCCGCGAGGTTTTTCGGTGAAGCCGAGCACCTGATCGCCATGCCGCTCAAGGGCGCCGTAACGGCCCGGTGGCTGCACGGCGGTGACGGTCGCCAGACGGCCGTGACCTTTGTGGTAGTCGACCAGTTGCGCAATGTTGATGTCGGAGACGCCGTCGCCGTAGGTGAAGCAGAACGCCTCTTCATCCTTGAGGTAACGGCCGGCACGCAGCAGACGGCCACCGGTCATGGTTTCCTCGCCAGTGTCGATCAGGGTGACGCTCCACGGCTCGCTGTAGTTCTGGTGAACGTCCATGCGGTTGTTGCGCATGTCGAACGTGACGTCGGAAGTGTGCAGGAAGTAGTTGGCGAAGAAATCCTTGATCGCGTAGCCCTTGTAGCCGAGGCAGATCACGAAGTCGTGAATTCCGTGGGCGGAATACTGCTTCATGATGTGCCAGAGAATTGGCTTGCCGCCGATCTCGATCATCGGCTTGGGCTTGAGGTGCGACTCTTCACTGATGCGCGTGCCGAGGCCACCCGCCAAAATAACTGCCTTCATCGTCTCCCCTCTTCTACGTCACAGGGCTCGGCCTCGCTGTTGCAGGCCTTTGCGGCTGAACCTTTGCCAGTCCGGGCGCAGGTGAATGACCGCGAGCGCTCGTTTTATGGCGATTTGAAGGGGACTTGCAGGAAACGCGCCAGCTCCGCCAGCCCTGCGTCGGCGAGGAAATGCAGGCATGAAAAAAGGGATGAATCCGTGGCCGGACTCATCCCTTTCATCAAGCTGTTTCAATCAATCGGACGGATCAGCCAAACATCGCGAATCCATCGATCGTGGCCGGCAGGTCGTAGATCTGGCCGTCAGCGGTCTGCAGATGCTCGATTTTGTTGTACCCGGCATACACGGCAGACTCGGCGTACCAGCCCTGCAGCTTCACGCCGCTGTCGGGAATCCCGACGCTGCCGTCGTTGGCGCCATGCAGATAGGCGTCATCACCGATGCGAGTGACGTTCAGCTGGCTGAGATTGGCGACAGTATTCAGGATCAGCGTGTCATTGAGGTCCCAGCCTTCGTCCTGAATCGTTACCAGCCCGGTGGTGTTCACGAAATAGGTGTCATCACCCGTACCGCCGAACGCGAAGCCGCCAGTGCCGGACTGGCCCGCCAGGTTGAGAACCAGCACGTCATGACCGCTGTCACCGAACAGCATGTAGTTGCTGCCGGTCCCGGTCAGCACGTCATTGCCTTCATCACCGTAGGCACTGCCGCGGTTGACCGTGACGGTGTCATCGCCCTCGTCTCCATGGGCCAATGTACCCAGGTCATTCACGGCACTGACGATGACGTCATCGCCCGAACCGCCAGACAGCAAGTCGGCCTGCGCGACATTTGTGTCGAGACCGGATTTCAGTCCGCCATAGAGATAGTCATTGCCATCGCCACCCACAATCTGATCACTACCAGACCCGCCTTCGAGGACGTTGTCACCCGAGTCGCCTCGCAGGAAGTCATCGAACCGGCTACCGCGCAGCCCTTCAATATCGACGTAGGTATCGTAGAGCGCGATACCGCTTTGCGGCCCCCAGCCCAGCGAGGCACTCAACCCTTCGTTGCTGTCGTCGTAGCTGACGATGTCGATACCGGCCCCGCCCTCAAAGCGATCACCGCCCGCGCCACCCGACAGGACGTCATTGCCGGCACCGGAGATGATTCTGTTGTCTTCGTCGTTACCGTATCCGGTGAAGTCCGCCGTGCCGGTGTAGGTCATGTTCTCGATGAACGCAGCCATGTGCATCGACGACAGGCTGGTGTTCAGCTGATCGATGCCACCGCGGAAATTCTGCTCGATGATGGTCACACCCTCGCTGTTGATCGTGTACACATCATCACCCGCACCGCCCTCCAGGGTCAGGCCGCCGACGTTGGCGGTGAAGTGGTCAGCGAACGGCGTACCGATGACTTTCTCCACGTTCAGCAACGTGACATCCGGACCTGCCTGCTGACCGATGCCGATATTGACGCCATCCCAGGAGTGACGGTAGCTCACGGTGTCGTAGCCATCGGCGCCATCCACGATCATGGCGTTATCGAGCAGATACACCACGTCATCGAAATTCGATCCCTGAATCGCCTCGATGCCGGTGAAGGAGTCGCCATAGGCGATGGTCAATGCGTCGAAGTTCTCGAAGTCCAGGACTCTCACACCTTCGAGGCTGTCGGAATAGCTGACGGTATCGAAGCCTTCGCCACCCACGAAGTGATCAGCGCCGGCGCCGCCCCACAGCCAGTCGTTGCCGGCGCCACCGATGATCTCGTTGTCGCTGGCATTGCCGTAACCCTTGAAGTCGCCCGTGCCGGTAAAGGTCAGCTTCTCGATGAACGGGTCCATCTTGATGGTGTTGAGACTGGTGCGCAGCTCGTCGTAGCCGAGATAGTTTTCCTCGATGATCGTCACACCCTCGCTGCCGACGATATACACATCGTCACCGACACTGCCTTCCAGCGTCACGCCGGCCACATTGCTGGTGAAGGTGTCATTTTGAAAAGTGCCGAAGACCTTCTCCACGCCGACCAGCGTATCGACCTTGCCGTCAGCGGCAGTGACAGTCGCCGAAGCACTGCTGAACTCGACGTTCACGCCCGAGGACAAGGCGTAATAATTCACCGTATCAAACCCTTCCCCGCCATCCAGCAGATCATTGCCGGCGCTTGCCAGCAACACATCATCCGACTCCAGTCCATAGAGTTGGTCATCACCGTCGGTGCCCAACAGGACATCCGCATCACTCGTTCCATTCACTACTGCCATTTGCTTCTTCCTTGCGTGGTTGTTGAATCCGCGAACCTGCCATCCCGGGCACACGCCGACCCTGCCTGCGGCAGCCATCCCGAATGAGCGAATAGAGAGATATCGACAGAAAAATCCCGATGCTTGAGGCCGTCGAGCAAAAAAAGTATCGCGATTGATACAAATACGATTTTTGCGGCGCAAAAAAAAACAGGCGACTCGAAAGTCGCCTGTTTTCCAGAGGGGCCCGCGCGAACCGGTCAGTCCGCCAGCCAGCCCGCTTCCCAGTACCGCAGGTTGTCACCACGCAGCACGTAGTCGCGCAGTACGACTTCACGCAACTCATCACCCATGCGATAGCTGGCGTCCGGGTCGGCCAGGTGCATGCGGATCGCTTGCAACCACTCATCCGTGGTGTTGGTCTTGATCCGCGTGCAAGGCAGGTAGCCGCGATAGGCCTCGGTGTCGGTGCAGATCACCGGGTAGCCGCAGGCGCCATATTCCAACAGACGCAGGTTGCTCTTGCAGTCGTTGAAGATGTGGAACTCCAGCGGTGCCAGGGCCAGGTCGAGGTTGAGGCTGGCCAGTTTCGCCGGGTACACGTCCAGGCCGATCACACCATGGAACTCATGCATGTACGGACGCAAATCGTCCGGGCACATGCCGAAGAACACCCAGTCGACCTCATTCGCCAATTCGCGAACCACGTCGGCGATGACAGCAAGGTCACCGTGGTGACTGGTGCCGCCACCCCAGCCGACCCGCGGTTTTTTCGACGTGCGGCGCTGGCTGCGCAGGTCTGACCACAGGTGTTTGGCCAACATGTTCGGAACAACGCGAATATCGTTGTGCATGCTCGACAGCGCATTACCCAGCGGCGCCGTGGACACCACGACCCGGTCGCACATGCCGATCGCACGACGCACCAGCGCCTCCATTTCGTCCTTGCCCGGCATGTTGCGAATGTGGGCATTGCGATGAGGAACATGGATCACGTAGTCGTCGAGTTCGTAGATCCTGCGGGCGTTGGAATACTTTTGCAGGCTCGGAATCTCGTTGATCGGGCCTTCGGAATATCGTCCCTGCAAAATGATCACGTCCGGCGACTGACGCTCGACCTCGATGATGCTCGGCAGGTTGTAATGAATGCGCCCCAGCGCCCGCCCCGCCGCTTCCAGCTCGATCAGCGGTTGCGTCACGCGGTAGTGACCGATGGCCGATGCGTTGACTGGCAGCGCGAGAATTTTCGGCAATTGCGGCTGCGAAAACGGACTCCAGCCAGTACGCAGTCCCGGATCGAGACGAAAGCTCGACCCGACAATCCCGTTCAACGACAGGTTGGCGTTATACGCCGGATCGCGCGCCACAATCGGCAGCCAGCGCTTGTAGAAGACTTCCTGCTCCTGGGCGTGCAACGCCACTTCAGCGTCGTTCGCCGCTACGACCGGCTGTGCGCCGAGCGCCAGTTGGGCAAATGGCGTCCAGACCACCAGATAGCCTTCCTGACCAACGCGCAAGCACAGGTCGACCTCGTGCAGCGATTGCGCCAGATGCTCCTCATCCAGCCCGCCGACCGCTTCGAAAACCGACTTGCGCACCATCAGGCAATCGCTGCCGACAGCGCTCAGATCCTGTGTGACCAGCAGCCGGTACATGTAACCCGTCGCATGCATCGACTCGCCGTAGAACGGTACGCCCGCTGGTCCCTGCAGGCCGAGAATCAGACCGGCATGCAATACCCGACCATCCGGGTTGAAGATCTTGGCGCCCACCACGCCAACTTCCGGGCGTTGTGCATGATTGAGCATTTCCGTCAGCCAGTCACCGTGGGTGATCACACTGTACGGGTTGAGCAGCAGTACATACTCGCCGCGAGCCTGGCTGACCGTGACATTGCGCACTGCCGCCACATTGTCCTGCAGCGGGCAGTCGAGCACGCGAATCCGCTCGCTGCCCAATTGCGACATGCCGTCAAACCAGGCTTTCGCCTCGGCGGTCTCGCTGCCATTGTCGACCAGCAACAACTCATATTCGCCGTAGGCGGTTTTCTCCAGCAGGCTCTCGACGCAACGCTGTACGGCGGCCGTCTGATCCTTGCTGACGATGACGATCGACACCAGTGGCTGGCTCGCGTGGCGATAGTCCACACGGTTGAGCAACGCCGAACTGCCCCGGCGAATGTCATGCGAGATGCCCAGACGGTGCAGATGCGCCTCAAGCAATTGCGCGTTGTTGTCTGCCAGTTGCGGCTCCGACAACCACTTGGCCAGATCGAATGCCGACTCCAGCAGAATCTCGGAGATGTGACCGACTGCCTGCAAGCCGTCGTTCTCGACCATACGCAGCAAGACGTCGTGCGGGGCCAACTCGCCGAACACGGAGTCAAAACCACCCAGTGCCAGGAAGCGTTCACGCTCGAATGCCAGCGCCCTGCCCACGTACGGATAGCTGCGCATCAGGTCCAGGTTGAAATCCGGCTTGAACACGGGCTCTGTGGATTCACCCTCGCTCAACCCGCCTTCATCGCTGTACAGACACATCAGCGTGCGCGAAAGCGCAATGCGCTCAGCCATCACCAACAACGCCGGCACGACCAGTCGATCACCGGCACGCAGCAGATAGAACCAGTCAGCGCCGTCCAGTTGCGGCAGCAGTTCATTGAGCTGCTGGCGCCAGTCATCCTGCAGCGGCATGCGCACGACCCGCTCATCCAACTGCGCTTCGGTGCAGGATGCCGACAATACGAGTGTCAGCTCAGGCACGTACTCTTGGGCGGCGAGCGATTGCAGGGTCAGTTCCAGGGCGGAAACGCTGCCCTGTTCGTCGATGATGACCGGCACGATCTTCGGAATGCGCGGCCAGTTGGCCATGGTCTCCGGGAGCAATTCACGCTGACCTTCGGTCAGGCTGCGGCACGCCAGCCATTGCGCGTACAGCTGGGCAAAGCTGACGCTGGCAATACCGACATGCCAATCCTGAGTGGTCTGCTTGGTGCCCAGCGTCCGGCTCAGCGGCAACTCTTCCCAGACCCGAGGCGATTCACCCGCCTTGGTGACCGGCAGATAGCGCACCCAACCCGGCGCAGGCGCCGACTCGCCACTGCGAGCCTTGAGCATCTGCGTCAACCATTGCCGCTCGACCATGGTCGCATCGCGCATCGCTTGCTGAGCGCTCAAACGCTCGGGGTACAGGCGCTCGACACTCAGAATGTGATTGGACACCACAAGGTTTGCGCGGCGCAGCAGGCACACATACAACGCAAAATCCAGGGAAGCGACAAAACAATGGCCCGGTTGTGTCAGGGCCGGAAGCAGTTCCAGCACATCGGCCCGGCGGAACAGGGCATTACTGAAGCCGCCAAGAATATTGACCGGGAAGTTTTCGAAAATGGCCAGCAGGTCTTCGCCCTTGAACAGACCGGACACCGGAGACAGCGGAGTATTTTCCAGTCGCGACGGCAGCGGCAGGTCGTCAGCGTCCCAAAACAGGCGCTGAGCCAATACCAGATTGACATCTGTCTGATCGATGAGCGTTTGTGCCTGACTTTCGATGCAGGTGATAAACAACTGATCGTCGTCGCACAGGAACTTGATGAATTCACCCTGCGCCTGTTCCAGGCACGCATGGAAGTTGCCGACCATCCCCAGCGTTTGGACATTGCGCACGTAGCGCACCGCAACCCCGGTACGCTCGATGATCGACGCAACAGTTTGCTCGATCTCGTCGCCACGACTGTCGTCACAGACAATGATCTCAAGATTGCCGTAAGTCTGACTCACGGCACTGTTCAAGGCCCGTTCGAAAAAACGTGGATTGAAGGCAGGGATAACAAGACTGACAAGGGGGAGTGAATTCACGGCGGACTCGCAAGCGGCGGGAACCCGCCCGGAACAGCGAGCCCTTTGAAGCCGCAAAAGAAGAACAATAAGTACAGAGCAGTCAGAGCAACCGGGCGCTCGCGCGCCCGGTTAGCATCAGATCTTGTTGAACAGGCCCAACTGGCTGATTTTGCTGAATGCCAGTTGCGAGGCCTGCAGCATGGTCTGCTGCAAGGTCAGGCGGGTCATCACCTCGGCCGGATCCGAATCACGGATCGAACCCTGGGTCGTGGTGTTCGCCTGGATCAGACTCTGGTTGGTGGTGTCCTGATCATCCAGCGACTGACCGCGAGCACCGATCGAAGTGACGGCCGCGCCGATCTGCGTGGAGGCGCTGTCGAGGTTACCCAGGGCCGATTCCATGGCACCCTGGAATTTCTGCTTGGTGACCGGGTCGGCATCGACCGGCAGGTTCAGCGCCGCGACCATCTGGCCCAGGGTGTCGAGCACGTTCTGGGTCTGGTGGTTGTTGGACTGGATCGAGAACTGATCGCCCGCGCCCGGCGTACCGCCGATGGCGAAGGTCACGCCCGCCGCCGTGGCGTTTGCACCAACCATGGTGCCCGACGAAATCGGCTTGCTGTCAGCGGTGACCGGCGCCGCGTACAGATCGAAGTCAGTGGCGCTGGTGAACTTCAGGATCGCACCGCCGCCCGACGGGAACGTGGCGTCGTAGGCGCCCTGGTTGGTCACGCTGGAGCCGGTGATGACCGCGGTGGACGGGTTGCCGGGGCTGCGCGCCGTGGTGAACGAGTCCGGAGTGACGGACAGCTGAAAGCTGTGACCGGCGATGACCGCGTCCGGGTTGGTGTCACCAGGCTTGAGGTTGATGTTCAACTTCAGGTCGACGCCACGGAAGCTGACCGTCTGGTTCGTGCCGTTGCTGTTGCTGATCAGCCCGTTCTGGCTAGCCTCGGACGTCACGTCGTTGCCCAGGGCATCGGTGATCTTCAGCTGAGTGCTGCTGAGAAAGTCCACGGTGTACGGTTGGCCGGCCGCGAACTTGGCGTTGTACGTCGCAGCGGTGCCAACGATACCGTTGGTCAGTACCACGCGACCATCGTCGACCAACGGAGCGGTCATGCTGGTCTGGGTGCGGGCAGTATTGATGGTCTGCTGGAACGCGTCCCAACCGGTAGTGTTGGTGGTCACCGACATGCCGTCGCCAATGCCCAGGTTGATCTGGGTCTGGTCGCCGTTGTAGGTGTAGGTGCCATCGACGTTTTGCGAGTACGGCGCCGTGTCGGTCTTGGAACCGGAGAACATGTAGTTGCCGTTGGCATCCTTGGAGTTCATCAGGCCCAGCACTTGTTGCTGGATCTGGCTCAGCTCTGCCGCATAAGCCTTGCGGTTATCGTCGGTGGCGATGCCGTTGTTGGCCGCCAGACCGATCTCCTTCGCGCGCTGCAAAGCGGTGGTGATGGAGTTCAGCGTCGACTCCTGCACGGTCAGCGAGTTCTTGGTGGTATCGATGTTGCCCTGATACTGCTCCAGCATCGAGGCCTGCTGCCCCAGCTTGAGCAGGCGCCCGGCGCCGATCGGATCGTCGGCGGCGGTGTTGATGCGCTGCAGGCTGCTCGCCTCGTTGGCGGTAGCGACAGTCTTGCTGTAGTTACGCTGATATTGGGCAGCTTGTGTCGCGTAATACTGGGCGGTGGAAATGCGCATGAATTACGGCTCCTTAAAGACTGTTGATCAGCGTTGCGAAGGTTTCCTGCGCAGCCTTGATGATTTGCGAAGAGGCGGTGTAGTACTGCTGATACTTGACCAGGTTGCCGGTTTCTTCGTCCAGGTTGACCTGGGACAGCGAATCGCGCGCGCCTTGTGCCTGATCCAGAATTACTGTGGTGGCTGCACTGTCGGATTTGCTCTGAGCGGCCTTGGTACCAACGTTGGTCACCAGTTTGTTGTAGGCGTCGGTCAGGCTGATGCCCTTGCTTGCCGTGCCGGTATCCACGGTCTGTTTGGTCTGCAGGCCGACCAGCGCCTGCGCGTTGCGGTTGTCCGAAGAAGCGGCGCCGGTTAGGTTGATCGTGAAGGTTTCGCCTGGTTTCGGTGTCGCGCCCACGGTGGTCTGAACGGTGAAGGTTTTCTGCACGTTCGGCGTGACCGAGGTATCCATCACCGGAGCCCCGGTGGAGTCGACCATGCCGATTTTCAGGTTCAGGGTGTTGGCCTGCCCCGGCACGATGGTGCCGGTACCGATGGTGAAACCCTTGGCATCGACCATGTTGTACGACTGGCTGCCGCTGGTGACCGCACCCATGACCAGTTTGACCGGCGTCGAATACTTGAGCGCATTCTGCAACTCGGCCTGGGAGGCCGGGTTGGTGATGTCGAGAGTGTCGACCAGCGTCGGCTGAGTGTAGGTGCCGGAATTGTTGGCACTGGCCACGCCAGTCAACGGTGCTGCCGCCGCGATTTTCTTCGGATCGGTGAGCACGGTCTGAATCGTGGATCCTGCGTTGCGGGTCGGCGTCACCTTGAAGGTGTCACCGGCGCTCAGCGCACCGCCATTGAGGGCCAGGGTGAAACCGTCGATCACTGGCGGTGGCGTGGTGGTGGTGCTGAACGAACCCATGTCGGTGCCATCGGAGCGCTTGACCGAATAGTCGGTGGCGCTGGTGAAGGTGACCTGGTAATCGCTGGTGGTCAGCTTGCCGGTGTCCTTGATGGTGACGTTCAGGTTGCCCGAACCCGCGCTGTTGCCTGCCGAGGCAATGCTGCGCTGGCTGATCAGCGCGGCACTGTTGATGTCGTTGAAGATCGGCGCGCCGAAGTCACCGTTCTTGTCGATGCCCTGGGCTTGCTGGCGGTTCATCTGGTCGGCAATGACCAGCGCGACACGACCCAGTTCGTTGAGCGAAGGGTTGAGCACTTCATTGCGATAGGTCAGCAGACCGCCGATTTCACCGCCATTCATCACCGAAGTGATGTCGATGGTGCTCGAGCCACGATCCATCTGAATGGCCATGCGCGACGGGTCATCCTTGCTCGGCACGGTGCTCAGGGTGTTGGTGGTGTTGCCGACGACCAGCGGCTGACCGCTGCCGACGTAGACGTCGAAGCTGGTGCCGCGTTCGACGACTTGTGCACCGGTCAACTCGGAGAGCTGGCGCACGGCTTCGTTACGGCTGTCGAGCAGGTCGTTCGGCTGGCCGCCGCTGGTGGAGACCTCACCGATTTTCTGGTTCAGGTTGGCAATCGAGGTGGCCAGTTTGTTCACCTGGGCAGCCATGTCCGCCAGGTTGCCGTTGATCGTGGTGTTCTGATCGTTCAGCTGTTTGGCCAGGGCATTGAAGCGGCTGGTCAGCGCCTGTGCACCGGTCAGCACCGACTGACGGGAAGTGTCGTCGGTCGCCGAGGTCGCTACACCCTGCATCGAGGTGAAGAATTTCTGCAGCACACCGGTCAGGCCAGTGTTGGTATCGGACAGCGAGGCGTCCAGCGCGGTCGCTTGAGCACCGTAGGCGGCCGCTTCGCTGTTGAGCGAAGTGGCGGTGTGCAGTTGAGTTTCGAGGTAAGAGTTGTACACCCGGCGCACGTCCGCCAGGGTGGTGCCCGTACCGATGAACACGTTGCCACTCTGGATCGAGGACTTGGTGCTCTGCACGGTTTGCTGGCGTGAATAACCGGCGGTGTCGACGTTGGCAATGTTGTTACCTGTCACAGCCAGAGAGGACGAACTCGCGGCCAACCCCGACATCCCGATATTGAGCAAACTCATGATTCAAACCTTACCTTGTGTTTATAAAGGCGTTGTTGAAACGCCGGCCGCAGCGTAGCTCTGATTGACCGTCATCTGCCTGGCAATCTGCGAAATCTTCGTCGCGTAGTTCGGGTCGGTCGCGTAACCGGCCTTTTGCAATTCGCGTACAAACTGTTCTGGGTTATCGGCCGACTTCAGCACATCTTGATAGCGATTATTGCTCTGCAGCAAAGTCACCAGATCGTGGAAGCTGTCCTTGTAGGAGGCGTAGGAACGGAATTCGGCCGTCTCCTTGACCATCTGCCCGTTGCGGAATTCGCTGGTGATCGCCCGGGCCGAATCGCCCTTCCAGTTGCCACTGGCCTTGATCCCGAACAGGTTGTGACTGCTGCTGCCGTCCTGAGCGCGCATGACCGACTTGCCCCAACCGGTTTCCAGTGCAGCCTGAGCCACCAGATAACGCGGATCGACGCCAATGCGCGCTGCAGCTTCCTTGGCCATCGGCAGCATGGTGTTGACGAATTCGTCGGCGTTGCTGAAGGCGCGCTTGGCCGGTGCCAGCGGAATCTGCGCCATGGCGCGACCATAGATCTGCATCTGTCCGCCAGAGGCTTTGTCTGCCTCGGCACGGTCCAGCCAGTCGCCGTTGTACAGCGGGCCGGAACCGGTGGCAGCGGCCGTCGCGGCACGCTGCGGCAATTGAGCGGCCGCCGTCGGCGTGGCCGAAGGCACCAGGCCGGCGAGCAAGCGATCAGCCAGTTTCGGTGGCAGGGCCAGACGACGCTGGTTGATCATTTCCATGTCGTTGCGATGGGCCAGCTGGGTATTCGGCGCATGCACCGAACGCGAAGCCCACAACGGACGCTCGCCATTGAGGCGCGACAGCGGACCGCTGGTGGCCACGGTGCCGGCGGCCACCGGCGTGGGCACCGCAGCAGCCTTGGCAAGGGCCTCTTGCTGCTTGGCGGCGGACGCGGCAGCGGCCTCACCCGGCGCCATCGGTTTGTTCTTCGACATCTGCTTCATCAGCACGTCGGCCAGGCCGATACCACCGCCCTCGCGGGACAGGGAAACAGCCAGTTGCTGGTCGTACATTTCCTGATACTGCTTGGCTGCCGGGGTGTTGAGCGGATTGTCCTGGCCCAGCGCTTCAGTGGCCGAACGCATCGACTTGAGCATCTCACCGAGAAACAGCGATTCGAATTCCTGCGCCACCTTGCGCATGTTCCCGTCGCTGTTCTTGTCGCCAACCTTGAGCTGATTCAGACGATTGAGGTCGGAGTACGAACCCGAATCGCTGCTGCTGACCAGACCGCTTTTGCGCATATCCATGAGTGCGGTCCTCAGATCACGATCAGGTCGGCTTGCAACGCGCCGGCCTGCTTCAGTGCTTCGAGAATGGCCATCAGGTCACCCGGCGCCGCGCCGACCTGGTTCACCGCACGCACGATTTCGTCGAGGGTGGTGCCCGGGCCGAACTTGAACATCGGCTTGGCTTCCTGCTGAGCATTCACACGCGAGCGCGGGACCACGGCCGTCTGACCATTGGACAGCGGGCCCGGCTGGCTGACGATCGGGTCTTCGGTGATGGTCACGGTCAGGCTGCCGTGGGTCACGGCGGCCGGCGACACCTTCACGTTCTGGCCGATGACGATGGTGCCGGTACGCGAGTTGATGATGACTTTCGCCACCGCCTGACCCGGGTCGACTTCGAGGTTTTCCAGGATCGACAGATAGTCGACGCGCTGGCTCGGATCGAGCGGCGCAGTGACGCGAATCGAGCCGCCATCGATGGCCTGGGCGACGCCAGGGCCGAGCATGTCGTTGATCTTGTCGACGATGCGCTTGGCAGTGGTGAAGTCGGAACGGTTGAGGTTCAGTGTCAGGCTGTTGCCCTGGTTGAAACCGCTCGGCACCGAACGCTCGACCGAGGCTCCGCCCGGGATGCGACCGGCCGACGGAACGTTGACGGTGATCTTCGAACCGTCACGACCTTCGGCATCGAAACCGCCGACCACCAGGTTGCCCTGAGCGATGGCGTAGACATTGCCATCGATACCCTTGAGCGGGGTCAGCAACAGGGTGCCGCCGCGCAGGCTCTTGGAGTTACCGATGGACGAAACGGTGATGTCGACCTGCTGACCCGGTTTGGCGAACGCCGGCAGATCGGCACTGACCGACACCGCCGCGACGTTTTTCAGCTGCACGTTGCCCGATCCCGGCGGCACCTTGATGCCGAACTGCGAGAGCATGTTGTTGAAGGTCTGCAGGGTGAACGGGGTTTGCGTGGTCTGGTCGCCGGTGCCGTTAAGCCCGACCACCAGGCCGTAGCCGATCAACTGGTTGGAACGCACGCCGGAAATGCTGGCGATATCTTTCAGCCGCTCGGCGTGGGCACCAAAGGCTGCGGACATCAACGCCGCAGCGAGCATGAGGCTCTTGAAATTCAACGTAGCCACCTAGAAAGGGAACAGCGGGCTGAGGAAGAAACGGTCGAACCAGCCTGGCTGACTCGCATCGGCAAACGAACCGGTGCCCGAATAGGTGATGCGCGCATCGGCGACCCGGGTCGACGACACCGTGTTGTCTGTGGCGATGTCATCGGCGCGTACGAGACCGGCGATCCGCACCAGCTCATCACCGGTATTGAGGGTCATCCACTTCTCGCCGCGCACGGCGATGATGCCGTTGGGCAGCACATCGGCGACGGTCACGGTGATCGAACCGGTCAGGGTGTTGCCCTGGGCCGCCTTGCTGTCGCCCTTGGTCGCACGGTCGCCGCTGTAGCCGACGTCCAGGCTCAGATCGTTACCGCCCAACGGGTTGTTGGTGGTGCCACTGCCGCCGAACAGCGAAGTCAGGCCAATGCCGGTCTTGCTGTTCTTGGCCACTTGCGAGTTGGCGTTCTTGCTGGCCTGAGTCTTCTCGTTCAGGGTGATGGTGATGATGTCACCGACCCGGAACGCCTTGCGGTCGCTGTACAGGTTCTGTTCGAAACCGGCCTGATAGATCGAGCCGTTGTTGGCGGCCGCCGGCAACGGCGTACGCGGCAACACCGGAGCGTAGTAAGGGTCATTGGGCTTGGGCGTCGGAGCGACGCAGCCCGCGAGCGAGACCACCCCACCCAATGCCAGAACAGATACGAAGCGCTTCATGACCCTTACCTCACGGTGTTGCAGGCGGCCTCATGACCGCCTCATAGACTTGATTACAGATTCTGCGTTACGAACGAGAGCATCTGGTCGGCGGTGGAGATCACCTTGGAGTTCATCTCGTACGCGCGCTGGGTGGTGATCATGTTGACCATCTCTTCCACGGTGCTGACGTTGGAGGTTTCCAGGGTGTTCTGCAGGGTGGTACCGAAACCGTTCAGGCCCGGAGTGCCGACTTGCGGCGCACCGGAAGCGGCGGTTTCCAGGAACAGGTTGTTGCCCACCGCTTGCAGACCGGCCGGGTTGATGAAGTCGGCGGTTTGCAGGTTGCCGATCACCTGGGCGGCCGGGTTGCCGGCAACGGTGATCGATACGGTGCCGTCGCGGCCGACAGTGAAGGTCTGGGCGTTGTTCGGGATGACAATCGCCGGCTCCAGCGCGAAACCGCTGGCGTTGACGATCTGGCCATTGGAATCGAGGTGGAAAGTACCGTCACGGGTGTAGGACGTGGTGCCGTCCGGCTGCAGGATCTGGAAGAAGCCACGACCATCGATGGCCATGTCCAGCGGCTGCTCGGTGGTTTGCAGGCTACCGGCGGTGAAGTTTTTCTGGGTGCCGACAATGCGCACACCGGTACCCACTTGCAGACCCGACGGCAGTTCGCTGTCCTGGGTCGACTGGGCGCCTGGCTGACGCTTGATCTGATACAGCAGGTCCTGGAACTCGGCGCGGTCACGCTTGAAACCCGTGGTCGACACGTTTGCCAGGTTGTTGGAAATGGTGGTCAGGTTGGTGTCCTGGGCGGACAGACCGGTTTTGGCAACCCATAGAGCCGGAAGCATTCGATTCTCCTCGTGCGCCTGTTTTACGGCGCGACGTTCTGATAATTAGCTGATCTGCAAGACCCGAGCCATGGCCTGGTCGTCGTCTTTGGCGGTGTTCATCATCTTGACGTGCAACTCGAACTGCTTGGCCAGGGCCAGCACCGAGGTCATCTCTTCCACGGCATTGACGTTGCTCGACTCCAGGAAACCCGACACCAGTTTGACGTTGGCGTCGGCCGGCGCAGGCTGGCCGTCCTTGGTGTAAATCGAACCGTCCAGGCCCTTGTTCATGTTCTTGATGTCCGGGTTGACCAGTTTGATCCGGTCGACTTCGGCCATGACGCGCGGGCCTTCGCCCATCGCACGGATACTGATGGTGCCGTCTTCACCGACTTCCACCTGCTGCTCCGGTGGAATGGCAATCGGACCGCCATTGCCCAGTACCGGCATGCCGTTGCCGGCGCGCAGTACGCCGAGGGCGTCGATGTTCAGGCTGCCGGTGCGCACGTAGCTTTCGCCGCCGCTAGGGTTCTGCACGGCAATGAAGCCGTTTCCGCTGACGGCCACGTCGAGATCACGCCCGGTCTGCACCAGCGAGCCCGGGGTAAAATCGGTGGCGGGCCGCTCGCTCATGGCAAACGCACGCGCCGGAAAGCTGTCACCGAACACCGGCATCGAACGCGCCTGCTCCAGGTCGCGCTGAAAACCATTGGTGGAGATGTTCGCCAGGTTGTTGGCATGAGCCTTTTGCGCCAGTGCGTTCTGGCTGGCGCCGGTCATTGCCACATAAAGGTACTTGTCCACACTCTTTCCTCTGCATGCCGGACGTTTGCCGCCCACCGCTGTACTGCTGACCCACAAGCAATTTGCAGACCAACTTTTTTCTGGCGGCCAGGGACCCGATAAACAAAGGACTTGAGGGAATTGGCGGGGTTTGGGGGAATGTATCGAAGACGAAAAACCGGCGGTGTCATGCCGCTTGGCGGCAAACACCGACGCGGAGGTTGCCCGGACTACCGCTTTCGCGAGCAAGCTCGCTCCCACAAGAGATCGCATTTCCACTGTGGGAGCGAGCCTGCTCGCGATGAGGCCATCAGAAGCGATGCAATTACCGGTTAAGACTCACTCTTGCCGACTTCATATTCACGCAGCTTGTTGGCAATCGTGGTGTGCGAAACCCCGAGCCGCTTGCCCAACTGCCGACTGCTTGGATGTTCGGAATACAGTCGCTCCAGCACCGCTTTCTCGAAGCGCCCGACAATCTCGTCCAACCCGCCCTCCAGCGAGAAGTCGCCAAGCGGCTGACGCACGCCATAGTCCGGCAGACGAATATGTTCGGCCTTGACCGTCCCGCCATCACACAGCGACACCGCCTGGAAGAGCACGTTCTCCAGTTGCCGAACGTTGCCCGGCCAATGGTAGTGACTGAGCCGGTCCATTGCCGTCGGCGCCAGTTTCGGCAGCGGGCAGCCGATCTGCCGGCTGGCCTGATCGAGGAAGTGCTCGACCAGCGGCGTCAAACCGTCGAGGCATTCGCGCAAGGGCGGAATGTGCAGCGACAGCACGTTCAAACGGTGATACAGATCCTGGCGAAATTCCCCTCTCGCACACAGCTCCGACAGATCCACCTGGGTGGCGCAGATCACCCGCACATCCAGATAAACCTCTTCATCACTGCCTACACGCCGGAAGCAGCCGTCCTGCAGGAAGCGCAGCAATTTCACCTGCAAGCGCGGGCTCATTTCGCCAACGCCATCAAGGAACAGCGTGCCGCCCGCCGTCAGCTCAAGCAATCCGAGCTTGCCTTCGGCCCGCGCCCCTTCAAAGGCACCAGGGCCATAGCCGAACAGCTCGGTCTCGGCCATCGACTCCGGCAGCCCCGCACAATTGAGCGCCATCAGCGGCGACTGCCCGCGCGGACTCGCCAGGTGACAGGCACGCGCCAGCAATTCCTTGCCGGTGCCGGTTTCGCCTTCAATCAACAACGGCGCATCCAGCGGTGCCATGCGCCGGGCTTCGCGCACCACCGCCGCCATCACTTTCGAGCTCTGGAAGATACTGTCGAAGCCACGCAACTCTTGCTTGCGCACGTTATAGATGCGCTCGCCGACACGGTCCGCCCGGTGCAAGGTCAGCACGGCACCGGCCATGGCCTCGCTGTCGTCGTGCTCCGATTGCAGCGGGGCGATGTCGGCCAGAAAGATGTCGCCCTTGACCTTGACCCGCATGCCGTTGATTCGCGATTTGTTGGCGCGCACCAGCTCCGGCAAGTCAAAGTCTTCGGCATAACGCGAGAGTGGAATCCCCGGCACCTCGTCGACCCGAACCCCGAGCAACTGCGCCGCCGCCCGGTTGGCGGCAACGATGGAGCCGCCCATGTCGATCGACAGCACCGGAAACTCCAGCGCACCGAGCAGCGCATTCAGCTCCATGTGTCGGCGCTCGCTGGGCATCAACCCGACACGCTTGACACCGAAGACCCCGGCGATGGCCTCGAATTTCGGTCGCAGCGCCTGGAACTGCAGGTTGATCAGATTCGGGCAATGCAGATAGATCGCGTTGCCGTGTTCACCGCCGACCTCACCGCGGGCGACGTTGATCCCGTACTCCACCAGCAGATTGAGGATGTCGCGCAGAATGCCGATGCGGTTCTGGCAGTGGACTTTGATACGCATATAAAGGCCCGAAACAGGTAAAGGGGCGGATTTTTCTCTGCCGCCCGCAAGATAGTCGTCAAGATTATGTGACAGACACTGGCCATTTCAAACCCGCCAATCACCGTAATCACGACTTATCGCACAAAGCGTAACGAAAAATTTACGACTCAAAGAGACTTTTCCTGCCTGACCGGCCATCAACCTGGTGCAACACGGCACACGCTGGGGTATTTCTCAGTCCATCGCAGGACATAACAAGAACGAATTCCCCTCGCAGGAGAGCAGTATGAAGCAGACGCAATACGTGGCCCGCGAGCCCGATGCGCAAGGTTTTATCGACTACCCCGCCGAAGAACACGCGGTGTGGAACACGCTGATCACCCGCCAGATGAAAGTGATCGAGGGTCGGGCGTGCCAGGAATACCTGGACGGTATCGAAAAACTCGGCCTGCCCCACGACCGCATCCCGCAACTGGGCGAGATCAACAAGGTGCTCGGCGAGACCACCGGTTGGCAGGTTGCCCGCGTCCCGGCGCTGATCCCCTTCCAGACCTTTTTCGAATTGCTCGCCAGCAAGCAGTTTCCGGTGGCCACGTTCATTCGCACCCGTGAAGAACTGGACTACCTGCAAGAGCCGGACATTTTCCACGAGATCTTTGGCCACTGCCCGCTGCTGACCAACCCGTGGTTCGCTGAATTTACCCACACCTACGGCAAGCTCGGCCTGCAAGCGACCAAGGAAGAACGCGTTTATCTGGCGCGTCTGTACTGGATGACCATCGAGTTCGGCCTGGTCGACACCCCGCAAGGCAAACGCATCTACGGCGGCGGCATCCTTTCTTCGCCGAAAGAAACCGTTTATTCGCTGTCGGACGAGCCCGAGCATCAGGCCTTCGATCCGCTGGAAGCCATGCGCACGCCGTACCGCATCGACATCCTGCAACCGTTGTATTTTGTCCTGCCGAACCTCAAGCGCCTGTTCGACCTGGCTCACGAAGACATCATGGCCATGGTCAAGCAAGGCATGCAGCTGGGTCTGCACGCACCGAAGTTTCCACCGAAACCAAAAGCTGCGTGAACCGTGGCTTTTACTTACAAGTGAGTCTGTCAGTCGTCGCGGCTTTGGTTTAGCGTGACGACATTGACGACCGTAACAGCTCTTATAAAAAAGACATCCGATCTCAGGAATCAAACCATGTCCACTTTGAACCAAGCCCATTGCGAAGCGTGCCGTGCCGATGCCCCACAAGTCAGCGATGAAGAACTGCCGATCCTGATCAAGCAGATCCCTGACTGGAACATCGAAGTACGTGACAGCATCATGCAGCTGGAAAAAGTCTTCCTGTTCAAGAATTTCAAGCACGCTCTGGCCTTCACCAACGCCGTCGGCGAGATCTCCGAGGCCGAAGGTCATCACCCGGGCCTGCTGACCGAATGGGGCAAAGTCACCGTGACCTGGTGGAGCCACTCGATCAAAGGCCTGCACCGCAACGACTTCATCATGGCCGCGCGCACTGACGAAGTGGCCAAGACTGCAGAAGGACGCAAGTAATGCACTTCGACGCCATCGGCCGGGTGCCCGGCGACCCGATCCTCGGCCTGATGGAGGCCTACGCGCAGGATTCCAACCCGCGCAAGTTCGACCTCGGCGTGGGCGTCTACAAGGATGCCCAGGGCCTGACGCCGATCCCGGAGGCGGTGAAAATCGCCGAGGCGCGTCTGGTCGAGAGCCAGGACACCAAGACCTACATCGGTGGCCATGGCAATCCGCTGTTCGGCAAAGTCATCAATGAGCTGGTGCTCGGTGCCGATTCGGCACTGATCGCCGAGCAACGTGCCGGCGCCACCCAGACCCCGGGCGGCACGGGTGCCCTGCGTCTGGCAGCGGATTTCATCGCGCAATGCCTGCCGGGCAAAGGCGTATGGCTGAGCAACCCGACCTGGCCGATCCACGAAACGATTTTCGCGGCCGCCGGGGTCAAAATCAGCCATTACCCGTACGTCGGCAGCGACAACCGTCTCGACGTCGATGCAATGCTCGCCGCGCTCAATGAAGTGCCGAAAGGTGATGTGGTGCTGCTGCATGCGTGCTGCCACAACCCGACCGGTTTCGACCTGGGTCACGACGACTGGCAGCGGGTGCTGGACGTGGTGCGCAGCCGCAACCTGCTGCCGCTGATCGACTTTGCCTACCAGGGTTTCGGCGATGGTCTGGAGCAGGATGCATGGTCAACCCGGCTGTTCGCCGCCGAGTTGCCCGAGCTGCTGATCACCAGTTCCTGCTCGAAAAATTTCGGCCTGTACCGCGACCGCACCGGTGCGCTGATCGTCTGCGCGAAAAGCGCTGACAAGCTCATCGACATCCGCAGTCAGCTGGCCCACATCGCCCGCAACCTGTGGTCGACGCCACCGGATCACGGCGCCGCTGTCGTCGCCACGATCCTCGCCGACCCGGAGCTGAAACGCCGCTGGGCCGACGAAGTGGAAGCCATGCGTCTGCGCATCGCCCAGTTGCGCAGTGGCTTGGTGCAAGCGCTGGAACCGCACGGTCTGCGCGAGCGTTTTGCGCACATTGGCGTGCAACGCGGGATGTTCTCCTACACCGGCCTGTCGCCGGAACAAGTGAAAAACCTGCGCGAGCATCACAGCGTTTACATGGTCAGCTCGGGCCGGGCCAACGTCGCCGGGATTGATGCGACGCGCCTCGACCTGCTGGCCGAAGCGATCGCCAACGTCTGCAAATAACCCCAATTGTGGGAGCGAGCCTGCTCGCGATAGCGGTGCATCAGTCAGCACAAATGTCGACTGACAAGCACTTATCGCGAGCAGGCTCGCTCCCACATTTGCCCTGCGTCACCCTGTCGCACTTGTCTAGACAATCCCGCCCGTCGAAACAAATGGATTTAAAAATCTGTTTGTCACTTTTCCTGCTGTATCCTTCGCAGGCTTTCTGAAAGCGCGGATCTACCAGATCTATCAACAGACTTAGCGAGGAGCGCAACCATGCACGAGATTCCGAATCTCCCCTTCCCAAGCCTGCACGAAACTGAGCAGACGACCACGCAACAAGCCGGCGCCCAACAGCCCGAGCCGAAAGAAGCCGCCGAAAGCCGTCCGGCCGACAGCGAAGAGTAAGTAATACCCGCCGTACAGACCGTGTGGAAAGCGCTAACATGCGCTTTCCACACTGCCTGAAGCCGAGCCCGCCATGACCGAAGAATCCTTTGACGAACACCAGGCCGCAATCCTCATCGGCGCCACCGAGAAGATGATCGAGATCTGGAGCCGCCTCTCGCCCGAGAAACAGGCCGCCCTGCTCGCCCGTTTCGGCAGCGAAGAAAACGCCCTCGCGGCACTGGTCACCACGCAACTGGTCGCTCCGGCCAAATAGTTTTACTTTTCCCCGCCGCAGAATCGCCCACGCCGGTATCATGAGCAGCCTATCTATTCTGCTCTCCCCGTGGATCGTTACTCATGTCGTCCTCAATGCCAGAACCCCAGCGCCCCCTGGCGGTCACGCTGCAAGTCGTTTCCATCGTCCTGTTCACCTTCATCGGTTACCTCAATATCGGCATTCCGTTGGCCGTACTGCCGAGCTATGTGCACAGCGACCTGGGTTTCGGCGCGGTCATCGCCGGTCTGGTGATCAGCGTGCAATACCTTGCCACCCTGCTCAGCCGTCCGTATGCGGGCAAGATCATCGACAACCAGGGCAGCAAACGTGCGGTGATGATTGGTCTGGCCGGTTGCGGCTTGAGCGGTGTGTTCATGCTGATCTCCGCATGGACGCCCAACCTGCCGATGCTCAGCCTGATCAGCCTGTTCGTTGGTCGCCTGGTACTCGGCAGCGCGGAAAGTCTCGTCGGTTCCGGATCGATCGGCTGGGGCATCGGCCGCGTCGGCGCGGCCAACACGGCCAAAGTCATCTCGTGGAACGGCATCGCCAGTTACGGCGCGCTGGCGATCGGTGCGCCGCTCGGGGTGTGGCTGGTCAGCCGTTTCGGCCTCTGGAGCATGGGCGTAAGCATTCTGCTGCTCGCAACGCTGGGAGTGCTGCTGGCCTGGCCGAAGACCGCTGCGCCGATTGTCGCCGGCGAGCGCCTGCCGTTCATGCACGTACTGGGGCGAGTCTTTCCACACGGCTGCGGCCTGGCACTGGGCTCGATCGGTTTCGGCACCATCGCCACCTTCATCACGCTGTATTACGCCACCCGGCATTGGGATAACGCGGTGCTGTGCCTGAGCCTGTTCGGCGCCAGCTTCATCGGCGCGCGACTGCTGTTCGGCAATCTGATCAACCGTCTCGGCGGCTTTCGCGTAGCGATTGCCTGTCTGTCGGTGGAAACCCTCGGCCTGTTGCTGCTATGGATCGCACCGGATGCACACTGGGCGCTGGCTGGTGCGGCATTGAGCGGTTTCGGCTTCTCGCTGGTGTTCCCGGCACTGGGCGTAGAGGCGGTGAACCTGGTGCCGGCCTCCAGCCGTGGGGCGGCGGTCGGCGCCTATTCGTTGTTCATCGATCTGTCGCTGGGGATCACCGGCCCCCTGGCCGGGGCGATTGCGGCGGGCTTCGGTTTTGACTCGATCTTCCTGTTCGCTGCCATTGCCGCACTGAGTGGCCTGGCGCTGAGCATCTATCTGTATCGCCACACATCAAAGTACCGCGAAGACTAGAAATCCACCTTGCCCCGCCCGGCCTTGATACTGCCACGCTTGGTTTTCGATTCGAGCCGACGTTTCTTTGAACCCAGCGTCGGCTTGGTCGGCCGGCGCTTCTTCTCGACCTTGGTAGCGCTGAGAATCAGCTCGATCAGGCGCTCCAGCGCATCGGCGCGATTCTGTTCCTGCGTGCGGTATTGCTGGGCCTTGATGATCAGCACGCCATCGCTGGTGATCCGGCTGTCACGCAACGCCAGCAAGCGCTCCTTGTAGAACTCGGGCAAGGACGAGGCCGGAATGTCGAAGCGCAGGTGCACGGCGCTGGAGACCTTGTTGACGTTCTGCCCACCGGCCCCCTGGGCGCGGATAGCGGTCAGTTCGATCTCGGCATCCGGCAGATGCACGTTATTGGAAATCTTCAGCATTGCATTCTCATCGTAGAGCCTGGCGCTACACCGCATCTGTAGAAGCTACGGTCAGCAGGACCCTGGGTGTGCTTTCAGTGTCGCGCCTTTTCACTATACACGGCGACTATCAGGCGAAACGGGAAAACGTTTGGGAGAAAATGCCCCGTCAATAGGGGGGGGCATTCGTCAGTGCCAATGAGCGCCGTACTACGTAGAATATCGCCACGGCAATGAGCAACCGGGACAAGCCCCCCTCGATTATTGTTCGAATATTGCATTTACCCTTTCCATGCAGGAAGCATAATCATGAGCAATAAAGCAGTCATCGTATTTAGCGGCGGACAGGATTCAACAACCTGCTTGATCCATGCCTTGACCCATTACGATGAAATTCACTGCATCACATTTGACTATGGCCAGCGCCATCGCGCGGAAATTGAAGTTGCACAGCAACTGGCAAAAGAACTTGGCGTGACCGTGCACAAGACCATGGATGTGTCGCTGCTGAATGAACTGGCCATCAGCAGCCTGACCCGCGACAACATTCCGGTTCCGACCATCAACAGTTCAGGAGAAAGCCTGCCCAGTACTTTTGTACCCGGCAGAAACATCCTGTTTTTGACCCTGGCTTCCATTTATGCGTATCAGGTACAAGCCAGAACCGTCATTACCGGCGTTTGTGAAACAGACTTTTCGGGTTACCCGGATTGCCGGGATGACTTCGTCAAGGCATTGAACAAAGCCCTGGAACTGGGCATGGACTATCAATTGACCCTGGACACTCCGCTGATGTGGCTGAACAAAGCGGAAACCTGGGCCCTGGCCGACTACCACAAGCGACTGGAGTTCATTCGGGACCAGACACTGACCTGCTACAACGGCATCAAAGGTAACGGCTGCTCCAATTGCGACGCGTGTAACCTTCGTGCCAAAGGCCTCAATGAATACCTGAACAAAAAAGATCAGGTTACGCACAGCCTGAAAGCAAAACTGAATCTGAACTGAATATTCGACGACACAACAAGCGCTCACCCGGTATGACATAACCGATACACCCGGTGAGCGCCATTCTGCATTATTGCGCCTGACCGCCAGTCAGGTACTTCTTGAACAATGCCCTTGCCCCATAAGCAGGCAATACATTGAAGAAAGCGAAGCCAACCTTTATCGCAATCTGAACGTAGATCATGTTCAGTATCGCGCTGGTTTCCATCGCACCATAAAACGCGATGAAGCAGAAAAGAAAGCTGTCGATGATTACCGCAAACAACGTACTTAAAAACACGCGCAAGAACAGAAATCTGGAATTTGTGAGTTCCTTGATTTTGCACAGCAAATACGAGTTTATATTTTCGGAAACCAGAAATGAAACAGAGGAAGCTACCAGGACAGAAGACAACTGGCCAATGACATCATTGTAAGGGCCATCGAGCTTCCAGCCAGGCAATCCGGGGAGATGAGTCGTGATGGCCAGCAGGATGATGATGGCCGCGTTGCTGATGAAGGCAAAGAGAATCGCTTTTCGCGCAAGCCTGAGACCGAACGTTTCATTCAACAGATCGACGATCAGAAACGTCAGCGGATAAAGAAAAGTCCCAGGCGTTACGATAATGTCCAGAGACTCCAGATAGATCGGCTTGGTCGCGGCGATACTGGTAAAGATATACAGCGTAAACAACATGAGGTTCAGAATGATATAGATCATCCAGGAACTCTCATGGCGATCATTCAACTCATAAGCGGTCAGCGCCCCTCCCTGGGAATAAAACTTCTTGTACAGATTCTTTATTTCCAGCTTGTTCAGATTATCCATAATCTCACTATTCAACACTTCACTCAGTTTTATTTTGATTATCTTGCCTGTCGCAATCACCATGATGACGGCCAGGCTTTTACCGTTTTCAAATCCCAATAGCTTGTACTTGCTGTTTTCCATTCCAACACTACAGCCCATTAAATCGTTCCTCGATTATATCCCCGATAACACAAATACGATCCGTGGCAACGCCAGTCTCTCTGGATATCAGCAGCCTGTTCGTGGCTTTGTCATACAGCAGTTTTTCCCTGTCGCTACTCGAAGAACCTTTCTGAACGATCAATAGATCGCCCGGTTCATTCAATCCACTGATCTCGTTTTCCAGCAGCACACCTATCAAATTGAAAGAGGCGCCAAAATAATAAGTCAATGGATAAACCGTGGCCAACTCGCCAATTCTCTTGTCCAGATTCTGGATCACCAGACTCTCTTTCAGAACAGGCACTGCCGCCGGATTCATGTTCCCTTGCGGCGAGATACTGCTTTCTATTATCTCCTTCTCTTCAAAATCGATGGTTTCTATTTCTTCATAGGAAACACCAAAGAAATCGGAAATCTTGCGAACCGTGGACTGCTGCACATTGACCACCTTCCCCTCGAGGATGTTATAGATGGTCGTTCTGGTCAGGCCACTGGAGTTACACAAGGACAGCTGCGTCTCCCCACGACTTTTTATCAGGTACTTGATATTGTTTTTCAGATTCTCCGATCTTTCTCTTCTGTGCATGAGTTACTGACCGCCCATTTATAACTGTAATGAAAACACACCCTGAATGATGACTCACGGGTACTCACATCAGGTCGTTGATTACAGTTGCATCCCTGTCAAAACCGCGAGAGATCATAGCATCCTCCATCCTTGAGTGACCGAAACCGGGGCGACTCATCCAGACTTGCAGACTCACCTGCAAGCTGTACTGACGTGTTAGTTCCCGCAGCCTTCCCCTTCACCACCGCAAAGCGGCGACGGTCGCCCTACAGCTTTACACCTTGAGCCCTGCAAAAAGAATCATTTTCTTTGAACAATGTTCATTTTTTTGATTAATTTTTCTCGCGTTCACAAACAAAAAAACTATGATGCTTCAAGCTGTCCCTCGTCACGGTAACCCGCAGAGGAAATCAGACAGTGGCTACCTGTACAGACGTTGGTTTTGCGCGCATCGGCGCCGGAACACGGATCCGCCTGTACAGCTTGTGGCGATACATGGATGTCGGCACACGCAAAACCAGGAAAGTCGCGCTGTTGTTCGCGGCGCGCAACAAACAGGGAAGGAATACAAAGAATGCCGGTCAATACTCAACCGCTTACGACCCAGGCCGACTTGCTGCGGCGCGGCCTGACGGATCTGCGAGTGCAAGACGCCGAACTCGCGCAGATCCTTGACGCCGAAGTCACGCGACAGCACCAGACCCTGTCGCTGGTATCTTCCTCCTGCGCAGTCAACCCACGCACCCTGGCGGCCTCTGCGTCGGCGCTGGTCAACGTGACGGCCGAGGGCACACCCGGCAGGCGCTATAACGCCGGTTGCGAGAACGTCAGCCTGGTCGAGTCGCTGGCCATTCGAAGAGCCCGGGCGCTGTTCGGCGCTCAGTACGCCAACGTGCAGCCACACTCGGCATCGAACGCCAATTACCAGGTGCTCACCGGCCTGCTCGAACCGGGGGATACCCTGCTGGGAATGGCCGTCGAACATGGCGGCCACCTCACCCACGGCAGCACCGCAGCGTTCTCGAGCGACCACTACAAAGCCATCCAGTACGGTACGACCTCCCAAGGCCTGATCGATTACGACGAGGTGCGAACGCTGGCGCTCGCTCACCGCCCGCGCATCATCATGTGCTGCGCCACTGCTTACTCGCGGATCGTGGATTTCGAACGCTTTCGCGAGATTGCCGATGAGGCCGGCGCCATCCTGCTCGCCGACATTTCACACATCGCCGGACTGGTTGCCACCGGACGGCATCCGAGCCCGATTGACATTGCACACGTCACGACCACCTGCACACACAAGCAACTCATGGGCCCCCGAGGCGGCCTGATTCTTTGCGGCCGGGACGCCAATACCAAAGTCCCCGGCTTGCGGACGACCTTCAGCCGCGCCCTTGATCACGCCGTGTTTCCCGGCATGCAGGGCGCGCCGGCCGTCAACATGATCGCGGCCAAGGCGACGGCGCTGGGTCATGCAATGTCGGCCGAATTCGACGCTTACATGGCGCGGATCCGCCATACCGCCGATGAACTTGCCACTGCGTTTCAGGCACATGATTACGAAGTCGTGGGCGGACGCAGTGAAAATCACACGATTCTGCTTCGGTTGCGCAGCGGCATCACCGGCGCCATTGCAGAATCGGCGCTGGAGCAATGCGGGATCATCGTGAACAGGCATCGTGTCCCCGGCGAGGCTCGATCATCCTCCGTGACCAGTGGGTTGCGTATCGGCACGGGCTCCATTGCCCAGCGCCACATCGACTCGCGGGGATGCCGGCAGATTGTCGACCTGATGTGCCGGATCCTCGACAAAGTGACAGCGCTTGGCGAACGGGATTACACACTGGAGCACTCCGCCAGAGACCAATTCCGCTTACAGACCGAAGCGTTGTGCACGCTTTACCCCATTGCCGACTACACATAGAGCCTCGAACCACCGAACGCGCAAGGCGTTCGGGATCACTGTCGAAATCCGCGAAAACAAAAAACCCGGCGCCTGGCCGGGTTTGTTGTTTGGCTTGCCGCGTTATTTCACGGCAGCGTGCAACTCCTGCTGCGCACCACGCTTGTTCTTGATCACATAGCAGACCCACATGAACACGACCCACACCGGAATCGCATACACCGAGACCTGAATGCCCGGGATCAGCAGCATCACACCGAGAATGAACGCCACGAACGCCAGGCAGATGTAGTTGCCGTACGGGTACCACAGCGCCTTGAACAGCGGCTTCTGGTGGGTCTTGTTCATGTGCTGGCGGAACTTGAAGTGCGAGAAGCTGATCATCGCCCAGTTGATCACCAGCGTTGCAACGACCAACGACATCAGCAGTTCCAGCGCGTGTTGCGGGATCAGGTAGTTGAGCAGCACAGCCACCAGAGTCACAGCCGCCGACGCCAGGATCGAACGCACCGGCACGCCGCGCTTGTCGATCTTCGCCAGACCTTTCGGTGCATCACCCTGCTCGGCCATGCCCAGCAGCATACGGCTGTTGCAGTAGGTGCCGCTGTTGTACACCGACAACGCTGCGGTCAGGACCACGAAGTTGAGGATGTGCGCGGCGGTGTTGCTGCCGAGCATCGAGAACACCTGTACGAAAGGGCTGCCGCTGTAGGAGTCGCCCGACGCGTTGAGGGTTTCCAGCAGGCTGTCCCACGGGGTCAGCGACAGCAGGATGACCAGTGCGCCGATGTAGAAAATCAGGATCCGGTAGATCACCTGATTGATCGCTTTCGGGATCACGGTTTTCGGCTTGTCGGCTTCGGCGGCGGTGAAACCGAGCATTTCCAGACCACCGAAGGAGAACATGATGATCGCCATGGCCATCACCAGACCACTGACGCCGTTCGGGAAGAAGCCGCCGTGGGACCACAGGTTACTGACCGACGCCTGCGGGCCGCCATGACCGCTGACCAGCAGGTAGCTGCCCAGGGCAATCATGCCGACGATCGCCACGACCTTGATGATCGCGAACCAGAACTCGGCTTCACCGAAAACTTTGACGTTGGCCAGATTGATCGCGTTGATCAGCACGAAGAACGCGGCTGCGGTGACCCAGCTCGGGATATCCGGCGCCCAGTAGTGGATGTACTTGCCGACTGCGGTCAGCTCCGACATGCCCACCAGGATGTACAGGATCCAGCAGTTCCAGCCCGACAGGAAACCGGCGAAACCGCCCCAGTATTTGTGCGCAAAGTGGCTGAAGGATCCGGCCACCGGCTCTTCGACGATCATTTCGCCGAGCTGGCGCATGATCATGAAAGCGATGAAGCCGCAGATGGCATAGCCGAGAATCATCGACGGGCCGGCGGATTTCAGCACCCCGGCCGAGCCGAGGAACAATCCTGTACCGATCGCGCCACCGAGGGCGATCAGTTGAATATGGCGATTTTTCAGGCCGCGTTTCAGCTCGCCTGATTGCGAGTTTTGTCCACTCATGAAAAAGGTCTCACGCAAGGTTTGATGATGTTCAGTAGACGTTGCTGCAAGGTTGCGATTTCAACCAACCTTGATCAAACCCCAGCGCAGGCACCAGGAATTCAGCTTTTTTACAACGGTCATGCGTCACCTGTTTGTTTTTATCTGTGACGAAATCGAACCCGACACGCTCGTGACGCGACGGAGTGAACAAGACGGATAGCCTTGAGGTATGCGCGATTACGCAGAGGGTCACAGGTAAAACGCGGCGCATTGTACACCGCTAACCCCCTGCTGCCAGACCCCGCTGGATCAGCGTGTCGGTTGCCGGGATTGCGTGTGTCCACCCCGGGCGACCCGGGCGGCTGCAAAAATTGAGTCAGGCCTTTGCAGGCCATCGGCGTGGACGATGGAAAATCCGTCCCACGTAGAGAAGTGAAATTGGATATCGGCGTTCATTGCGCCTCCTTCTTGTTATGCACCTGCACGACAGGCATGGGGCGCATCTCACCCTCCAAACGGCGCTGAAACAAGCGCACCAGAGCGCTGCGCAAGGCCCGGCGGACGGGACTCCGGCAGATTTTCCTTACAGCACGGCAGGGGCACGCGATCCACGGGACTTCAGAGGGTTTTTCGTAAATATTCACTGACAGTGCGTAACGAAAAATTTCCACCTCAGACGGATAGAAGGCAGGCACGGTGATTGACATTAGCTGGCTAACTATCTGAAGAACGTCAGTTTTTTTGTTTTAAAACAAGAAAAAACACACCCCAAAAAAGAAACAAAAAATCCAAAAAAAAACGCCAACCCTGAGGTTGGCGCTTCTGTTTTTCAGCTTGAAGCTTGCGGCTCGAAGCTTACAACTGCGTTATTCCGGCTTCTTGCGACCGAAACCCGGACGCTGCCCGGAACCGGCCGGTGCGCCACGGCGCTTGCCCGACGGTTTGTCGTCGTCCGCCAGCTTGATGCCTGGACGCTTCGGCGCCGGTTTGGCCGGACGCCTGGTCTCGGCTGGACGATCCGCCACTGGCGTACCGCGACCGGCCGGTGCACGACCTTCACCACGCTCGGTGCGCCCACGCGGAGCGCGCTCGCCATCCGGACGCGCCGCTGGCTTGCGACCCGGACGCTCGCCTTCGATCTGCGGCTCACGCACGGTACGCGGGCCGGCCGCCGCCGGTGCGCCGTTGGCCGGACGCAAGGTACGCACGCGCTCGGTGCGAGGCATCGGCCGCGACGATTTACGCTGCATGCGGTCGAGCTTGTCTTTGCTCTTGGCATTCAGTTGCGGCATGGCCACCGGGGTCAGGCCGACTTCGGCGCTCAGCACGTCGACTTCATACTGGCTCATTTCGCGCCAGCGGCCCATCGGCAGGTCGGAGTTGAGGAACACCGGACCGAAACGCACGCGCTTCAGGCGGCTGACCACCAGGCCCTGGGATTCCCACAGACGACGCACTTCACGGTTGCGACCTTCCATCACCACACAGTGATACCAGTGGTTGAAGCCTTCGCCGCCCGGTGCCTGTTGAATATCGGTGAAGCGCGCCGGACCGTCTTCCAGCACGACGCCGGCCTTCAGACGCTCGATCATCTCGTCATCGACTTCGCCGCGAACACGGACTGCGTACTCGCGGTCCATCTCGTAGGACGGGTGCATCAGGCGGTTGGCCAGCTCACCGTCGGTGGTGAACATCAGCAGACCGGTGGTGTTGATGTCGAGACGGCCGATGTTGATCCAGCGCCCTTCTTTCGGACGCGGCAACTTGTCGAACACGGTCGGACGACCCTCCGGGTCGTCACGGGTGCAGATCTCGCCGTCCGGCTTGTTGTACATGATCACGCGGCGGACCGACTCGGCAGCCTCTTCGCGCTTGATGACCTTGCCATCGATGGTAATGGCATCGTGCATGTCGACGCGCAGGCCAAGGGTGGCGTCTGTGCCATTGACCTTGATCCGGCCCTGGCTGATCCACGCTTCCACGTCACGGCGCGAGCCGACGCCGATACGGGCGAGGACTTTCTGCAGCTTTTCGCCTGCTGGGCCGATTTGCTGGTCGTCTTTCTGGTTGTCACTCATCTGGGCACCTCCCGGTGTGGTCTGTTCAGCGGCTCTGGATTGGGCCTGCCGAAGCATTGAAATCTGGGTTTTCGGGCGAAGGGATCGCCGAAGGGTCGCGAATCATACGCGGATGTGGCCGCGTGCGCATCAGAGACTAGTCGATCAAACCAAGGTTATTTCTTTTTCCGCCGACCGGTGGCGCCGAGCTTGATCAGGCGCAGCGCAGCTTCGGCAAGTACGGTGCGCTTGTCGTCCTTGTCGAGTTTCTTCCAGGCCCGGATCTCGCGCTTGCTGCGGCCGCAGCCGATGCAGATGTCGTCACTGAACTTGCAGACGCTGATGCACGGGTCTTTGGTCGAGCTCATGCTCAATCCTCGAACTCGCGGCGTTCGGCTTCGATGGCTTCGGCCAGTGCCCGGGCTTCGGCTTCTTCTTCGCTCAGTGCTGGCTCAGGTTCTGGTGCGGGTTGTTCGAGGCGAGCAACGGCGGCCAGCAGTTTTTCCCGGGCTTCGGCCACGCCGAGCACATCGTCTTCCAGTTCAGGTTCGGACTCAAAGTCAGGCTCGAATTCAGGCTCAAAGTCAGATTCTGGCTCACCCTCAACCGGCGGTTCGACCGGATCGGACTCAACCCCGGTCGGCATCGATTCGCCGCCCACCCCGTCACGCAGCAAGTCGTCGAAGTCGGTCTTGATCCCCTCCTCCATGCTGTCCAGCTCCAGCAACAGCGTGTGGAAACTGGTTTCCTCTTTCTGCTCTTCCGGCTCGGCACTGGCATCGGCCAGCTCCTGCAGGCCAGGCGGCACTGGAGCATCGTCGAAGTCGAGCACCGGATCCGGCTCGATCTCGCGCAGTTCGGCCAGTGGCGGCAACTCGTCAAGGCTCTTGAGGTTGAAGTGATCGAGAAACGCCTTGGTGGTGGCGAACATCGCCGGTTTGCCCGGCACGTCGCGATAGCCGACGATGCGGATCCACTCGCGCTCCATCAGCGTCTTGACGATGTTGGTGTTGACCGCCACGCCCCGCACATCTTCAATCTCGCCACGGGTAATCGGCTGGCGATAGGCAATCAGCGCCATGGTTTCCAACAGGGCCCGGGAATAACGCTGCGGGCGCTCTTCCCACAGTCGGCCAACCCATGGCGCGAACTTCTCGCGGATCTGCAGGCGATAGCCGGAGGCGACCTCCTTAAGCTCGAACGCCCGCCCCTCGCAGGACTTTTCCAGCAGGGCCAGGGCTTTCTTGAAGACCGGCGGCTCCGGCCGTTCGCCTTCCTCGAACAACTCGTACAGACGTTCAAGGGTTTGCGGCTTTCCCGAGGCCAACAGAAAGGCTTCAAGCAGGGGCGCCAGCTCGCGGGGTTCACTCAGGTTCATGTTCGGACTCGTTATTCGACTCGGGCTCGCACGTGGATCGCGGCGAACGGCTCATTCTGCACCAGCTCGACCAGGGATTCCTTGACCAGTTCAAGGATCGCCATGAAGGTCACTACCACCCCGAGCCGGCCTTCCTCGGCGGTGAACAACTCGACGAACGGCACAAAGCCGCCGCCCTTGAGACGCTCCAACACGTCGCTCATGCGTTCGCGGGTGGACAGCGCCTCGCGGCTGACCTGATGGCTTTCGAACATGTCGCCACGGCGCAGCACTTCTGCCATGGACATCAGGATTTCTTCCAGCGCCACGTCCGGCAGCAACTTGCGCACCGTGGCCTGCGGCGCGTCGAGTTTTGGAACGATCACGTCGCGACCGACCCGGCTCAGGCCATCGATGCCTTCGGCCGCAGCCTTGAAACGTTCGTATTCCTGCAGACGGCGGATCAGCTCAGCGCGCGGGTCTTCCTCTTCGTCCTCGACGGTTTCGGCCCGTGGCAGCAGCATCCGCGACTTGATCTCGGCCAGCATCGCGGCCATCACCAGGTATTCGGCGGCGAGCTCCAGGCGCACCGACTGCATCAACTCGACATAACCCATGTACTGACGAGTGATTTCCGCCACCGGGATGTCGAGGATATTGATGTTCTGTTTGCGGATCAGGTACAGCAGCAGGTCGAGCGGGCCTTCGAAGGCTTCGAGGAAGACTTCCAGGGCGTCCGGCGGGATGTACAGGTCCAGCGGCATTTCCGTGACCGCCTGGCCATAGACCATGGCAAACGGCAGTTCCTGCTGGGCACCGGCCTGGGGATCAACGGTTTCCACTGCGGACATTCAGGCCTCGACCATGAACGGAGCCGGATCGCCGCAACCGACGCGGACCACTTCCGGATCGTCGCCGGTCAGGTCGATTACGGTGGAGGCCTTGATGCCGCCGAAACCGCCGTCGATGATCAGGTCCACCTGATGCTCCAGCAACTGGCGCATTTCGTACGGATCACTCAGCGGGTCTTCATCGCCGGGCATGATCAGGGTCACGCTCATCAGCGGCTCGCCCAGTTCGGCAAGCAATGCCAAGGCAATCGGATGGCTCGGCACGCGTAGGCCGATGGTGCGCTTCTTCGGATGCAGCAACAGCCGCGGCACTTCACGGGTAGCGTTGAGAATGAAGGTGTAAGGCCCCGGCAAGTGGGCTTTCAGGATTCGAAAGGTCCCGGTGTCGATCTTGGCGTAATTGCCCAGCTGCGACAGATCGCTGCAGATCAGCGCGAAGTTGTGCTTTTCGTCGAGCTGACGCAGGCGTCGAACGCGCTCGATGCCGTTCTTGTCGCCGATCTGGCAGCCGATTGCGTAGGAAGAGTCCGTGGGATAGACCACCACCCCACCCTTGCGGATGATCTCGACCGCCTGTTTGATCAGGCGCGCTTGCGGGTTTTCCGGATGAATCTGGAAAAATTGACTCACATTCTCTACCTGTTCAGACGGCGGCAATAACTGTGTCATGTTTGAACCGACACCACAGGGGTGAAAGGTCCTCCGGCACCGGCCGGTACTGGCCGATCTCGGACCAGCCACCAGGGCCATGGAAATCACTGCCGGCGCTGACCAGCAGACCGAACTCACGGGCAAGAATCGCAAGGCTGCCCACCTGTTCCGCAGGCTGATGACCGTTGACCACTTCGATCGCCTGCCCGCCCGCTTGAATATAGTCTGCAATCAACTTTCGGCGCTTGCTGCGGGTGAAATCGTAGTGCCACGGATGCGCCAGGCTGACCCAGGCGCCGGCGGCGCGCAGCGTGCCGACGGTGTCTTCGAGGGTCGGCCAGTGTTGCTTGACGTCCCCCAGCTTGCCGGCGCCGAGCCATTTGCGGAACGCTTCGGCGCGATCCTTGACGAAACCTTCACGCACCATCCAGTCGGCGAAATGCGGACGGGCCGGTGCGTTACCGCTGTCGCCCAGTTCCTGCTGGATCTGCCGCGCGCCGTCGAGCGCGCCGGGCATGCCCTTGAGGGCGAGCTTGCGGCTTATTTCTTCAGACCGCAGCCAGCGGCCATCGTGCAGACTGGCGATCGCCTCGACCAACGGCGCGGCGTTGACGTCGAAACCGTAGCCCAGCACATGAATGGTCGCGCCGCCCCAGGTGCAGGACAGTTCGACGCCGTTGACCAGTTGCATGCCCAGCGCTTCGGCGGCCGTGCGCGCTTCGGCGAGGCCTTCGAGGGTGTCATGGTCGGTCAGGGCCAGGACTCGCACGCCATTTTCGAACGCACGCGCAACCAGTGCCGCAGGCGCCAGGGCGCCATCGGAGGCCGTGCTGTGGCAGTGCAAATCAACATTCACGGGGATGTGTAACCTCAAATCAGCCGGCGCTATCGCGCGCCCATATGTTTGTTATTATGCCGCCACATCCAGCTTCTGGCTCTCACTGTGAAACAATTCATCGATTTCATCCCGCTTCTGCTGTTTTTCATCGTCTACAAACTCGATCCACGCACCGTCGACGTTGCCGGCAATGAGTTGACCGTAGGCGGCATCTACAGCGCCACCGCCGTGCTGATCATCAGCTCCCTGGTGGTCTATGGCGCGCTCTTCATCAAGCAGCGCAAGCTGGAAAAGAGCCAGTGGCTGACCCTGATCGCCTGCCTCGTGTTCGGCAGTCTGACCCTGGCTTTCCACAGCGAAACCTTCCTGAAGTGGAAAGCCCCGGTGGTCAACTGGCTGTTTGCCCTGGCCTTCATCGGCAGCCATTTCATCGGTGACCGCCTGCTGATCAAGCGCATCATGGGCCACGCACTGACCCTGCCGGACGCCGTCTGGACGCGCCTGAACATCGCCTGGATCGGTTTCTTCCTGTTCTGCGGCGCCGCCAACCTGTTCGTCGCGTTCACGTTCCAGGACTACTGGGTGGACTTCAAGGTGTTCGGCAGCCTGGGCCTGACCGTGCTGTTCCTGGTCGCTCAGGGCATTTACCTGTCCCGTCACCTGCACGACGCCGATACCACAACGCCAAAAACCGAGGACTGACATGCTCTACGCCATCATTGCCACCGACGTCGCCAACTCCCTGGACGCGCGCCTCGCCGCCCGCCCCGCGCACCTTGAACGTCTGCAAGTGCTCAAGGGCGAGGGCTGCATCGTCCTGGCCGGCCCGCACCCGGCGGTCGACAGCAATGATCCGGGCGCGGCGGGTTTCACCGGCAGCCTGATCGTTGCCGAATTCGATTCCCTGAGCGCGGCACAAGCCTGGGCCGATGCCGATCCGTACATCGCCGCCGGCGTCTACGCCAACGTTGTCGTGAAGCCGTTCAAGCAAGTCCTGCCGTAGTCCTTCCCCACGCGATGAACCTTGTCGGTTCATCGCGTTCTCAATCGCTCATTATTCTCGTTTGCCGGCCGACAACCTGCCCAATATCCATTTGGTAACAGGAGTCGCGATGCGCAAGGGTCCGTTGTGTCTGATGCTGGTCACGTTGTCGATCATGGCACCCGCCCATGGTGAGGAAAGCAGCGAAAGCGGCAATTCCACGCCGTTGTCGTTAAGCGCCGGCAGCCAGATCACCGAGTTGCAGCAGCGCCTGAAGGTCAGCGAGCAGCAGCGGGAAGCACTGAGCAAACAACTGCAGGATGCCGATAGCACCCGCGAAAGCGCCCAGCTTGCCCGGTTGCGCCAGGAGAACCAGCGTCTGAAGCTGCAACTCAAGGAAGCCCAGGCCAGCCCGCTGCCGCGCCTGCTGACCGAACAGCAGCAATGGTTCGTCACCGGCGCCGGGGTAGCGCTATTGGCCCTGCTCTGCGGTATCTTTGCCAGTGGTGCAAGTCGAAAACGTCGACAATGGCTAAATTGAGTGAGTCATGAGCGAGCTGTTACTGATTGATGATGACCAGGAGCTGTGTGAGCTTCTAAGCAGTTGGCTGAGCCAGGAAGGCTTTCAGGTCCGTGCGTGTCACGACGGCCAGAGCGCCCGCAAGGCCCTGGCCGAGTCCGCCCCCGCCGCCGTGGTGCTGGACGTGATGCTGCCCGACGGCAGCGGTCTGGAACTGCTCAAGCAACTGCGCAGCGATCACGCCGATCTGCCGGTGCTGATGCTTTCGGCCCGTGGCGAGCCGCTGGACCGTATCCTCGGCCTGGAACTCGGTGCCGACGATTACCTGGCCAAACCCTGCGACCCCCGCGAGCTCACCGCCCGCCTGCGCGCCGTGCTGCGCCGCAGTCATCCGGCCGCCGTGTCGACCCAGCTCGAGCTTGGCGACTTGAGCTTCAGTCCGGTGCGCGGTGTCGTCAGCATCGACGAGAAGGAATTCACCCTCACCGTTTCCGAAAGCCGTCTGCTCGAAGCTTTACTCAAGCAGCCGGGCGAGCCGCTGGACAAACAGGAACTGGCGCAGATCGCCCTCGGCCGCAAGCTGACCCTGTACGACCGCAGCCTGGACATGCACGTCAGCAACCTGCGCAAGAAAATCGGCCCCCACGCCGACGGCCGCCCGCGCATCGTGGCCTTGCGCAGCCGTGGCTACTACTACAGCCTCTGATCGTTCGTAAGTTTTGTCAGGTCGGCGCGAAAACGTGTTTACCCAAGCTTTACACAGCGCTGACCGCCGCTGACCTTGATCTCCGTAATCTGTACTCATCCGGAACGTACCGGGAACGAGACAAAGGAGATACACCATGCGCAAGACTCTTATCGCTCTGATGTTTGCCGCTGCCCTGCCGACCGTCGCCATGGCCATGCCACCACAGGATGGCGGCCCGATGGGTGGCCCGCTGGACGGCCCGCGCCACGGCGGTCAGATGCACGGCATGCACGGCAAAGGCCCGTACAGCGAGCTGGACCTGTCCCGCGAACAGCGCGAGCAGATCCGCAAGATCATGGGCGAGCAGATGCAAGAGCGTCACCAGACGGTCGAAAAATACCTGGAGAAACTGTCGCCAGCCGACCAGAAAGCCATGAAGGACGAGATGGCGGCCAACCACAAGAAAGCCGAGTCCGATGTCCGCGCCGTGTTGAAACCGGATCAACAGAAGAAATTCGACGAGATCCAGAAGAAACAGGCTGAACGTCGCGCCGAATGGGCCGAGTTCAAAGCCTGGAAAGCGCAACAGCCGCAAAAGGCGCAATAATGTTCTGACCCGACGGTTCACGCCGTCGGGTCTTTTTTCACCCAGCCCGATGTGGGAGCGAGCCTGCTCGCGATAGCGGTGTATCAGACAAGACTGAGCTGTCTGACACTACGCTATCGCGAGCAGGCTCGCTGCCACAGGTTTTGCGCTAGTTTGAGGATTTTCTGTGCGTTCATTGTTCTGGCGTATCCTCGCCAGCTTCTGGCTGGCCATCGCTCTGGTTGCAGGGCTTTCCATTCTGCTGGGGCACATGCTCAACCAGGACGCGTGGATCCTCAGCCGCCATCCGGGCCTCAACACCCTGGCTGCCGAATGGACGCAGACCTACGAAGCCCAGGGCGAAGACGCCGCCCAGAACATCCTCGAACAGCGCAAACGCCAGTACCACATCGACGTGCAAGTGCTGAACGAAAGCGGCGACCCGGTGGTGCGCGGCACCTTCCCCCGGCGCGCGGCCGCCTTCGAGGCGCGGCAGAACAACGATGACCGACGCCTGCCCTGGCGCCGTCTGACCGACGAGTTCACCAGCGAAAAAAGCGGTGACACCTACCTCTTCATCTACCGCATCCCGCACCCGGAACTCGACGCCTGGCACCGCGAAAGCCTGCTCTGGCCGTTGAGTGCGCTGGGCATCGCGCTGGTGGTGCTGACCCTGTTCAGCCTGCTGGTGACGTTTTCCATCACTCGTCCGCTCAGTCGCCTGCGCGGTGCAGTGCATGACCTCGGCCAGACCACCTATCAACAGAACAGCCTGGCGCAACTGGCCAACCGCCGCGATGAATTCGGTGTGCTGGCCAACGACTTCAACCGCATGGGCGCACGTCTGCAAAGTCTGATCGGCAGTCAGCGCCAGTTGCTGCGCGACGTCTCCCACGAATTGCGTTCACCGCTGGCACGACTGCGCATCGCCCTGGCACTGGCCGAACGGGCCAGCCCGGAAGAGCGGGAAAAACTCTGGCCGCGCCTGACCCGTGAATGCGATCGGCTGGAAGCGTTGATCAGTGAAATTCTGGTGCTGGCACGAGTCGATGCCGACAATGCCAGCGCCGAAGCCGTGGATTTGAATGCCCTGCTGGGCACTCTGCAAAAGGATGCGCAACTGGGCTCACCCGAACAGACCGTCCGCCTGGAAGCCGACCCGGCGCTCAATCTGACAGGCTGGCCGACCATGATCGAACGCGCCGTGGACAACCTGCTGCGCAATGCCCAGCGCTTCAACCCGGTCGGGCAGCCGATTGAAATGCAGGCGTCACGTCAGGGCGAACGAATCGTGGTCAGCGTGCGGGATCATGGGCCGGGGGTGCAGGCCGAGCACTTGAGCCAGTTGGGCGAACCGTTTTATCGGGCGCCGGGGCAGACCGCTGCAGGCCATGGCCTGGGCCTGGCGATTGCCCGGCGGGCGGCGGAACGGCATGGCGGGACGCTGGTGCTGGCCAACCACCCGCAGGGCGGGTTTGTGGCCAGTCTTGAATTGCCGCTGGAACCGGGGGCGGTGGTCCAGCCCTGATTGAATCAGGCCTTTGCCGGCCAGGCGCTGACAAACTCCGCCAGATCAACCTTCTCGGCCACCCGCGGTTCTTTCTGCGGCGTACCGAGGTACAGGAAGGCAATCACTTCTTCGTCATCCGTCAGGCCCAGGCCCTTGGCGACATGTTTCGAGTAGGCCAGATCACCGGTGCGCCAAACGGCACCAATCCCCTGCGCGTAGGCCGCCAGCAGAATGCCGTGCGCCGCACAGCCTGCGGCCAGCAACTGCTCGGCCTTCGGGTATTTGACGTGATCCTGAAGTTTGGCGATGACCACGACCACCAGCGGTGCCCGCAGCGGGCCGTTGCGCGCCTTGTCGATCATCGCTTCGGTGACTTCGCCTTCCTGCATCTGCGCCGCTTCGGCCAGCAACTGACCCATCTGCTCACGCGCCGCACCTTCGACGGTCAGGAAACGATACGGCTGCAAATGGCCGTGATCCGGTGCGCGGGTCGCGGCGGCAAACAGCACTTCGCGCTGTTCGGCGGTGGGGGCCGGATCGATCAGTCGTGGAACGGAAACACGGTTGAGCAAAGCGTCGAGAGCCTGCATCGGCCACCTCCTGAAAAAAATGTCCGGCTATTCTAGCGGCAAGTGATCCGGCCGCGTCGGTTTACATGCCTTGCCCCGCAGGTAGAATGGCGCCCTTCCCACATCAGCCCGAGCGCACTTCATGGCGTTGCCGACCTTACGGATCATTGGTTTCATCATCGGCATCTTCCTCATCACCCTGGCCATCGCCATGGTCGTGCCCATGGCCACCCTGGTGATCTTCGACCACACCGGCGATCTGCCGTCGTTCCTCTGGGCGAGCATGATCACCTTCGTCGCCGGTCTGGCTCTGGTGATTCCCGGACGTCCGGAACACATTCACCTGCGGCCTCGCGACATGTACCTGCTGACCGTCACCAGTTGGCTGGTGGTGTGCATCTTCGCCGCGCTGCCGTTTCTGCTGACCCAGCACATCAGCTACACCGACTCGTTTTTCGAAAGCATGTCCGGCATCACGGCCACCGGGTCGACCGTACTCAGCGGGCTGGACACCATGTCCCCGGGCATCCTGATGTGGCGCTCGCTGCTGCACTGGCTCGGCGGCATCGGCTTTATCGGCATGGCGGTGGCGATTCTGCCGCTGCTGCGCATCGGCGGCATGCGTCTGTTCCAGACCGAATCCTCGGACCGCTCGGAAAAGGTCATGCCCCGCTCGCACATGGTGGCGCGGCTGATCGTGGCGGCGTACGTGGGCATCACCATTCTCGGCAGTCTGGCGTTCTGGTGGGCGGGGATGAGCCCGTTCGATGCGATCAACCATGCGATGTCGGCGATTTCCACCGGTGGATTCTCGACCTCCGACCAGTCCCTGGCCAAGTGGACGCAACCGGCAGTGCACTGGGTGGCCGTGGTGGTGATGATCCTCGGCAGCCTGCCGTTCACCCTGTACGTGGCGACGCTGCGCGGCAACCGCCGGGCACTGATCAAGGATCAACAGGTGCAGGGTTTGCTCGGCATGTTGCTGGTAACCTGGCTGGTGCTCGGCACCTGGTACTGGTGGACCACCAACCTGCACTGGCTGGACGCGCTGCGCCATGTGGCGCTGAACGTGACCTCGGTGGTCACCACCACCGGTTTTGCACTGGGGGATTACAGCCTGTGGGGCAACTTCTCGCTGATGCTGTTCTTCTATCTGGGCTTTGTCGGCGGCTGTTCCGGCTCGACGGCGGGCGGGATCAAGATCTTCCGTTTCCAGGTCGCCTACATCCTGCTCAAGGCCAACCTTAACCAGTTGATCCACCCGCGCGCGGTGATCAAACAGAAGTACAACGGTCATCGCCTCGACGAAGAAATCGTCCGTTCGATCCTGACCTTTTCGTTCTTCTTCGCCATCACTATCTGCGTGATCGCCCTGCTGCTGTCGCTGTTGGGCGTGGACTGGATGACCGCGCTGACCGGCGCCGCCAGCACGGTGTCCGGCGTCGGCCCGGGGCTGGGTGAAACCATCGGGCCGGCGGGCAATTTCTCCACGCTGCCCGATGCCGCCAAGTGGATCCTGTCGTTCGGCATGCTGCTCGGCCGACTGGAGATCATTACGGTGTTTGTGCTGTGTATTCCGGCGTTCTGGCGTCACTGATCGCGTTCGGCGCGTCCAGCAAACGCGCCCGGTAATCGCCGGGCGTGGTGTCGAACCAGCGGCGGAATGCGCGGAAGAAATTGCTCGGGTCGGCAAACCCCAACAGATAGGCGATTTCCAGCAGAGTCATGCTCGGCTGCGCCAGGTATTGCTCGGCGAGTTCGCGGCGGGTGTCATCCAGCAACTGCTGGAAACTGGTGCCCTCCTCCTGCAACCGCCGTTGCAAGGTGCGCTGCGACAGGTGCAGGGTCTGCGCCACCGTATCGCGCTTGGGTTCGCCCTGAGGCAACAGACGGCACAACACCTGGCGCGCCTTGTGGGTCACGCGACTTTCGGAAAACCGCGCCAGATATTCCCCGGCAAACCGGTCGTGCAGCAGCGCCATCGCCTCGTTGGCGGTGGGTAACGGCGCTTCCATGTCGGCACGCTCGAAGATCAGCGCGTCATACGGCGCGTTGAACACCAGCGGTGCATGGAAGGCTTGTTTGTAGGGCCCAGGATCATCGGGCTCGTCGCCCTGCACCAGCACTTTGCGCGGGTGCAGCGTGCGCCCGGTCAGCCAGCCGCACAGCGCCAGCGCGCAGGCCAGCGAGGCTTCGGCACTTTGCCGGGTCGGCGGCAGATGATCGCCATGCACCGTCAGAATCAACGCATAGCCTTCGTCGAGCAGGCGAAAACTCAGGTCAGCACTTTCGGCGATGATCCGCTGATACCGCACCAGTCGCTGAAAGCCTTCGGCCAAGGTGTTGCTGGACATCAGCGCGTAGCCCGCAACATGGAACGAGGCCGGTCGCACCACCTTGCCCATGTTCAGGCCGATGGCGGGATTCCCGGACAGCTCGACCGCCCGTTGCCAGAGTCGGGTCATGGAGTCCTGCGGGAAGCGCGCGTCCGGATCCTCCAGCGCCGCGTAGTCGAGCCCCAGCTGTCTGAACAAAACCCGGCAATCCAGGCCGTCCATTTCCAGTGCCTTGACAATCCCCATCGCCCAGCTTGCAGAAGTCGTTCGTTCGCTCATGGCGTTTTTTCTTGAATGACATGATGAGCCGCATACTACGGCCGATTTCCCAAGGATAGTAAAGTGGCGCCGATTGTCACTGGCCGACACCATTGATCACTCTAGACTCAAATAAGCTACCCGCCGAACAACTTGCAATCAGAACAATAACCACAGAGATCGCAGTCGTGGAAACCATCAAGCATTTCAACAGTTTCGCCGAGTTCTATCCGTATTACCTCAGCGAACACAGCAACAGCACCTGCCGCCGCCTGCACTTTATCGGGACGACGCTGGTGATCTTCATTCTCGCGATGACCATCGCCAAGGGCGCCTGGCTGCTGTTGCTCGCCCTGCCACTGGCCGGTTACAGCTTCGCCTGGATCGGCCATTTCTTTTTCGAGAAGAACCGCCCGACCACCTTCCAGCATCCGCTCTACAGCCTGCTGGGGGATTTCGTCATGTACCGCGACATGATCCTGGGCCGCGTAGCGTTCTAGAAACCTTGACCAAGAGGATTGCCGATGAATGCCACTGCCCGTTTCACTCATATGAAGGACGGCACGCAGGAAGACTGGGCGATCATCGCGGCGGATTTCAGCGCCTACGCCCGCCAATTGCCGGGCCGGATCATGGCGCATCTGAAATTGCTCGAAGGTGATTTCGGCGGGTTCCCGGTGGATCGCCTGACCCACTCGCTGCAAACCGCCACCCGCGCCTTTCGCGACGGGCGCGACGAGGAATACGTGGTCTGCGCCCTGCTCCACGATATTGGCGACACACTGGGTTCCTACAATCACCCAGACATCGCCGCCGCCATCCTCAAACCGTTCGTCAGCGCCGAGAACCTGTGGATGGTGGAAAAGCACGGGATCTTCCAGGGCTACTACTTCTTCCATCACCTGGGCATGGATCGGCACCTGCGCGAACAATTCAGCGACCACCCGCAGTTTCTGGCGACGGCGGAGTTCTGCGCGAAATACGACGCGGCGGCGTTCGACCCCGAGTACGACACCCTGCCGCTGAGCTTCTTCGAACCGATGATGGAACGGCTGTTCGCCCAGCCGAAAAACTCGATCTACAAAGCGGCGATGGAAGAGCACAACCCGGCCTGAGTCGATTTGAAAAACTCAGGCCAGTTCGGCAACCTTCGCCGCTTTCAGTTCGGCTTCCCGCGCCTGCGCATCGGCCAGGCGATACAGCTCGATCGTGCCGTCCCAGTGCTCGATCAGCGCCGTGCACGATTCCACCCAGTCACCGCAATTGAGGTAATCCACCTCGCCGACCTTGCGGATCTCGGCGTGGTGAATGTGCCCGCAGACCACGCCGTGCAATTCGCGCTTCACGCATTCGTGGGCGATAGCTTCTTCGAAGTCGCTGATGAAGCTCACCGCCGTCTTCACCTTGTGCTTGAGATAGGCTGACAGCGACCAGTAGCCGTAACCGTATTTCGCCCGCCAGTGATTGAGCCAGCGATTGAGGGTCAGGGTGAATTCGTAGGCCGAATCACCGAGGAACGCCAACCAACGGTGATAACGGGTGATCACGTCGAACTGGTCGCCGTGGATCACTAACAGATGCCGGCCATCGGCTGTGACGTGCACCGCTTCGTCGACCAACTGGATGTTGCCCAGGATCAGCTTCGAATAGCGCCGCAGGAATTCGTCATGGTTGCCGGTGACGTAGATCACCTCGGTGCCGCGCTTGCTCATGGTCAGCAAGCGGCGGATCACGTTGGTGTGCGCCTGGGGCCAGTACATGCCGCCGCGCAGTTTCCAGCCGTCGATGATGTCGCCGACCAGGTAGATCTTGTCGGCGTGGTAACCCTTGAGAAACTGCGACAGATGCTCGGCCTGGCAATCCCGCGTGCCCAGGTGCACGTCGGAGATCCACAAGGTGCGAACCCTTTGTTTACGGCTGGGTCTGGCGAGCTCGGCGCTGGTCATGGGCAACCCTCTGCGATGTTTTCGCCACTGTGCGCGAGCCCGGTTAATCCACCGTGACAGGTGTGCGTCAGTCTTGTGACAAACGCGGCGCTCTCGCGCCGGTGTAGACTGGCGGCTCGCCCGGAGACCGCCATGCAACCGATCCTGACCCTGCGCCATTACACCCACGACCTGATCGTTCACAGTCACGACCACGCGCAACTGGTGTTCGGCCTGTCCGGCGCGCTGGATTTCGAAGTCCAAGGGCAAGGCAGTCAGGTGTTGCAGCAGAGTTTCGTGGTGATCCCCGCCGGCGCGCATCATGCGTGCGGCAGCCCCAAGGGCAGCCGCTGTCTGGTGCTGGATGTGCCCGACGAGCAATGGCTGACGCGCTCACTGGGCGATCACGCCGAGGCCAGCCGCCGTCTGCTGGATAACACCGCACGCCTGTCGCTGGATGCCGGTCAAGGCCAACTGGTCAATTGGCTGGCGAACAGTCCGGTGGACGATCCGTTGATTGCACAACAGGGTGCGGTTTTGTTACTGGCGAGCCTGAACCACGCCCAACCTGCCGAAGTCTGCGCACGTCGCCTGCCCTACGCGGCACTCGATGCGCACATCGAGCAGTACGCGGCCTATCCGCTGCAGGTCGCGGACTTGGCGCGAATCGCCGGGTTATCCAGCGCCCGATTGCATGCCCGGTTCGTCGCCGAATGCGGGCAGACTCCCATGGACTACGTTCGCAGTCGACGGCTGCATAAAGCCGTCACACTGTTGCGAGAAACCACGCTACCCATCGGTGAAGTGGCCAGCCGTGTCGGCTATGGATCGCAAAGTGCCTTCTCGGCTGCCGTCCTGCGCGAGTTCAGGACCTCTCCTACACAATTGCGACGCGAGGCTGACGACAAAAATCGATAGTCTGCCGACAGACTTTTCGCCCGCTACAGGCTTCAATGTGTGCCTGAAATGGTGTTTGAAAAAAGGACTGCAATGACTCCCCGTACCGCCCTCGGCGCCCTGCATATTGGCGCATTGATGTTCGGCCTGACCGGCGTCTTCGGCAAACTCGCCGCCGCAACCCCGGCGGTCATCGTCTTTGGACGGGCCGCCTTTGCCGTTCTCGCGCTGGCGTTTTTCGCCCGCTTCGCCAGTCAGCACGGCTGGCAAAAACTGCAAGCCACGGACTGGCGCCGACTGGCTTTGAGCGGTGTATTGCTGGCGGGTCACTGGGTGAGTTTCTTCATTGCCGTGAAGGTGGCCGGTGTCGCAGTAGCCACCCTCGGTTTCGCCAGCTTCCCGGCTTTCACGGTGATTCTCGAAGGGCTGATTTTCCGCGAACGTATCCGCGCCAACGAAATCATTCTGGTGGCACTGGTCAGTGTCGGCCTGGTGCTGGTGACCCCGGCGTTCGATCTGGCCAGCGGCGCGACCACCGGGCTGCTCTGGGCGATCCTGTCCGGTCTGCTGTTTTCCCTGCTGTCGCTGACCAACCGTGCCAGCTCCGGCCGCATTCCGGCGGTGCAGGCTGCGCTGTGTCAGAACGTGGTAGTGGCGCTGTGTCTGCTGCCGGTGGCGGCGCCGCAACTGAGTGAAGTGCGCACCATCGATTGGCTGTGGATCGGTTTGCTCGGGGTGTTCTGCACCGGCGTCGCCCACAGCTTGTTCGTTGCCAGTCTCGCCGTGATCAAGGCGCGCACCGCGGCGGTGGTGTTTGCCATGGAGCCGGTGTACGGGATTACCGTCGCGTGGTTGCTGTTCGATGAAAACCCGACACTGCGCATGTTGATCGGTGGCGCGCTGATCATCGTCGCTATCGTGGTGTCGAGCCGGATGTCAGGCAACAGCGACAAGAAAACCGTCACCGCCGAAGCCGCGTCTCACTGAGTACGGTCGTTGTGCCCGAGGTCACGCTCAGGGTCGATCTGGTCACGCACTCGCTGCTTGAGCACCTTGGCCTCGGGAAAGCCACCGTCTGCCTTGCGCTCCCAGATCTGCACATCGTTGCAACTGATGTGAAAGATACCGCCGGTGCCCGGTACCAGTGACACCTTGCCAAGATCGTCGCCAAAGGTGCTGAGCAGTTCTTGCGCCAGCCATGCGGCGCGCAACAGCCACTGGCATTGCGTGCAATAGGTGATGACGATTTCCGGTTTTGCTACGGTCATGATCGCTGAAACTCCTGAGCCAGAGGGCGCCGCTATAATAGCCGGCTTTAACGCTCGCCCCGAGACTCACAATGCGTCGTCTGCTGATCTGCCTTTTGCTTGGTTTCCTCCCGCTGTTCGTCCATGCCAGTGAAGCGCCACGGCCAAAAGTCGGCCTCGTGTTGTCGGGTGGTGCGGCCCGTGGGCTGGCGCACATCGGCGTACTCAAGGCATTGGAAGAACAAGGCATCAAGATCGATGCGATTGCCGGCACCAGCATGGGTGCGGTAGTCGGTGGGCTGTACGCCTCGGGCTACAAGATCGACGAACTGGAAAATCTCGCCCTGAACATCGACTGGCAGCAGGCCCTGTCCGATGCCCCGCCCCGTGAAGACGTGCCGTTCCGGCGCAAACAGGACGACCGCGATTTTCTGGTGAAGCAGAAACTGAGCTTTCGCGATGACGGCAGCCTCGGCCTGCCATTGGGCGTGATTCAGGGGCAAAACCTGGCGCTGCTGTTGGAAAGTCTGCTGGCGCACACCAGTGACACCCGTGATTTCGACAAATTGCCAATCCCGTTCCGCGCCGTGGCCACCGACATCGCCAACGGCGAAAAAGTGGTGTTTCGCAAAGGCCATCTACCCCAGGTGATCCGTGCCAGCATGTCGATTCCGGCGGTATTCGCTCCGGTCGAACTCGATGGCCGGTTGCTGGTGGACGGCGGCATGACCGACAACATTCCCCTCGATGTCGCCAGGGAAATGGGCGTCGACGTGGCCATCGTGGTCGACATCGGTACTCCACTGCGCAATCGCAAGCAACTGACCACCGTAGTCGATGTGCTGAACCAGTCGATCACCCTGATGACCCGGCGCAACTCCGAAGAACAACTGGCGGCGCTGCACCCGGACGACGTGCTGATCCAGCCGCCGCTGGCCAGTTTCGGCGTCACCGATTTCGGTCGTGCCGAGGAAATGATCGACGCGGGTTACCGTGCCACCAAAGCCCTCGACGCCCGCCTCGCCCGATTGAAGCCTGCGGTGTCGCAGGATGCCGAGCTCAATGCCGCCCGAGCTCCGGGCCAGCGCACGCCGATCATTACCGCGATCAGGGTCGAGAACGACTCGAAAGTCGGTGACGAAGTGATCCGTTACTACATCCGCCAGCCGATCGGCGAGCCGCTGGACCTTGGGCGCCTGCACTCGGACATGGGCACCCTGTACGGCCTGGATTACTTCGAACAGGTGCAGTACCGCGTGGTGCACAAGGGCCAGGAACACACATTGGTGATCAGCGCCCGGGGCAAGCGCAGCGGCACCGATTACTTGCGGGTCGGTTTGAACCTGTCGGACGACATGCGCGGTGACAGCGCCTTCAACCTCGGCGCCAGCTACCGAATGAACGGCATCAACCGCCTCGGTGCCGAGTGGCTGACCCGGGCGCAGATCGGCGACAAGCAGGAGCTCTATACCGAGTTCTATCAGCCACTGGATGTCGGCTCACGCTACTTCGTCGCGCCGTATGCGGCGTTCGAAGCGCAGAACGTCGACTCGGTGCTCGACAACGATCCGATCGCCCAATATCGGGTGGAGCGCTACGGTTTGGGTCTCAACGTCGGCCGCCAGATCGGCAACAACGGTGAAATCCGCTTCGGCGTCGGTGAGGCCTGGGGTAAGGCGGACGTACGGATCGGCGATCAGAACCTGCCGAGCGAACACTTCAACGAAGGCTTCTATGCGCTGAAATATTCGTTCGACTCACTGGATAACGTTTACTTCCCCCACGACGGCAAGGACGTCAGCCTGACCCTGATGCAATTCGAACCGAGCCTGGGTTCCGACACGCGCTACCGACAGTGGGAATTCAAACTGGACAAAGCCATGAGCAGCGGCCCGAACACGCTGATTCTGGGCGGGCGTTACGGCCGCACACTGGACGACGCCAACGTGGTGACATCGAGCTTCCTGCTCGGCGGCGCCCGACAGCTGTCCGGTTTCCGCGAAGATGCCATCTCCGGGCAGAACGTCAGTCTGATGCGGGCGGTGTTTTACCGCCGTCTGACACCCCGCGCTTATCTGCCGCTGGATTTCCCGTTGTATGCCGGCGGGTCGCTTGAGCGCGGACGGGCCTGGAACAACGACAACGAGTTCGACAGCGGCTACATCAATGCGGCCAGCGTGTTCATCGGTTTTGATACTCCGCTGGGGCCGCTGAATTTCAGCTATGGCCTCAATGATGCCAATGAACAGGCGGTTTATCTGAATCTGGGGCAGACCTTCTGAGCCGGATCAGCGAATCCCGGCCAACAGGGTTCGGGCCGTTTGCCTGAGCGGCTCATCGGCCTCTTTCAGCAGCTCATTGAGCAAGGCGATCGCACTGTCGAGGTCGCCATCATCGATGCAGGTCTGGGCCCGTTCGAGCTTGCCGGCGCTGACGGCCTGAGCGGGATCCGGCTCGGGCTCCGCGGCTTGCAGATCAAGCGGTTCCAGCGCCAGTGACTGGCCGGGATCGCCAAATTCGTTGAGAAAATCGTCGTCTATCGGCTGCACATCCGGCTCGGCGATCCACTCCAGCTCTGTCGTTTCAACGTCATCGCTGGTGGTTTGCGGCAAGTCGAAATCCTGCGGCAAGACTTGCAGGCTCGAGCCAAGTGCCGAGGGCGCCGAGGACAGCGGGTCCGTTGCCGAGCGACTGTCTTCCAGATCCCAGCTGGCATCCATCGACAGTTGCTCCAGATTCAGCTCGAAATCATCTTCGGCCAGCGGAGTTATGGGGGCAGCTTGCTCAACGGGTAACGCGGCAATGACCGGGGCCGCCGCAGCCAACGGTTCAGTCCTGGCCAGTTTCGGATATCGGACGCGAATCTCGTGCAACCGCGGGTCCTCGACACCGAGCTGGCGCAAGTGGTTTTCCTGTTCGTCATACGCCGCCTGATCGCCCTGCCGTCCCAGCACCTCGAGCAACTGCACACCGAGATCGATGCGCTCCGGTTCTTTTTTCAGCGCGTCGCGCAGCAAGCCGAGCGCCTCGCCCAGTCGTCCATAGGCCAGATAAATACCCACGGCCTCCAGCACATCGCCGGTTGCCTGCTCGTCCCGATGCTCCACGGCACCATGGGCTGCATGAGGACGAGCTTTCTCGCTGTCATTGAGTTCTGGCTCGCTACGCTGCGGCAGCACGCGTACTGGCCCTTCCGGAATTTCTGCCGGCTGACGTCGGCGGCGCAGGATCAGCCCTGCCACCAGCCCTCCCAGCAACAGCAGCAATCCACCGAGCAATGGCCAACTGACGGAGTCGTCTTGAGCCTCCGCCGGCGCAGCGACCGGAACCGAGGCAGGCGCCGCCGGGGCTGCGGGTGCCGGAGGCGCCTGTTGAGCCGCTGCCAGACGCGTCTGCAGATCGGCCAACTGCTTCTTGCCATCGGCGATCTGCACGTCTTGCGCCTGAAGCTTCAGGTTCAGCTCATCGATGGTTTTCTGCAGTTGCTGGTTCAGCAGCACACTGGCCGCCAGCTGTTCCGCTTGCGCGTCGCTGGCCGCAGTCGTTTGAGGCGCCGGCGCTACCGGTACTGCAGCAGGCTTGCTCCGGGTAGTGGCAGCGGGCGCCTCGGGCGTTGGAAACTCCGAAGATTGCGCATGGACATCAGGTTCGTCGGTGGCCGGCACGATGCCCGGCGAGCCCGGCGGATCGATCAGCACCGTGTATTCGCGCAACACATGGCCGTTGGGCTGATTGAGCTGCACCAGGAAATTCAGGAAAGGTTCGTTGACCGGTTTGGTCGATGTCACCCGGATCAGGTTGCGATTGCCATGCAGGATCGGGGTGAACTTGAGGTCGTTGAGAAAGAACACCCGTTCGACCCCGGCACGGCCGAATTCGTCCGCCGAGGCCAGGCTGGCCGAGAGCTCGCCTGCGCTGAGCCCTGCGGCGTCCACCAGGGCGATATCGGCCTTGAGCGGTTGATTGAGCGCTGAATGCACGGTGATATCACCGAGACCCAGCGCCAGTGATGCCGTGGACCAGGTGAGAACACCGGCCACCAGCAGCGAATGGGCGCAACGCAGTACTACGTGCCGACTGTCGAGCATGAGCATCCCTTAAATAAGCAAAACCGACTTCTATGGGTTCGCACATCCGGTACGAACACGATATTGCCCAGTAGTTCTTATAGTCTGCCCAGCACGATCCCTCAAAAAAACGGCACGTCGTTGTGCCTCAAGATTTTTCCAGGTTGGCCAGAATGTGCCCGTGAACCCGCATGCACACCTTCATGTCAGCCTCATCGATGCCCTCGAACAACTCCTTGCGCAGTTGCGTGGCGATGGTTTCGATCTGCTCGATCAGCGGGCGGGCCGGAGCACACAGCACAATTTTCTTTGCCCGACGGTCTTCCATCACGGACTGGCGTTGCACCAGGCCCTGGCTTTCCAGACTATCGAGCAGGCGGGCAAGGGTCGGCCCTTCGACGCCGACGCTTTGCGCCAGCTCCCGTTGGGTCGGCGCCTCTTCGAAACGCGCCAGATGCAGCAGCACCAGCCAGCGTGCCTGGGACAACCCCAGGCCGGCCAGCCGGCGATCCAGTTCGGCACGCCAGCCACGGGACATCTGGGCCAGTTGCATGCCAAAGCGGTGTTGATCGGTTAACGGCATAAAACACTCATGGTTAGGCTGAAGAAATAGAGAAAAACTAATTATTAGTCAGCTAAGCATGACATTTGGCTATAGGCAAGAGCCGCCCTGTACTGAATCGTTACATCTGTATAACGGTTTGTGTAAGCCCAGGCTCACATTTCGAATTCCGATTGCAACGCAGCCCTTACACAATACAGCACACCTTCCGGTACACGACCGGCAAACAGCTCCGCCACTTCGGCGACCGACGGTAACTCGCCTTCGCCGTCGAGGAACGCATCCTGAACTTCGCCCATCAGGTCTTCCGGCAGATCCAGCGCCTGTTCCAGCGACAGCTGCTGCTTGCCGATGGCTTCGGCGAGCATGGTGTAGACGTTCTTTTCCGAGCACTGCAACTGACCGGAGATCTGCAACGGCGTCATTCCGGCGCGGGCCAGGGTGATCAGTTCGTGGCGCACGTCGGCCACCACTTTCGGCGCCTCGGCCTCGCCGCCGAGCACTTCGAGGAAGGCCTCGCCGTAACGCTCCAGCTTGCGCGCACCGACGCCGCTGACCCGGGCCATGTCCGCCAGCGAGGTCGGCTGGCTGCGGAGCATTTCCAGCAGGGTCGAGTCGGGGAAGATGACGTATGGCGGCACACCGTGTTCTTCCGCCAGTTTGCGCCGCAGGGCGCGCAAGGCTTCCCACTGTTCGCGCTCTTCGCCACGCACCAGTTGACTGGCCTGGCTCTTGCTGCCGCTCTTGGCGGTGATTTGTGGTTTGAGGTCGCGGCGCAGTTCAAGGGTCACTTCGCCCTTGAGCAAAGGCCGGCAGGTATCGCTCAATCGCAGGCCGCCATAGCCTTCATGATCGACATCCGCCAGACCACGGGCCACCAACTGGCGGAACAGCGAGCGCCATTCGCTCTCATTCAGCGCCTTGCCGACGCCGTACACCGACAGGTGCTGGTGGCCGAAGCTGCGGACCTTTTCGTTGTCCTTGCCCAGCAGCACGTCCACCAGATGGCCGACGCCGTAACGCTGGCCGGTGCGATAGATCGCCGACAGCGCCTGACGCGCAGGCTCGGTGGCGTCCCAGGTCTGCACGCCGTCGATGCAGTTGTCGCAGTGGCCGCACGGCTCGGGCATGTCTTCGTCGAAGTACGCCAGCAACGCCTGCCGGCGGCAGCGGGTTTCTTCGCAGAGCGAGAGCATGGCGTCGAGCTTGTGCTGCTCCAGACGTTTGTGGCGCTCGTCGCCCTCGGAGTTCTGCAGCATCTGCTTGAGCATCACCACGTCTTGCAGCCCGTAGGCCATCCACGCGTCCGCCGGCAGACCGTCGCGGCCACCGCGTCCGGTTTCCTGGTAATAGGCTTCAAGGGATTTCGGCAGGTCGAGGTGAGCGACGAAACGCACGTTGGGCTTGTCGATGCCCATGCCGAACGCCACGGTGGCGACCATGATCAGACCTTCCTCGTTGAGGAAGCGCTTCTGGTGATAGGCGCGCAGATCGTTGGGCAGACCGGCGTGATACGGCAGCGCCGGGAAACCCTGCTCGGTGAGAAACGCGGCCACCTCCTCCACCTTCTTGCGCGACAGGCAGTAGACGATGCCGGCGTCACTGCGCCGCTCGGCAAGGAACGCCAGCAACTGCTTGCGCGGCTGCTCCTTGGGCACGATGCGGTAGAAGATGTTCGGCCGGTCGAAGCTCGAGAGAAAACGTTCGGCGTTCTGCAAATGCAGACGTGTAACGATTTCTTCGCGGGTACGCTTGTCGGCGGTGGCGGTCAGGGCGATGCGCGGCACGTCGGGGAACATTTCCGCCAACTGCCCCAGTTGCAGATATTCAGGGCGGAAGTCATGGCCCCATTGCGACACGCAGTGCGCTTCGTCGATGGCGAACAGGGCGATGTTCAAGCCTTGCAGGAACGACAGCATGCGCGGCTGCACCAGACGCTCGGGCGCCAGATACAGCATCTTCACTTCGCCGCGCTTGATCCGGTTGGCGAGGTCGCGCTGTTGTTCGGCGCTTAATGTGGAGTTCAACGCGGCGGCCGCCACGCCCAGCTCTTCGAGGGTGGCGACCTGATCGTCCATCAGCGCGATCAGCGGCGACACCACCACCGCCAGGCCGTCGCGCAGCAGCGCCGGCACCTGGAAGCACAGGGACTTGCCGCCGCCGGTCGGCATCAGGACAAGGGCATCACCGCCACTGGCCACGCGCTCAATGATTGCACCCTGACGGCCACGGAAACTGTCGTAGCCGAAGATGTCCTTGAGGACGCGTTGAGCCTGTTCGAGCATAAAAACTCCAAAAATCTACCGAAACATCCCTGCACAGGCTGGTTCAAGTCAGCCGAGGCTGCTTTAAACAAAACGTAAGGGCGCATTGCATGACGCCGTACAGATTCAGCCGCGACACCGGCAGGGATCGCAAAGCGCGGCAGTATACCCGAGCCCTCCCCGGCAAAGGGCACCGCCGATAAGAAGCTTGTGCGGGCAAATCTGCCGTGCGGCTGGCTTGAGGGCTCAAGAAGGCCTAGAATTCCCGCATTGTTTATTCCCCCAAGGTAGCCCTTTAATGTCCTTCGCCGAGCAACTAACCCGCCTGCAAGTCTTCCTCGACGCCGACGAGCTGCATGAAGAGGCGCTGGACTACGTGGCCGCTCACGGTTACCTGACTGCGCTGTCGATCTGCGCTGACGTGGTCCCCGATCGTGAGTGGATCGACGCCCTGTTCGCCGAAGAGCCGCATTACAGCAGTGAAGCCCAGCGCGAAGAGATCGAAGCCACACTGATCGGCCTCAAGGCCCACATCGCCCGCCAACTGGCCTCCGATGAAGAATTCGAGCTGCCCTGCGATCTGGACCTGGGCGACGACCCGGACGATTCCGAACTGCGCGGCTGGTGCATCGGCTTCATGGAAGGCGTGTTCCTGCGCGAAGCGGCCTGGTTCGAAACCGCCGAAGAAGAAGTCAGCGAAATGCTCCTGCCGATCATGGTCGGTTCGGGCCTGTTCGACGAACAGCCCGAGTTCGAAGACATCGCCAAGGATGCCAACCTGATGGACGACATGATCGTGCAGATCCCGGAAGCCCTGACCGCACTGTACCTGCTGTGCCAGGCGCCCGACGAAAAACCGGCGATCCTCAAGCCACGTCACCACTAAGATCCGGCCTATGGACAACCCCATAGGCAACCGCCCCCTGATGGTGCGCTACATCATGCTGGCCATTGGCTGGCTGAGCGTGGCATTGGGGGTGATCGGGATTTTCCTGCCTGTTCTCCCCACTACTCCCTTCCTGCTGCTGGCAGCCGCGTGCTTTGCCCGCAGCTCCCCGCGTTTCTATCAGTGGCTTGTCGAGCATCCCCGACTCGGGCCATGGATCCGCGATTATCTTGATGGCAATGGCATTCCGCTCAAGGGCAAGGTCTACGCGATCGGGCTGATGTGGCCGAGCATTCTGTTTTCCTGCTATCTGGTGCCACTGCCGTGGGCGCGGGGGTTCATGCTGACCAGTGCGGTGCTGGTGACGGTCTACATTCTGCGACAGAAAACCCTGCACAAGCGCTGAGCGCTCAGCATCCGTTCGTCGAAAAACCCTGCTCACCTGTCAGATCTGACAGTAGCCAAGCGATCGACTTCAATCCTTAAATCACTCCGTCGCCCATCCCTCGACAGGAGTGTCCGCCATGTTGAAACAACCTGCGAAAAGAGTTGCCACCCGAGCGCTTGCCGAGCTGGAAATCCCCGACAAGCAACCCGAACCACTGCCTTCCGGTGAGTGGGCGATCAATCGGGCCGCGGCGATGGGGGTACACCCCGAACAAGGACTGCAGACTTACATTTGGCCATGGAGCCAGATGGGCATCGGTGACGACGTCGAACTGTTGAAGGATGGCAATGTCGTTGCTCAGACCACCATCAGGGATGCCGCCGAGGTGGACCAGCGCGTAACGCTGTTCGTCCCCCCCCGGCACGCCAAGACCGGCTCGCATACCCTGAATTACCGAGTCAAACGACTCAATCAAGCGTGGGAAACCCAGACTCCGCCGACCGAAATATACGAAAAACTCGAGATTCCGGGGGGGCAAGATACGTTGCCAGGCCCCGGCCACTCTGAGCTGTTTATGTATATCGATCCGAAAATCGTCAACGGTGTCGTGGATAAGGACATAGCAGAGGCGGGTGTGCCGATCATCATCCGTTCCGAGTCCGGCACCGCCCCGCCTTACCCCAATGCCGCCGTCGGCGATATTGCGGAGATTACCTGGGGCGGTTATCCCAAAAAATCCGCACCGCTGACCGCCGAGCAGATCAATGACCCCGACAACAACCCAATCGAAATCGTGGTGGATAAAGCAATCATCGAATGCGCCGGCGACAGCGATAAAAAGGGCCTTGGTGTGGCCTTCATTGTGACGGACATAGCGAAAAACGTTGCAGAAGACTGGAGCACGGAAACCCGGATCGTAGTCTCGTTGAGCACAGATCTTCTGCCCGCGCCTATTGTCGACCGGGCCATCAACAACGTGCTTGATCTTGAGACACTGGGTGACGACAACGTCATCGTTCAAGTGGTGGCCAGAGTCCCAGAATTCAAGCTTGACGACGACATCGAACTGAAGATGCGCGGCACCACGGTAGAGGGCGATCCGATCGAAGCCGTGGCGCCCTTGAAGAAGATCGACAACGTGCCACACGCCTACGAGTTGGTAATCCAGACCCCGGATGCGCGAAAGCTGGCAAAAACCCAAGCCACTTTCTCTTACCAGCTGAAACGCGATGGCAGCACCGATCCGCTTCGATCCAAAGGCCAGTTCGTGCAGATTGTGGGCGAAGCCGATCAACTGGCCGCCCCGATTCTCGACGATGCACAAAACGGTGCGATTCCCGACGACCTCGCGAGTACCCCTTTGCGAATCCCGCACAACCCGGACATTGAAGTCGGTATGGCAATCGAAATCAAATGGTTCGGCACACGTCCCGATGGCAAACCCTATGATCCCAGCTTCGAAGATGACTGGTATTTCCCGGATCCGTCCGAGGTGAACAACCCAAAAGGTTTTGTCATCACTGTCGACGGCTTACACATTCACACCCTCAAAGGCGGAAAAGTCGTCGCGTCCTACACACTGCTGATGGACAAAGGCGGTGAAATCATCAGGCGCCGTTCCCGGCCTGCTGCCTCCGTGAATGTCGGCGAACCGCAGTTTGAACTGGTCAAGCCCATCGTTCTGGGAGAGCAGAATGGTGAACTCGAACCCGGCGATTTGCCCGCAGGCGCCAGTAAATTCACTGCGCCAAGACCCACCGGTACGCCAAGCAAGTCTGGCGACACAGTGACCTATACCTGGGATGCCGAGGTCACAGGCAAGAAGGAAGACTTCGTCGTCCTGAACGCCCTCTCGGCCGACAAGGACGTTAACTTCACACTGGATGCCAAATTCGTAGCAGAGCACATTGAGCCCAACCGCGGAAAAAAAGTGACGGCCACTTACCGGATCTTGCGCAACGAAACCGACATCACCAGCTATTCCGATCCCCTGACCTTCGTCGTCGGCAAGGCAGACCAACAACTGCTGGATCCAGCCAAGGTACTGCAAGCCATTGACGGCATACTGGATCCATCCAAAGTCCCGAACGGGGCTACCGTCGAAATTGCCGCCAACCGGCAAGAGAACGCCGGCGATCATTTCTATATGAAGTGGGCCACGACGGACAACGTGACAGTGCACAAGGACGACAAAGCCATCAGCGGAAACAACAAGGGCAAACCCGTTGAGTTCACGGTTGACCATGCCATCGTGCAGGCCTGCCTGAACAAGAATGTGGTGATCAGTTATCACGTGACACTGTTCGAGGGTGGCCAAACCCCGGGGGAGGATTATCCGCTGAGAGTGGAGACGACGGAGTTCACACCGCCAGACGCCACTTTCAAAGAAGCGACCGGACCGCAAAAGGATCAGTTGAATCCCGATGATGTTCACCCGAACGGCGCAACGGTGGTGATACCGGCAACCGCCCTGCTGAAGACAGACGACGAAATCACGGTAACGGTAGAGGGTCAAACCACCACCACGTATTCGCATACAGTGACGTCCGGGCAGGCCGACAAAGAGCTGGCCGTGATCAAGGTGCCGCATAGCGTGATCAACGCCAACGAAGGCAGGGACATCGCCTTGAGCTACAAAATCAAACGCCAGGCCGGCGGAACCGATGGCCCCTCCAACCCGACGGTTTACGATGTGCGCAAGGTGATTGGCAGTGGCAAGTTGCAAGTCATGGGAGCCCGCTACAACAAGGGGATTTATCGGGAGACCAGCTCCAGCTGGCTCATATCCGCCTTCAACGCAGACACCCGGCAACGGGTAGAGGCAGAGTGGAAATATGCTGAAGACAGCACCTGGACGAAAGCGAAGATCTGGGTTGATACCGACCCTTATGCCCCCTTGCAAGTTCGCACCAGCGACGACCAGGTCACCCTGAACAGAGTGAACATATTTGGCACCGGTGGCCCGGGCACTCCCGCCAATGACGGGGCATTCGTGGCGCTGCGGGACAGGAACAATCTGGCAGCCTGGGGTAACCCATTGAATGGTCAGAAAATCCCGCCAACCTTTCAGACCTTCACCGATATTGCCCGGATTGCTTGTTCTGGCAGCTCCTACGCGGTGATTCGCACCAACAACTTCACCGTGGCATGGGCCGGGACTGCAGGTCAGGGTGGAGAAATGGGCACCGTTGATCCTCAGAACTTCGTGAAGCTCGCCGGCAACAGCGTGGCTATTGCGGGCATCAAAACCAATGGAACAGTCCATGCCTGGGGCACCGCTGCCAAAGGCGGAAACCCGCCTGACGAAATCCTGGCCTTGAAAGATGCAGTCGAACTGACGCCAGCCGGAGATGCTTTCGCCGTCCTCAGAGCGACAGGCCAAGTGATGGCCTGGGGAGGTGGAGCGGGGTTTGGCGGCGTTGTTCCTCCAGAGATTGCCAGCCTTACCGACATCAAACACGTGATCGGCAACGGCTTCGCTTTCGCCGCACTTCGGGAAAACGGCGCCGTGGTCGCCTGGGGCGATCCCGCGAAAGGCGGAACCGTATCCGACGATGTCGCCGGCCTGACCAACATCGAGACACTGGCCTGCGCGAATGCTCAAGCCTTTGTCGTCATGCTCAAAAGCGGACAAATTGCGGGCTGGGGGTCCGCAGGGTATGGCGGGGCAATACCTGCGGAAATACGCTCCCTGACGGATATCATCTCAGTTGTCGCCAGTTCGAATGCGTTTGCAGCACTTCGAGAAAGTGGTCACGTCGTCGGGTGGCTCGAGGCCAATTCGGGTGGCCTGATACCTGACCCGATCGCCGGCAGGGACGATCTTGTTCAACTGGCCGCCACCGCTGGAGCGTTCGCGGCAGTGTGCAGAAATGGAACCGTGGTGGCCTGGGGAGACCCATTGCTCGGCGGAGATACCACGCCCGTCACTGCCAAACTGGTCAACGTCACCGCGATCTACGCCAACCGTCATGCTTTTACGGCGCTCACTTCCGACGGCGAAGTGGTGACCTGGGGCAATGCACTCGCCGGCGGCGACAGCAGTGCCGCTCAAGACCGGCTCAAAGGCCAGGTATCGTACTACGCCAATGCGGCCACCCGCGGTCTGGCGCTCAAGGCCAGCCGTTTGGCCAGGCTCAATACCCCCTGACACCCATCGACGGTGACTTGCTGTGCGGCGCTCGCCCGAGCGCCGCCTATTTGACTTGAGCGGAGGGTGACATGAGCCAGACCAACAACAATCTGCGGGCGCCAACTGTAGACGACGCGCCTCTCGACATTCTGGATCCGCAAACGCTTCCCCCCGGAGGGGCGACCGTCAGAATAAAGCCCTGGGTGCCAATGAAGTTCCGCGATCACGTTTTCTTGTTCGTCGGTGATACCTATACCGATGACCTGCCGATCAGCGCCGGCGCAGTCGGCAATGATGTCGTGTTCAAGGTTGACGCTTCGGAATTTGTTGCCGACGAAAATGACATCGTACCGATTCGCTACGAAGTACAGCTGCACCAAAGCACTCGTGAACCATCGGACATCCTGGATCTGAAATTGCAGACGGGTTTCGACGCCGACGCCACACTGGATCTGAGCACTGAAAACTACGTCGTCTCCGTCGACAAGCCGCCACTTGCCCCTCCCCCAGCGGCGCGCATGACCCGTAAAGCCACTTGGGGCCAGGCTCCCTACACCTACGACAGCACCGATCCACTGATTGCCAGTGCCGATGCACGATCGGGCGAGATCACCGCCCTGCGCAACGGCGCCTGCAGGATCCGCGCGACCGACAGCCAGAACCAGAGTCGCGAGTACCCCCTCACTGTCAAGGGTATTCAGGAGGTGCACTTCCTGAGTGCCAGCGCGGATTGGGAGGGCATGACCAGAATTTGTACCGCTGCAAAGCTGCAACCGATCACCCTCGCCCAGTCGAAACGGCTGTGGACGCTTTATTTCCCCGACAGCGGCCCTGTCGCGGATTTCCTCGAGTGGCTGAACTACCCGGTGTGGACCGCCGACGTACTGGGCGCCGACACCGCCTGGACATACGACCTCAACGGCTCTTCGGTCAATGACAACGCCACCAGCCAGGACACGGCCTCGTTCTGGCAGGTCCTGGGGGTCTCCCAGACTTGAGCGACGGCGACCAAAAACTTGTGGAGATCGCCATGCAAAGCACGTTGCGAATCAGATGTCTGTTGCTCGCATTGGCGCTGCTCGGCAGTGTCAGCCAGGCCGCCACCGATCCGGAAACCGCTCAACGCTCAACTTTTCAAAGCCGCAGGGTCTGATCCTCAAGGAGTTGTCAGCTCCTGCGGCTTATCCTCTGACACTGCGCTGCGCATGGCCACGGGTTCGAATTCGATCCGCAAGACCAACTTGTTGGCGGGAAACACCGTGAGCCCGGACCGCTCGTCGCAAACCAGCCTGCCCCTGTCAGATCTGACAGTACCTCTCCCTCCTTCCCTCAGGTTCAATAAAAAACCGTCTGCGATCCCAATGCGTGCTCTTTCAGGAGTTTCGTCATGCTCACCCACAGTCCGCTTTTGTTTCCTGATCTCGACCAGCCCGTCACCCTGGCGCTTCGGCCCATGCAGATCAGCGGCGCAGTCACACCAGTCGAGGGCGTGGATGGCGGGATCAATATTGAGGTGGTGTCGGGAAGTGACAGCGGTGTGCTGAGCGTGATTGTGGCGTACCTCGACATGCTGGAGGGTGATGAAAGTGTTATTCATTGGGACGGCGTTCCGGTGCTCACCCGAAAGGTTGAACCGGGAGAGAAAGACAAACACCTGTTCTTTTACCTGCCCAAGGAGTTGTTCACTCCCGGTCAACATGAATGCTTTTATGAGTTGACCCGATTCGGCGCCACCACGCCGGACGATCCCTCTGTGGTGTCGCTGTTTTTTGTCAAACTCACCAGACCCGGTGGCCGAGACAGGGAACCTCATCTACCCATCGGGCACTCCGAACTGCGCATCGCGCAACTGCCGCAGGAAATCATCGATCAGGGATTGATCGACGCGGATTGGGCAAAAAAAGGGGTTCCCCTGACGGTTCCTGCTTACCCGGAAATCAGGGTGCGAGACAGGATTCTGATGCGCTGGGGCAGTCATACCCTGACACCTCTTCTCGTCACGCAAGCTCAGGCAGAGGGCAAGGAACCCATCGTGATCGTCGCCAAACAGGAAGACATTCTGGCCGGTGGCGACAGCGCGGCACTGGAAATCAAGTACGACCCTCACGATGAACTATGGAACTGGTCTTCCCGGCACTCCAAACGCACACAAATCGCCGTGGACGCCGGCGCCTGGCGTCTGGCTGCACCGATCATCAAGCAATCGGTTAATGGGATCATCACGATCATCAACTTGAACAAGGAGGACGTCACGGTCCAAGTCCATATCCAGGGCTCGGATTTCGCGCTGAACGACTCAGTGAAAATGACCTGGATTGGCACCCCTTTCACTGGCAAGCCGTTGATTCACACCGAAACCAAATCGGTGGAAAACATTCCGAGTGTCATGGAATTCAAGGTGCCGTACGCGCAAGTCCGCGCCATCGCCATGGGCCGGGCTGATGCCTCCTACGTGCTGACGAAAGCGGACGCAAGTCCGCCGTTATCCTCCAAACGCGAATTCGCCGACGTGGTGGGTGACGTTTCGATGCCGGACGCACCGAAGATTGTCGAGTTGCTGGGCGACATACTCGAGTCGGACAGATCCTACGCCACGGTACGGATCAAGTACTTGACCATTGCCAATGGCGATCTGGTCGCCGGTCACTGGATAGGTGAAAAGTCCAACGGTCAGCCCTATGTCCATGAGTTCACTCATACCGTCAGTGACAATGAGGCAAAAGAAGGCTTTTTCACTGCTTACGTCGACAAAGAGCACATCAGCGTGCTCGACAAGGGCAAACTCGATCTTTGGTACACCGTGTTCAATGACAAGCCGGAGCTCTATGGCGTCAGTGATTCAGAGCATCTGCTGGTCAAGGTGCAAGCCGTCACCGCGACACTGCCCAGGCCCGAGGTGGAGGAAGCCGACAAAAACCCCGATGTGCTCGACCCTTCCAAAGTCTTCGATGTCGTCCACATCTATATCGAAAATCCACCGACCCAAAAAGACGACATCGTGACCTGGTACTGGCAAGGGTCACATCCGTTCGGCAGCATCAGCGACTGGGTGCCCATCACCTCGCTGAGCGCCGGTAAACCGCTGCGTTTTCGAGTGCCCGCGAACTTCGTCACGATCAGTATCGGGCAGTACGTCAGAGTGCGTTACTCGCTCAAGCACGCGTCCACAGGTTTATACAGTCACTCCGCCGCACTCAATCTGCTGATCGGGTCGCTGGTAGGTGAATTGCCAGCGCCACAAGTCAAACAGGCACCGAACGCCGTACTCAAACCCATGGACGGGTTGAACGGTGTGGACATCAAAGTCAGCTACGACAGTATGGACCCGGCCCTCGACACCATTCGCCTGCTCTGGGTCGGGACCCCCGGTGCCGGCACACCAACAGTTCCTGAACTTCCCGGACACAGCAGTGGCAGTGTGGACTTTCATCTGGCCTCAACGGTTATCGGCCCCAACATCAACAAAAACGTGGACGTGAAGTACTTCGTGCGCCGCTATGGCCACGAGACAGAATCAGAGTCGTTGGGCCTTAGAGTCACGGGATTCGACGACCCCGAAAACGATCTGCCTCGCCCTCAAGTACCTGAGTCAGACGATAACCGGGTCCTGGATCTGATGACGTTCAATGGGAATGCCACAACGCTCGTTGCCAAGTGGCCTTACATTGCGCTCAAGCAACGCCTCTGGTTGAGGCTGGAAGGCAAGACAGCGGTAGGCAGCGACTACATCATCCGGATGCTCGATGGCGTGGAAATCACTCCCGCGCAATTCAGCAGCGGGCTGAATGAAGTGCTGCCTCGAAGCGAGTTAATGAAGCTGGGGCATTCCACACCGGCAAACGTGATTTGCAAAGTCTCGTTCGATGGCAGCGCTCAAGAAGACGATGCGATTGAGCTCCCGGGATTGCCGCTTACGATCAGAACCCGATACGACTGGCTGACGCCGAAAATCACCCATGTGACTGACGCCAATGGGGAGGTTACAGAGGGTGGCGAGACTTTCTTTGAGCAGGTAACTGTCGAAGGCTCTGCGACCCGAGATGAGACGGTCGAGATTTTCGATGGCTCGACCTCGCACGGCAATGCTGATGTTGATGCCGATGGCGTCTGGCGCAAGCCCCTGCTCAACCTCCAGATCAAGGATTATCACATTACAGCCCACGCTCTATATCCAGCGGACCCGGTTTCCAGCCTGATCCGTGCCTTTACGGTGATAGCAGCTGTTCCACCCACTATCACCAATGCCCAGGATTCCAAAGGCACCGTGATTCCAGATGGCGGCACCACCGTCGACACAACCGTGAAACTGACAGGCACTGCCAGCAAGGGCCAGCAGGTGGAGATCCTCGACGGGGCTGTCAGCAAGGGTAACGCCACAGCGGACCCATCCACCGGCATCTGGACCAAAGACCTTACGGGGTTGAGCGTGGCAGCGCACAGCTTCACCGCCAAAGCACTGTACGGCGCGGGCCAGACTTCAGGGGCACGGACACTGACCGTGACTGCGGCGGTTGCACCCACCATCACCAACGCCCAGGATTCCAAAGGCACCGTGATTCCAGATGGCGGCACCACCGTCGACACAACCGTGAAACTGACGGGCACTGCCAGCAAGGGCCAGCAGGTGGAGATCCTCGACGGGGCCGTCAGCAAGGGTAACGCCACAGCGGACCCATCCACCGGCATCTGGACCAAAGACCTTACGGGGTTGAGCGTGGCAGCGCACAGCTTCACCGCCAAAGCACTGTACGGCGCGGGCCAGACTTCAGGGGCACGGACACTGACCGTGACTGCGGCGGCGGCGCCGACTATCACCAACGCCCAGGATTCCAAAGGCACCGTGATTCCAGATGGCGGCACCACCGTCGACACAACCGTGAAACTGACAGGCACTGCCAGCAAGGGCCAGCAGGTGGAGATCCTCGACGGGGCCGTCAGCAAGGGTAACGCCACAGCGGACCCATCCACCGGCATCTGGACCAAAGACCTTACGGGGTTGAGCGTGGCAGCGCACAGCTTCACCGCCAAAGCACTGTACGGCGCGGGCCAGACTTCAGGGGCACGGACACTGACCGTGACCGCCGTGGATGTACCGATCATCACCAACGCCCAGGATTCCAAAGGCACCGTGATTCCAGATGGTGGCACCACCGTCGACACAACCGTGAAACTGACGGGCACTGCCAGCAAGGGCCAGCAGGTGGAGATCCTCGACGGCGCCGTCAGCAAAGGGAACGCCACAGCGGACCCATCGACCGGCATCTGGACCAAAGACCTTACGGGGTTGAGCGTGGCAGCGCACAGCTTCACCGCCAAAGCACTGTACGGCGCGGGCCAGACTTCAGGGGCACGGACACTGACCGTGACTGCGGCGGCGGCGCCGACTATCACCAACGCCCAGGATTCCAAAGGCACCGTGATTCCAGATGGCGGCACCACCGTCGACACAACCGTGAAACTGACGGGCACTGCCAGCAAGGGCCAGCAGGTGGAGATCCTCGACGGGGCCGTCAGCAAAGGGAACGCCACAGCGGACCCATCCACCGGCATCTGGACCAAAGACCTTACGGGGTTGAGCGTGGCAGCGCACAGCTTCACCGCCAAAGCACTGTACGGCGCGGGCCAGACTTCGGGGCACGGACACTGACCGTGACTGCGGCGGCGGCGCCGACCATCACCAACGCCCAGGATTCCAAAGGCACCGTGATTCCAGATGGCGGCACCACCGTCGACACAACCGTGAAACTGACAGGCACTGCCAGCAAGGGCCAGCAGGTGGAGATCCTAGACGGGGCCGTCAGCAAGGGTAACGCCACAGCGGACCCATCCACCGGCATCTGGACCAAAGACCTTACGGGGTTGAGCGTGGCAGCGCACAGCTTCACCGCCAAAGCACTGTACGGCGCGGGCCAGACTTCAGGGGCACGGACACTGACCGTGACTGCGGCGGCGGCGCCGACCATCACCAACGCCCAGGATTCCAAAGGCACCGTGATTCCAGATGGTGGCACCACCGTCGACACAACCGTGAAACTGACGGGCACTGCCAGCAAGGGCCAGCAGGTGGAGATCCTCGACGGGGCCGTCAGCAAAGGGAACGCCACAGCGGACCCATCCACCGGCATCTGGACCAAAGACCTTACGGGGTTGAGCGTGGCAGCGCACAGCTTCACCGCCAAAGCACTGTACGGCGCGGGCCAGACTTCGGGGCACGGACACTGACAGTGACTGCGGCGGCAGCGCCGACCATCACCAACGCCCAGGATTCCAAAGGCACCGTGATTCCAGATGGCGGCACCACCGTCGACACAACCGTGAAACTGACAGGCACTGCCAGCAAGGGCCAGCAGGTGGAGATCCTCGACGGGGCCGTCAGCAAAGGGAACGCCACAGCGGACCCATCCACCGGCATCTGGACCAAAGACCTTACGGGGTTGAGCGTGGCAGCGCACAGCTTCACCGCCAAAGCACTGTACGGCGCGGGCCAGACTTCAGGGGCACGGAGACTGACCGTCGCAGTTCACACCGCCCCGTCACTCGATTCAGTAAGAGACTCCCGTGGTGAACTGCCGAACAATGGAGCGACCACAGACACTTCAGTCACGTTGCAAGGCCGGGTAACGCCTCTGCATGATGTCCAGATCTACGATGGAAGCACGCCAAAACACATTGCGACTGCTCTTAACACCGGCATATGGACCACTACGCTGGCAGTAGGACTCGGCGGACATACCATCACTGCACGGGCGGTGACGACCGGACAACCGTCAAATGCACGGAGTTTCACGGTCAATTCACCAATCCCGCCACTGACCATCAATCCAGCCACTATGAGTCTGAATGCCTGGCACTTCAGGGATAACGACACCCCTACCAACCCTCCTGCCGGCGCCTTTGGTGACCGATCGGCCAGTGGAGGCGTGCTTCCCTACAGATATGCCTCCAGTAACCCCAACGTCGCAGAAGTCAACGTCAGCAGCGGCCGCGTCATTTCCAAGGGCAACGGTTCAGCAACCATCACCGTTACGGACAATGCGAATCAAACCGCCAGTTACACCGTCACCACTTCAAACGTGGAAAGACTGTTTGGCACAGGCCACTTCAATACCTACACCGTATGTGCAAACACGGCGGCCAGTATGGGAGGAAGAATTCCTACTCTGGCCGAATGGCGAGCCTTTATCAGTAACTACAGCGGTCGACGCACCATTGAGCGCTGGTGCTGGGCGTCCGACTCAGGCGGCATCGGCAAACGGATGGTGATCTTCCCGGCTACCGGTCAGACTGATACACGACTCGATATCGGCATTGGAGGTGGTACTGCCGATGGCTTCGGCATACGACGCGCATAAAAGCCGGATACAAAAAAACCGCTACTCCCTGAAAAGAGTAGCGGTTTCCTGATATTCGGGATCGTGGCTTACCAGCTATACCTCAACCCCACATTTCCCCCCCAAGGCTGTTCGATATCCTTGCCATTGGCATAATCCAGATCGACATGCACCTGCCACTTCTCCGACATGGCCACCGCCAAACCGGCACCGAACTCCGCCCGCGAGCCCGATAGATCGTTGTTGAACACGTTGTTTTCGTTGACCTCGACCTTGTTGTCATCGGCAAACTCATGGGCAATGGCCGCACGCACATAAGGTTGCGCAACAGCACCGTTGCCGATATCAAAATTGCGCCCGAACGTGGCGCCAGCCTTGCCCAGGAATGAGCGGGTACGATCGCCATCGGCCTCCATGTCGTTGTCCAGGCTGAAGCGTTTGCCCTGGATCTGCGCTGCCGAAAACTGAACGAACGGCTCAATGAAGTAATCGTTGCTCAACTGGATATGACGACCGCCTTCCACCGATGCGCTGACGCCCCAATTAACGTAATCGCCCTTGGCACGTGTGCTGTCGCTCAAACCGACCTTGGCTTCGTTGCGGAAACGGTTGAATTTCAACACACCGTCAACGTAGTAGCCGGTGTCGCGGTCCATCCACGTCACGTAGGGCCCGAAGTAGTAACTGTCGACCGTGCCTGAGGTGCCGTGTTCGAGACTCAGTTTTGATTGACTGTAACCACCCATCAAGCCCACCAGCACATTGCTGTCATTCACCCGGGCATCGGCACCGAGGGAAATCCCTTGCTGGTTCTGCTGGTACGCCACACCGGAACCTTCGGCGACGTTGTACTGATTGCCATAGGTGCGTGCCCAGGCGCCCGACTGGCCACCATTGAATCGCAACTCGCCCATGCGGCTACGCAATGAGCTGGCTTCGCCGTACAACAGGGTCATCGGAGAATTGAACAAGGCCAGTACCGCACTGGCGCCGGGGCTGATCACCTGGGTGGTCGGATCGAGGAACCACTCAGTGCCGCCCGTTCCTCCCGGTCGCTGGGCCAGGTCATAGGACCAGGTACCGAGATCCACTCGCCCGCCCGTCAGTGCAAAGTGCGCATCGCCCGCGGCCGTGTGCACCAGGGTCAGTTGCTGCGGATTCACCGCATCCAGGCCCGACGCCGCCACCAGCAAACCGAACTGTCCGGTTGCCACACCGGTAACGTTGAGGACGTCATGCTGCCCCGTAGCGAAGTTGCCCTTCATGGCGAAAGTACTGGAACCATCCGGCGAACCGGCGAGCGTACCGACATTCAACTGGTAGAAGGTATTCGGCACATCCTGCGCACCAAAACGAACCGTCCCGCCATTCATGGCGAGCGTTCCTACGGTGTCGTTGCCAGTCAGGGTCCAGATCGAACCGCCGTTGACGGACACGCCATTGACCTTGTCGAGACGGCCGGTGAATTGCGAGCTGTTCTGCAGGGTGACGTTGGCGGTCGAACCGTTTTCGACCAGCACATCACCGGTCATGCGGCCTTGATCGAACGTCAGGTTGCCGGTGCTGTTGCCGGCGATGTTGATGTTGCCTTGCAGAGTGCTGTTGGCGACGGTCATGGCAGCGGTGGACGCGCCCTGGACATCGAGCAAGTTGTTGTTCCCGGCGAGCAGGCTGGCGCCGTTAGACAGATTGACAGTGGCATTGGTACCGCGATCAACCAGAACTGCCGAGCCATTGACCCCTCGTACAGTGGCGTTATCCAGCGAGAGCGAACGGGCGCCGACATTCTCCGTGTCGTTGACCATGCGCACGCCTGTCGCCTGACCGGTGATGACAGTCTCGGCGGAGGCGTTCAGCGCGCCGCCAAGAAGATTCGCACCAATGCCATTGCTGCCAGTACCGGTCACTTGCGTATTGGCCAGCGACAAAGTGCTGAGCCCCGTGACTTGCGCACCGAAAACATCACCACGGATCTGACTGTTGGAAACATCCACAGTGGAGCCGCCAGCGGCAATCGAAGATCGGTTGACGGCCAGACCGATGTCGTCGCTGGTCACATTGGCCTGGTTGATGGTGCCCCGGCTGCTGGTGACCAGAATGCCTTCGACGCCAGGATTGCTGACGACCGTGGCGCCATTGATGGTCAGTGTCGATCCGGATTGAATGGTAATTGACTGGGTGATGGCACCATTGACGTTCAACACACCGTTGTTGCGCACCAGATAATCGATCGGCGTTGTCGTCGAATCGATATCCAGCGTCGTGTTATCGACAATGGTGGCTGCCAGTATGCCGCCGCTGGAAATGGAAATGGCTGGCATGACCATCAGAATACTCAACGCGTTTTTTACAGAAAGACGTTCAAGCCGCCCGCCAAATATTCTCATGACTTACCCACCTCTGATATACCTGTGCGAAATTGCGAAATGCATTTGCGTGAAAAAATAGAGCGCGGAGGCTAATCGGATTCCTCACAAAAAAATGTAGGAAAAGTCCGATAAGCAAGGAAGAAATATCCCTGACACTAATGTTATAAAAAAACGGGAGGCAACAGCCTCCCGTTTTTTTCAAATACTGCAAGGTGTCGTATCACCATTCCTCATGACCACCCTGACCAGGTGACGCACTGAAGGTGTAGGCCGCCCATCAATCACGGCGTTATAACTCACCGCCCCCCATGCATTTCCAGTATTAAGAAACTGCTCATACGGAAAGCGTATGGTAAAACCATTTTGCACATCCGAAGAATCCGGCTGATATTTAACTTCTTCCTTATTATTCGGTATCACAGTATTACCAGCGGAATCACTGTAGCCCTGATAAGTAAAAGTCAACGTCTGACCTTCCAGTTGCGGCTCTCCCCCCGGAACAAAAACTTCGATACATTTTATAAGCACTGGATGGCTTTGCAACGAAGGGCAATTCAAATAATCAAAATCCGGATCGAGATGCTGGAAGGTTGCCTGAGGCACACTCCCCGGTCTGATGAACACATCTACATCCCGTGGCATTGAGCGCTCTTCGTTATCGTTCACATCAGGATTGGTGACCTTATAAGTCACTGGAACTTCCGTGCCGTTCCCACCAGCGTCTACAACTGACCACTCAATTGTCCAATTTAGCTCAGTCTCCGTACCATCCAACAGAAGAACACCGCCTTCAGCGTCTTTTACTTCAACCCCGTTCCAGATCAGAGTGGCAATATCCTTATCCTTGATACCCGGGTAAGCGGCCACTTTTACGTCAACATCCTCATCCTTGTCCAGCACCGTCAAAACGTTGATCGGATTGCCGCCCGCCCCTTGAACATCGACTGGACGAAAATTGGGATTTGGATCTTCTGGACCTTCGCCGTCCCCTGCCCGGCGCAGATCGACTCTTACAGTGGCGTTTTCGGGGGGATTACTGGCAGGATGTCGAATCTCTCCACGTTTTATTTGATAGCTGACCTTAATGGTTTTATCTCCGAGATCACCGTTATGCCAGTACGAATAAGGAACCGGTACATAAGTTGGGAAGCCAGCGATTTTTTGTGCTGGCACTACAACGCCATCGACGGTGACCTCAAGTTCATCACCATCCAAAAAATTCTCGTACTTATCGATGATCCCCACTCCTGCGCGCATCCGAGCGTCGGCGAGGTCAATCTTCTTCGGTGCCGTGTCGTTATCAAGCAGCGGAATACTTGGATCCTCCAAATCCTTTGGAGGGTCCGTCACTGTTACGTTCACTCGTTTGAAAGGCGAATTTAGACTTCGGTTACCTTTCCGATCCGTACGATAGTAAAAAATCGCTTTCTCACCCTCTTCAGTTCCGACCATTGCGGTGGTCAGCTTAAAGGTAACGGCATCAAGAGGATCGACAACAATAAATTCCCCTACGAATACCGGGGTCGGAAATGTCGAGCCAAAATAACATTCATACTTGTCCGCTATTTTTATATCGGCGACCTTTGGCATGGTAATCAGGACAAAACCGTTGGCATCCAGATAAGGCTTGGTAATGCCGTTTGCCTCCACCTCCGGAGGAAGAGTAACAAGACCGCTGACATCAGGTAGCGTAGTGTCGATATTGATGAGCAGATCCGGAATATCTTTAGTGTTCCCGCCATGATTGAGTACATAGCTCAACATGTGGGGGCCTGAGACATTCGTAAGCCCTGCTGGCAATACCATTGGAATGTCCCCAGCAGCAATAGGGGTTGTGTAGGTGTACCGGGGGCCTTGCCGAGTGCCATCCCAAGTCAGATTTATATACCCATCAACGGGAGGATCATCGTCAGCCCCGTCGAACCTGAGGACAGTCACTTTCAATGCAAAACCCTGATACTGTTTGTGCAATTGATTCGGATCATCGTCCACCTCATCAGGCAGCAGAGGATTGTCATCATCCAGCACAGGCGCTTCAAACTCCGCTTTCGGTGAATTTCGGAGAATACTCAAATAACGCTCACGACTTTGTACCGGGGTCAACTTAATGACATTGTTCATCTTGTTCATCCTTTCAATGACTTGATTAAATGACAAAGGGTATTGCAGCCCCGTGCCAGAACACCTGGAACCAACCGCAAATCAAAAAACACTGCATTGGCACGACTGTGCGCATCAGCAGTTATTACACGCACCAACTTCCTGAAACACTTGCCCCTTCGGCGAAATCACTGATCACAAAGATCATTATCCGGCCCACAGATTTCCCCGCTGGGCATGGTTCTATTGATAAGCACGAAATCCGGCCTTGACTCTCCCCGTCCACCATTGCTCTTTCTCAAAAAGTAACGACAGAGCGCCGATCCGTTATTGACCATGGGTGCAATCAGCTTTTGATAGTCCGTCACCAACACGTCAAAACCATTGCGTGCCTGATCAAGAGTCAGCGTCGTTTCGAAAGAGTGCGCGACGCCCGAAATAGGAGAAGTGCCGTTGGAGCCCTGACACCCTTGCCAACTCAGGTCGACAACATCATCCTCGTCGAACGCGTCATTACCCTCGATATGAACTTTCACATGCACCCACAACCGTGGGTTGGCGCAGCAATTGAGTACCCCTTCCCGCCCGCCATCGGGGAAGGTCGGCTCGGGCAGATTCCTGATGATGATGATTGCCACGTTCACCGGGGTTGTCGGGGCCAACTGCTGGTTCACACCGTTATCGGTGAAGTACCGCACAGGCAGCGCCGGATTTTCCTTGTCCTGGTCGATAAACTCCCAAGGAATACTGAAGAGAATTACTGTCCCGGCCGTATCACCGGGCTGAACCTCATACTTCGCGACGGGTGCACTGATGGTTCCCCAGTACAGTAAGACTTTTTCCCCTGGCTCAGGGTTGTCATGCAGTGCCAGGCGCCCTTCGGCGGGCAATTCGTAGTCATCGGGAAGCAGCTTGTTCAGCTGTTTTGAAACGGCTCCGTAAATCTCGACCTTCGCCAGCCTGGTATTCAACAGCGCAGGTGCGTCGGGGTGGTCTTGACCCGCGACCGTAAAGTTGAAGGGCACGGTTGTTTCCGGTGACGGCGGCGTCGGCGTCCCGCCCCGACTGACGCGGTAGTCGATACGCGCGTCCATGGGACCGAGCCCGTCGGCCGTCAGTGTTGACCAGGGCACGGTCGCGGTCTGTACCGGCTTCGCAGGATCGACATCGAGCGGTGCGAGATCATGACCATTCCACCGGATCAAAAGCTTGTCGGAAGCATCCGGATTGTCATAGTTATCGATTTCGACCGTAACAGCCTTCTGATTCGTAGCCCCTTCGCGGGCATGCTCGCGGTCGATCAATCCCCTGGCCGACAAAGGCACACGTGGCGGCTTGAGTTTGCCGGGCCCGGGTTTCAGATTGACGAACACCGGCAAAAGAGTAGAGCGCGGTCCGGTGTTGCGGGCCCAGTCCCGCAACATGTAATAAAAGAAACGTTGGCCGTGTCCCTTGGCCCGAATGTCCGCTTCATAAATCGTGATGATCAGTTGCCTCAGATCGATGTCCTGCTGGCTGAATACTTGCTCACCAATTTCCTGCTCGGAGTCCGGCGGGTTGTCGTTGTCGGTCAGGAAATGGATCGAACGGTCCCGTGCCATGGCATCCACATAAAACGGGACTTGAAACCTGACCTCGCCAAAGCGGGTGAGATAGTCATCGGTGAGGTCGCCGGGAACGTTCAGCATGACCAAGGCATCGCCGGTTTGCCCATCATTCGGGGGCTGCCGATCGACCGTCACTCGAGTATTAAAGGAATATTGCTTGTTCCCACCGTAATTCAACTCGTAGGACAAGGCGTAAATGCCATGCGCCAGCTTGTCCCGCGGGACTTTCAAGACCTTCTCACCCGGCGTATCGAATGTCTCTTTGTACACCGGAGTGAACAGTCCGCCCTCCAGCACCCAACTGATGGAAAGGATGTAGACGGGATCAGCGACGGGGGGCGGTATCCAGTTGGGGACAATCACTTGCAAATCATCGCTCAAGGCACTGCGCGGCAGCAGCCCATCGGGACTTTCATCGCCGTTCTCATCCTTGAGAATGGCGGGAACCCTGGGTTTTTCCAGCTCTGGAACTACAGGGTCGATCTGGTCTTGAGTAATCGGCATTACAGACGCCCTCTCACGAAATGGCCACGCTCCCTGAACAACTGCACGTTATCTGCAGGTTGAGGATTCGTTGCTCTGACGTGATTTAACGGCGTTGCACATTCGCTGGCTACTGTCAGAAATTACAGGTTTTGCTACCGCTCGTCGGAGATTGAACACCGCCACCCATCCGGCAGAACGGCATAAACAGAAATGTTTAACAAACGGGATCGGTGACTGACTCAGGCTACGCGTCCTTGCGCCGATGCCTACGCATCAGCCAGAATCCGCCGGCTTGTGCGCCTTGGGAGCGGGTTCTATTGTTTGGCGGTCGCTGAAAAGCAGCGATCGGGTTTAGCAGCCCGGTTAACTTCAAGGCACGTTGGTGTCGCCATTGTTTTGTCATGGCGGCTGACGTGGGGCACTTCGGTGCGCCGGGATCCTTGAGCCTGGTCTGCTAACCCGCGTTCAGCCGCCACCCTCTTCGTTTAGCAGCGATGGATGACGGCTCCATTTCTCAAGGAGCTTCACCATGATCAAACCCACGCCAAACCCACCCGAAACCGACACAACCTCGCCCTACGAAACCCTCGACTCCAAGAAATTCCACGAAGCCGCCGAACGCGCCCTCGATCACTACCTCAATCCGTTCCACCCCAGAAAACCGCTGCTCAAACCCAACACCCGCTACCTCATCGCCCCCGACATCCCGAGCGAAGAGCTGCTGGCCGAAGCCTGCGAAACCCTGACCTCGGCCAAAACCATGGCCAGTGATTTCGCCGGGATGATCGATACGCCGCAGCGGCATGTGCTGTTGGGGATTGCGCAGTTGATCATGCTGGCTGAACTGGCGGTGAACCGGGTGCTGGACAATCTGGAAGTGAAGGCTGAGGCGCCGCTGTAGCCTGAGCAAAGAAAAACCCGCCGCCCCGATCACTCGGGACGGCGGGTTTTGTCGTTTCAGCGATTAGCTCACACCGTATCCACCTTCAACGAATGATCATTCAGCATGCCGTTGATGATCGTCGCCGTGTCGTGCCCGCTGGCAATCAAGCCCCCCGCCCCCGGTGTCACGCCATAGTGACTGGCGAGGTTGACGCCGGCCAGGTCGATGGTCTGGTTCGGCGTGGCGCCGGCCATGGCGCTGACGTCGATGCTGGTCATGACCGAGGCGCCGCTGCCGGTAACGGTGAAGTGCAGGTAGTCATCCAGTGACGCCGCGGTGCCGTTTTCACCTTGCAGCAATTGCGACAGGTCGAGCTTGTCGGTGCCCGGGGTGAAGTCGGTGACGGTGTCGTGGCCGCTGTTGCCTTTGAGCCACTGGAAGGTGTCGGCGCCCGGCCCGCCGGTCAGGGTGTTGTTACCCATCCCGCCGATCAGCAGGTCATCGCCCCCGCCGCCATTGAGGATGTCGTTGCCCAGGCCGCCGTTGATCACGTTGTTATTGTTGTCACCGGTGAGGGTGTCGTTGAAGTTCGAGCCGACGAGGTTTTCGACATTGCTGATGGTGTCGATGCCTGCACCGAGGGTGTTCTGCGCACCGAGCAGGCTCAGGTTGACTGTCACACCGGCCGTCGCGTGGGCATAGCTGACCGTGTCGATACCGGTGCCGCCATCGAGGAGGTCGTTGCCCGGGCCACTGTAGAGCAAGTCGTTGCCGGCGCCGCCGTGCAGCTCGTTGTTGCCGGAGCCTGCGGTGAGTACGTCGTTGCCGTCCCCGCCGTTGAGGATGTTGTCGCCGCTGCCCGCCACCAGCACGTCATCGCCGGACGTCCCGGTGAGGGTGTGGCCGTCCTGATAGCTGATGGTCACGTTGGCGGTGTCGCTGCCGCCGTGGTTGTCGTTGGCGGTGTAGGAGCCGTGGAAATCCGGGGTGACGTCGTGAGCCCCGGCGTAGTTGACCGTCATGGTCAGTTGATAGTTTTCCGCAGCATTGGTGTTGCTGCCGCTGGTGTTGGTGATGTTGGTTATGTGGATCTGATACGTGCCATCGGCACCGGCGGTGATGGTGCCGCCGTCGGCGATGCTGACGAACGCCCCGCCGTTCACCGAATACTCCATGGTGATGTGCCCGGCCGCCAGGTTGTGGTCGAGGTTGAGGGTCTCGCCCTGTTTCAGTTTGACGGTGATGAGGTCTTCATCGTTGGCATTGGCGTTGGTCACCGCGCCGAGGTAGCCGCTGACCACCAGCACTGCCGTCATGGCCGCTGTGTTGGCCGCGAAGGCGTTGCGCACATCAGCCAGGTTCTGGTTGGCGGCGGTGTTGCTGGTGCCGGTGAAGCTGATCGCGCCAGTGCCGGTGAAGTCCGCGCCCTTGGCGACCCAGCCGGTGTTGAAGGTGGTTGGCGAGGCGTTGAGGGTATCGCCGTCCGGATCCGTATCGTTGGCCAGCAGCAGCTCGCCCGGCACCACGACATTGCTCGACAGCACGTTGGTGATGATGTGGTCGTCCACCGCCACGGGCGGCGAATTCGGGATCACTTTCACCGTCAGCGTGGAGCTGGCGAGGTCGCCGTCGTTGTCGCTGAGGGTGAAGCCGATGTTCTCGGTGATCACCGTCGTCGTGGTTTTCTGCGAGGTGTAGCTGTAGTCGCCGGTGTCGAGGTTGATCACCAGCGTGCCGCTGTTGTTGGTGGCAATGCTCAGGGTGTTGTTCACCGTGTTGAAGGTGCCGTGGTTGGTGCCACCGCTGGCAGTCAGCGAACCCTGGCCGCTATTGGCTTTCGGGTCATAAGTGTAGGTGGTGCCGTCGACCACGATGGATTTGATGAAACCGCCATCGGCGCCGAATGAACCACTGTCCCCCAGCAACGAGCCAGTGACCGGCGCGCCCTCCACGGTGCCGGAGAGCACCGAGTTCAGTTGATTGAGGTCAGTGACCACCACCGCGTTGGTGTTGGTGTGGCTGATACCGTCGTAGGCGATCGGATCGAGGTTGGCGTTGCTTACACCACTGCCGAGACCGATTGCGTAGTTCTTGATGTTGTTGGCATCAAGGAAAGCTTTGAGCGCGGTCTCGTCGGCGGTGCCGATTTCCTGGCCGGTGGTGGGTTTGCCGTCGGAGAAGAAGTAGCCGACGTTCTGCGCCCCGGTGAGTTTGCCCGAGGTGTTGAACGCGGTCTGCATGGTCGCCACGGCCGCGTCGTAGTTGGTGCCACCACCGGCGCTGAGGCCGGCGAGCAGGGTCTTGGCGGTCGCCACATCGACCCATACCGAAGTGCGGTCGGTGGCGTTGCTGCTGAAGGTGACGAGCTGCACTTTCACATCGCCCAGATCGTCGTACTTGTCGAGCAAGGCGCTGATTGCCTGCTTGGCCAGGTCCAGCCGCGACAGGCCCGGCACGCCGGAGGCGTCGGCCATACTGCCGGAGATGTCGAGCACGATGAGGATGTTGGAGTCGATCTCCACCGCCGCCACCGAGCGATCCGAGGCCACAGCCTTGGGCACGTCGTCGACGATGTTGACCACGATGGTGCTGGTGGTGCTGTTGCCCAACGCATCGGTGGCCTTGTAGGTGAAACTTTCGCTCAGGGTGTTCGGCCCGTCGTTGGCGTTCGGCGTGGTTTTCGGTGCCGAAGTCAGGGTGTAGGTGTACGTGCCGTCGGGATTGAGCAGGATCTGCCCGTAAGTGCCGGTGGCGCTGCCGACCAGGGTGTAGGTGATCGAACCGCTGCCGCCGGTGACCGCACCGACCAGCGTGCCGGTGGCGGTTTCGCCGATATTGGTCGGATCGCTGCCGATGACCGTGCCGGGGGCCAGGTCTTGCCCGTCCTGGGTCAGGTCGAGGGCCTTTTCGTAGACGGTCACGTCCTGATCCACCGAGGCCACGAGTTTGCTGTCGGCGACGTTGACGGTGATGGTGGTGGTGCTTTCATCGCCGTCACTGTCGCGGATGGTGTAGGTAAAGGTGTCGGTAGCGCCCGGCGGGCTCACCGAGTTCGGGTTGCTGTGATAGACCGCGTTGCCCGCCGCATCCAGGGTCAGGTAACCGTAGGTGCCATTGATGTTGCTGTTGAGGCCGCCGATGGCTGAAGTCGTGGTGTTGCTGCCGGCACGCACGCCGACCACGATCGCCGCGCCATCTGCGCCGCTGATGTCATTGCCCAGCACGCTGATGTTGACCGTGCCGCCCTCCGCCACCGAACCGGTGTCGGCCTTGGCGGTTGGCAGGTCGTCAATGATGTTGACGTTGATCTGCCCGGTCGCAGTGCTGCCGTCGGTGTCCGTCGCCACCACGTTGAAGTTCTCGGTGATGCTGTTGGCGCCGTTGGCGTTCGGGTGGGTTTCGTTATCCACCAAGGTGTAGCTGTAACTGACCACGCCGGTAGTCGGGTTGTAACCGGTGATGGTCAGCGTGCTGCCCAGCGGGGTGACGGTCGATTGCGGGAAGCCGGCGGCCACGCCGTTGGTCATCACGGCAATGCCGCCCACGGTCAGGGTTTGCAGGCCGTCGAGCGCGGTGACTGTGAAGGTGCCGCTCTGGGTCAGTGCCGGGGTGTCGGGGCTGGTGCCGTCGCTGAGGTTTTTCTCGTAGACGGTGAGTTCGCCGCCATTCACGTCGAGGCCGTTGAGGACCACCGGATCGTCGTTGTTGTGGATGTTCAGTACCAGGTTGGCGGTGCTGGTGTCGCCGTCGGCATCGGTCAGGGTGTAGGTGAAGGTCTCGGTGCCGTTGCCACCGCCGTGCAGGTTTTTGAAGTCTGCATCGTTGGTGTTCAGCGTGTAGGTGTACGTGCCGTTGGCATTCAGCACCAGAGTGCCGTAAGTGCCGGTGAAGGTGCCGGGGGTGATCGGGCCGGCATTCGGACCGGTCGCCACCACGTCGGCGCCTTGCACGTCGTTGGTCAGCACGTTGCCGTTGAGGGTCAACTGGGTTTCCGACGCGGTGCTGGCGTTGCTGTCGTTGATCGCCTTCGGCACGTCATCGACGATGTTGACCACGATAGTGCTGGTGACGACGTTGCCCAGTGAATCGGTGGCCTGGTAGGTGAAGGTTTCGGTCAGGGTGTTGGCGCCGTCATCGGCATGCGGGGTGGTGCTGGCCGGTGAGGTCAGGGTGTAAGTGTAGGTGCCGTTGGGGTTGAGCACGATCTGCCCGTAGTTGCCGGTGGCGCTGCCGACCAGCGCGTAGCTGATTGCACCGACCGCGCCGGTGACCGAGCCAACCAGCGTGCCCGACGCGGTTTCCCCGGTGCTGGTCGGATCGCTGCCGGTGACTGTACCGGCGGCCAGATCCTGGCCGTCCTTGTTCAGGTCGAGGGCTTTTTCGTACACGGTGACGTCGGTGTCGCTGACCGCGCGCAGCTGGCTGTTGGAAACGTCGATGGTGATGGTGGTGGTACTTTCATCGCCGTCGGAATCGCGCACGGTGTACACGAACACGTCCACCGCGCCGGGACCGCTCACAGCATTCGGGTTGCTGTGATAGACCGCGTTGCCGTTGGCGTCGAGGGTCAGGTAGCCGTAGGTGCCGTTGATGTTGCTGTTGAGGCCGCCGATGGCCGAGGTCGAGGTGTCGGAACCGGCGCGCACGCCCACTACCGCGCCACCCGCTGCCGGGCCGTCGGCGCCGCCGATGTCGTTGTCCAGCACGTTGCCGCTGACGGTGCCGCCCTCCTGCACCGACGTGGCATCGGGCTTGGCGGTCGGCAGGTCGTCGATGATGTTGACGTTGATCTGCCCGGTGGCGGTGCTGCCATCGGTATCGGTCGCCACCACGTTGAAGTTCTCGGTGATGCTGTTGGCGCCGTTGGCGGTCGGATGGGTTTCGTTATCCACCAGGGTGTAGCTGTAGCTGACCACACCCGTGGCCGGGTCGTATCCGGTGATGGTCAACGTGCTGCCCAGCGGCGTGACCGCCGATTGCGGGAAGCCGGCCGCGACACCGTTGGTGATCACGGCAATGCCGCCCACGGTGAGGGTTTGCAGACCGTCGAGGGCAGTCACAGTGAAGGTGCCGCTCTGGGTCAGTGACGGGGTGTTGGGGCTGGTGCCGTCGCTGAGGTTTTTCTCGTAGACGGTGAGTTCGCCACCGTTTACGTCCAGGCCGTTGATGATCACTGGATCGTCATTGTTGTGGATCTGCAGAACGAGGTTAGCGGTGCTGGTGTCGCCATCGGCATCGGTGATGGTGTAGGTGAAGGTCTCGGTGCCATTGCCACCACCGTGCAGGGCTTTGAAATCGGCATCGCTGGTATTCAGCGTGTACGTGTAAGTCCCGTTGGCGTTCAGCACCAAGGTGCCGTAAGTCCCGGTGAAAGTGCCGGCAGTGATCGGGCCAGTCGGTACACGGTCAGCGCCCTGCACGTCGTTGGTCAGGACGTTGCCGCTCAGCGTCAGGTTGGTTTCCGACGCCGTGCCGGCGTTGCTGTCATCCAAGCCTTTGGGCAGGTCGTCGACGATGTTCACGTCCAGCGAAGCGTTGGCGGTGGTGCCGTTGTCGTCGACCACGGTCACGGCGAACTGCTCATTCAGCACGTTGGCGCCGTTGGCAGTCGGATGCGCCTCGTTGTCGACCAGGGTGTAGCTGTAGCTGACGACGCCGGTTGCAGCGTTGAAACCGGTGATGGTCAGCGTACTGCCCAGCGGAGTCGTGACCGATTGCGGGAAGCCTGCGGCGACACCGTTGGTGACGACGGCGATTCCACCCACGGTCAACGTGGTGACGCCGTCCAGCGCAGTGATGGTGAACGTGCCGCTTTGGGTCAGTGCTGGAGCATCGGGGCTGCTGCCGTCGCCGAGATTTTTTTCGTAAACGATGAGTTCGCCGCCGTTCACGTCGAGGCCGTTGATGATCACTGGATCGTCATTGTTGTGGATCTGCAGAACGAGGTTAGCGCTGCTGGTGTCGCCATCGGCATCGGTGATGGTGTAGGTGAAGGTCTCGGTGCCGTTGCCACCGCCGTGCAGGGCTTTGAAATCGGCATCGCTGGTATTCAGCGTGTACGTGTAAGTCCCGTTGGCGTTCAGCACCAATGTCCCGTAAGTCCCGGTAAAAGTACCGGCGGTGATAGGGCCGGCGCTAGGGCCAGTCGGTACACGGTCAGCGCCTTGCACGTCGTTGGTCAGGACGTTGCCGCTCAGCGTCAGGTTGGTTTCCGACGCGGTGCCGGCGTTGCTGTCGTCCACGCCTTTTGGCAAGTCGTCGACGATGTTCACGTCCAGCGAACCGTTGGCGGTGGTGCCGTTGTCATCCACCACGGTGACAGCGAACTGCTCGTTCAGTACGTTGGCGCCGTTAGCAGTCGGGTGAGCTTCGTTGTCGACCAGGGTGTAGCTGTAGCTGACGACGCCGGTTGCAGCGTTGAAGCCGGTGATGGTCAGCGTGCTGCCCAAAGGCGTGATCACCGATTGCGGGAAGCCAGCGGCCACGCCGTTGGTGACCACGGCGATTCCGCCGATGGTCAACGTGGTGACGCCATCCAGCGCGGTGATGGTGAAGGTGCCGCTTTGGGTCAGGGCTGGAGCATCGGGGCTGCTGCCGTCGCCGAGGTTTTTTTCGTAAACGGTGAGTTCGCCGCCGTTTACGTCCAGGCCGTTGATGATCACTGGATCGTCATTGTTGTGGATCTGCAGGACCAGGTTCGCGGTGCTGGTGTCGCCGTCGGCATCGGTGATGGTGTAGGTGAAGGTCTCGGTGCCGTTGCCACCGCCGTGCAGGGCTTTGAAATCGGCGTCACTGGTGTTCAGCGTGTAGGTGTAAGTCCCGGTGGCGTTCAGCACCAAGGTGCCGTAAGTCCCGGCGAAAGTGCCGGCGGTAATCGGGCCGGCATTTTCTCCGACAGGTACGCGGTCGGCGCCTTGCACATCGTTGGTCAGGACGTTGCCGGTCAGCGTCAGGTTGGTTTCCGACGCGGTGCCGGCGTTGCTGTCGTCCACGCCTTTGGGCAGGTCGTCGACGATGTTCACGTCCAGCGTGGCGTTGGCGGTGGTGCCGTTGTCGTCGACCACGGTCACGGCGAACTGCTCATTCAGCACGTTGGCGCCGTTGGCGTTCGGATGCGCCTCGTTGTCGACCAGGGTGTAGCTGTAGCTGACGACGCCGGTTGCAGCGTTGAAACCGGTGATGGTCAGCGTGCTGCCCAACGGAGTGACGGTTGATTGCGGGAAGCCAGCGGCCACGCCGTTGGTGACCACGGCGATTCCGCCGATGGTCAACGTGGTGACGCCATCCAGCGCGGTGATGGTGAAAGTGCCGCTTTGGGTCAGGGCTGGCGCATCGGGGCTGCTGCCGTCGCCGAGGTTTTTTTCGTAGACGGTGAGTTCACCGCCCTCGACGTTCAACCCGTTGATGACCACCGGGTCGTCGTTGTTGTGGATTTGCAGCACGAGGTTCGCGGTGCTGGTGTCGCCGTCGGCATCGGTGATGGTGTAGGTGAAGGTCTCGGTGCCGTTGCCGCCGCCGTGCAGGGCTTTGAAGTCGGCATCGCTGGTATTCAGCGTGTAGGTGTAAGTACCGTTGGCGTTCAGCACCAAGGTGCCGTAAGCCCCGGTGAAAGTGCCGGCGGTAATCGGGCCAGTCGGTACGCGGTCGGCGCCCTGCACGTCGTTGGTCAGGACGTTGCCGGTCAGCGTGAGGTTGGTTTCCGAGGCGGTGTCGGCGTTGCTGTCATCCACGCCTTTGGGCAGGTCGTCGACGATGTTCACGTCCAGCGTGGCGTTGGCGGTGGTGCCGTTGTCATCGACCACGGTCACGGCGAACTGCTCATTCAGCACGTTGGCGCCGTTGGCGTTCGGATGCGCCTCGTTGTCGACCAGGGTGTAGCTATAGCTGACGACGCCGGTCGTGGCATTGAAGCCGGTGATGGTCAGCGTGCTGCCCAAAGGCGTGGTCACCGATTGCGGGAAGCCTGCGGCGACACCGTTGGTGACGACGGCGATACCACCGATGGTCAGGGTAGTGACACCGTCCAACGCAGTGATGGTGAACGTGCCACTCTGAGTCAAAGCCGTGGCATCTGGCGCACTACCGGTGCTGAGGTTTTTCTCGAAGACGGTGAGTTCGCCGCCGTTTACGTCCAGGCCGTTGATGATCACTGGATCGTCATTGTTGTGGATCTGCAGGACCAGGTTCGCAGTGCTGGTGTCACCGTCGGCATCGGTGATGGTGTAGGTGAAAGTTTCCGTGCCGTTGCCACCGCCGTGCAGGGCTTTGAAATCGGCGTCACTGGTATTGAGGGTGTAGGTGTAGGTGCCGTTGGCGTTGAGTACCAATGTGCCGTAAGTCCCGGTGAAAGTACCGGCGGTGATAGGGCCGGCGCTAGGGCCGGTCGGTACACGGTCGGCGCCTTGCACGTCGTTGGTCAGGACGTTGCCAGTCAGCGTGAGGTTGGTTTCCGAGGCGGTGCCGGCGTTGCTGTCGTCCACGCCTTTGGGCAGGTCGTCGACGATATTTACGTCCAGCGTGGCGTTGGCGGTGGTGCCGTTGTCATCCACCACGGTGACAGCGAACTGCTCATTCAGTACGTTGGCGCCGTTGGCAGTCGGGTGCGCTTCGTTGTCGACCAGGGTGTAGCTGTAACTGACGACGCCGGTCGTGGCATTGAACCCGGTGATGGTCAGCGTACTGCCCAGCGGAGTCGTGACCGATTGCGGGAAGCCTGCGGCGACACCGTTGGTGACCACGGCGATTCCACCAATGGTCAGCGTGGTGACGCCGTCCAACGCGGTGATGGTGAAGGTGCCGCTTTGGGTCAGTGCTGGAGCATCGGGGCTGCTGCCGTCGCCGAGGTTTTTTTCGTAGACGGTGAGTTCACCGCCCTCGACGTTCAACCCGTTGATGACCACCGGGTCGTCGTTGTTGTGGATCTGCAGGACCAGGTTCGCGGTGCTGGTGTCGCCATCGGCATCGGTGATGGTGTAGGTGAAGGTCTCGGTGCCATTGCCACCACCGTGCAGGGCTTTGAAGTCGGCGTCACTGGTGTTGAGGGTGTAGGTGTAGGTGCCGTTGGCATTCAGCACCAAGGTGCCGTAAGTCCCGGTGAAAGTGCCGGCAGTGATCGGGCCAGTCGGTACACGGTCAGCGCCTTGCACATCGTTGGTCAGGACGTTGCCGGTCAGCGTGAGGTTGGTTTCCGAGGCGGTGCCGGCGTTGCTGTCATCCACGCCTTTTGGCAAGTCGTCGACGATGTTCACGTCCAGCGAACCGTTGGCGGTGGTGCCATTGTCATCCACCACGGTGACAGCGAACTGCTCATTCAGTACGTTGGCGCCGTTGGCAGTCGGGTGCGCTTCGTTGTCGACCAGGGTGTAGCTGTAACTGACGACGCCGGTCGTGGCATTGAACCCGGTGATGGTCAGCGTACTGCCCAGCGGAGTCGTGACCGATTGCGGGAAGCCAGCGGCCACGCCGTTGGTGACCACGGCGATTCCGCCGACAGTCAGCGTGGTAACGCCATCCAAAGCAGTGATGGTAAACGTGCCGCTCTGGGTCAGCGCAGTGGCATCTGGCGCACTGCCGGTACTGAGGTTTTTCTCGAATACCGTCAGCTCGCTACCTTCGACGTTCAACCCGTTGATGATCACCGGATCGTCGTTGTTGTGAATCTGCAGCACGAGGTTCGCGGTGCTGGTATCACCATCGGAGTCATGCAGGGTGTAGGTGAAGGTTTCGGTGCCATTGCCGCCACCATGCAACGCCTTGAAATCCGCGTCGCTGGTGTTCAGCGTGTAGGTGTAGGTGCCGTTGGCATTCAGCACCAGCGTGCCATAGGTCCCGGTGAACGTACCGGCGACCACCGGGCCGCTGTTGGGGCCGGCAGGAATGCGGTCGGCGCCTTGCACGTCGTTGGTCAGGACGCTGCCGGTCAGGGTCAGCAGGGTTTCCGAAGCCGTGCTCGCATTGCTGTCATCGACGGCTTTGGGCACGTCATCGGTGATGTTGACGTCCAGCGAGCCGGTCGCCGTGTCGCCGTTGCTGTCGCCCGCAATCACCGTGAAATGTTCGCTTAGGCTGTTGGCACCGTCGCCCGCAGGATGGGTGTCGTTTCCGTTGAGGGTGTAGCTGTAGCTGACCGTGCCGTTCGCCGGGTTGTAACCGGTGATGGTCAGGGTGTTGCCCAGCTGCGTGGTGATCGATTGCGGGAAACCGACCGGCACGCCGCCGACGATTACGTTGATACCACCGATGCTCAGGCTGGAAAGCCCGTCCGGCGCCGAAATGCTGAAGCTGCCGGCCTGGGTCAGCGCGCCGGGATTGGCGGCGGAGCCATCCGGCAGATTGGCTTCGTTGAGCGTCAGTTCGCCCCCGAGCACATCAAGGCCTGTGAGGGTCACAAGGTTGTTGACCGGTGGCGGGATGACCGGCGCCGGCGTGTTGTCGCCGTTGTCGATGACCGCGTTGTGGCGTTCTTCCGGAAACTCGGGAATGCCACCGAAACCGGCCGTGGGGAAACCGATGACCGGATCGACCCGGCCACCCACTTCGGTCAGCAGCACAAAACTGTGGCCGCCACCCTTGCCGCCATTGGTATCACCAGGGGCATCGGGGCCTGCGGCGGTGGCTTCAGCGGATTTGGTCGGGTCCTCACCGGCGGCAATGGCTTTCTGGATCTGGGCCACGTCGGTGAGTTGGGCATCGCTCGGGGTCAGCGCTTCCGGGGCATCCACATGGGGTGCGTGGTTGGCCAGCAATTGTCCGGTCAGGGTCAGGCTGCTGTCCCGGCCCAGGGTCAGTTCCTGGCCGTTTTGCAGATGGACGGCAATCGCGCCCTCCGCCCCGGTGATCAATTGATCCCCGGCAAACAGCCGATCGCCTTCCACCAATGGGCGCCGACTTCCGTCTGCCGATTGAGCGAAAACCTGACCAATGACTTTGGTGACGATCCCGATGAGCGTTGCCATGTGCATTTCCTCCGCTGCCGACCACCGTCGGCACTGGTTCGCGAAGCAGCCCATGGCTCAAGCGGGTTGTCGGGGCGACGCTCGCACCTCGACAGTTCGTTTCGCAGGTTGTGCACATTCAGAAACTCCAGCGCCCTCAGGCACTTGGAATCCCTGATCGATGCAGCACGCCCACTAGCGCTACGTAACGGTGGTGAATCACCCGAGTGACAAAAAACTGTCACTCATTGACCGCTACGCGTCCCTCCCCTTTAGCAGTACTTCGCCCGTATGTCGCAAAGTGAATGGAACTTTCCTCAAGCCTTCATGCACTCCCTAAAGCGCATAAAACAAAGGCTTTCGAATGGAACAATGTGCCGGATTCGGCGAAGCGCATAAGTTTTTTTTGGCATAAGCCATATGAAAAATTTTTCTTAGCTACGCTTCAAGATGTTCTTAGCTCTGTTGTAACAGCGATGAGACGCTAAACACTAAAAATATCGTCAATAAATTGGCGACAGCGAAATACCATCAGGACTCAGGGAGATGCACCCATGCGCGTTCTAACCCCCCTCTGCAGTGCGGTTTTGCTGGCCATGGCTTGCACATCCCAAGCTCAGGCCATGAACCTCACCGAAGCCATTCAGAGCACCATCGCGACCCACCCGGAACTGGCGTCGCGGGTTGACGCCAAACTGTCGGCCGACGAACAGGTAAAAGTCGCCAAGGGTGGCTTCTATCCGTCGGTGGATCTGAACGCTGCTTATGGGCGCGGCTACAGCGACAACACCAACACCCGGGCCCTCGGTAACCACCACACCGCAATCCTCAACTACACCCAGTCCGAGCTGCGTCTGCGGCAGATGCTGTTCGACGGTTTCAACACCGCCAACGAAGTCGAGCGCACCAAGGGCGTGTCCAATTCGCGCGCGTATTACGCGCAAGGTACCGCCCAGGACCTGGCCCTGCGTACCATCGAGGTTTACCTCGAAGTGCTCAAGCGCCGCGAACTGGTAACCCTGGCCAGGAACAATCTGCAGGCGCACCTGCGGGTCAATGACCAGATCGGCCTGCGCACCCAGCGCGGCATCGGCAGCACTGCCGACTCCGACCAGTCGGTGGCCCGTAAGGCGTTGGCGCAGAACAACCTCGACACCGCCGAGGTCGATCTGGCGGACGCCGAATCGAATTTCTACGCCGTGGTCGGGCGCATGCCCGATGAACTGGAAGCACCGGCCTCGACCCGTGGTGAATTGCCCGCCAGCCTGCCCGAAGCCCAGCAGAGCATGGTCGAGAACAACCCGTATCTGAAATCCGCCCAGGCCGACGTGCAATCGGCCGAGAGCCAGTACGAAGTCGCCAAGTCGCCGTTCTACCCGCGTTTCGATGCCGAAGCGGCGGTCGGCGCCAACAACAACGTGCAGGGTGACGAGGGCCACGACAACGAATGGCGGGTCGGCGTGGTGATGAATTACAACCTGTTCCGCGGGGGCAGCGACAAGGCACGCCTGGCCTCCGACGCGCACCAGATCAACCAGGCCATGGACATCCGCAACAACGCCCTGCGCCAGCTCAACGAAAACATTCACCTGGCCTGGAACGCCATGGTCAACGCCAAGAAACAGACCCCGACCGCCCGCGAATACGCCGAGACCACCAAGCGCGTGCGCGCGGCCTATCAGGATCAGTTCGGCCTCGGCCAACGCACCCTGCTTGACCTGCTCGACAGTGAAAACGAGCTGTACAACGCCAACCGCCGCTACACCGAAATCCGCTACACCGAGGAGTTTTCGATGTACCGCGTGCTGGCGAACATGGGTCAGTTGCTGAGCAAACAACGGGTGGTACTGCCCGCCGATGCGATTGCCGCTACCGAGGTGAAGAACGAAGCACGTCTGCCCGAGCTGAAATAAGCCCCGTGCAGGCGCTGCCGAAGGCCGCAATCTGATCGTTCCCACGCTCCGCGTGGGAACGATCAACACAGGGTTGATGTGGATAGCCGAGCCAGTTCAACGGGAGCGATCAATATGACCAGCATGGAACCCGGAACATCCGGGATCGATCCGCGGCTGAGCTTCGATGACCCGTTACTCGACGGTCTGTTGATCCTCTGCAAACTCCATGGCGCGACGGTCAGTCGCGCCAGCCTGAGTGCCGGGCTGCCCCTGGACAAACAACGCCTGAGCCTGGACCTGCTGCCCCGCGCCGCCGCCCGGGCCGGGTTGCAGGCGCGCTTGCTGCGCCGGGAACTCAAAGACATTTCACCGCTGAACCTGCCGGTGCTGTTGCTGCTGGGCAACGGGCGCACGGCGGTGCTGCGGCGTTTTGCCGATGATGGCAAGGCGCTGATCCTGCCCAGTGAGGCCGACGGCGGCGAGCAGTGGGTCAGCCGCGAAGAACTCGCTGAACACTATACGGGGCAGGCCCTGTTCGCCCGGCCACGGCATGAACTGGAAGACCTGCGTTCACCGCTGGTGCCACGGGTGCAGGCGTGGTTTCGCGATACCCTGAAGCTGTCGAAATGGCTGTACAGCGACGCGATCCTCGCCAGTTTCCTGATCAACCTGCTGGGCCTGATGGTGCCGCTGTTCGTGATGCAGACCTACGACCGGGTGGTGCCGAACCAGGCCACGTCAACCCTGTGGGTGCTGGCCATCGGGCTGCTGATCGGCACCGGGTTCGAACTGGTGCTGCGGGTGGTGCGCGCGCACCTGCTGGACACCGCCGGCAAGAAAACCGACGTGATCCTTTCCGCGACTTTATTCGAGCGCATCACCGGTATGGCGATGAAGGCCCGGCCGGCGACCATCGGCGGATTTGCCCAGAGCATTCACGATTTTCAGGGGCTGCGGGAATTTCTCACCGCCGTCACCCTGACCAGCCTGATCGACCTGCCCTTCGTGGTGTTGATGCTGGTGGTGATCGGCCTGCTCGGTGGCTGGCTGGTGGTGATTCCGCTGCTGGCGTTTCCGATCACGATCGTGTTCGCGATGATCATTCAGGTTCGCCTGCGCGACACCGTACAAAAAAGCCTGAGCCTCGGCGCCGAGCGTCAGGCGTTGCTGATCGAAACCCTCGGCGGCCTGGAAACCCTCAAGGCCTGCAGCGCCGAAAGCGAGCGCCAGCACAAATGGGAGAGCACCCACGGCGCCCTCACCCGCCTCGACAGCCACGCCCGTAATCTCTCGGCGCTGGCCACCAACGGCACGTTGTTCATCCAGCAGTTCTCGGGGATGGCGACCATCGTCGCCGGGGTCTACAGCATCATCGCCGGCAACCTCAGCGTCGGTGCGCTGGTCGCCAGTTACATGCTCGGCAGCCGCGTGCTCGCGCCACTGGGCCAGATCGCCGGGCTGATCACCCGCTACCAGCAAGCGCAACTGACCATGAAAAGCACCGACGCGCTGATGGCCCTGCCCCAGGAGCGTGACGGCAAACAGCAGCCGCTGGAGCGCACGCAATTGCAAGGTGCGCTGGACGCCAATGCGGTGACTTTTCATTACAACGGCCAGAATGCACCGGCCCTGAGCAACGTTAGTTTCAGCGTCAAACCCGGCGAGCGGATCGGCATCATTGGTCGCAGCGGCTCGGGCAAAAGCACGTTGGCGCGGCTGGTGATGGGGTTCTACGAACCGGAAGAAGGCCAACTGCTGCTCGACGGCCTCGACCTGCGGCAACTGGATGTCGCCGACCTGCGCCAGCAGATCGGTTATGTCGCCCACGACCTGCCGCTGCTGGCCGGCAGCCTGCGCGACAACCTGACCCTCGGCGCCCGCTATATCAGCGATTCGCGCATGCTTGAAGTGGCCGAACTGACCGGCGTCACCGAGCTTGCCCGGCAGCATCCGCAAGGCTTCGACCGACCGGTGGGCGAGCGCGGGCAATTGCTCTCCGGCGGTCAGCGCCAGGCCGTTCTGCTGGCCCGGGCGCTATTGCTCGACCCGCCGATCATGCTGCTCGACGAACCCACCAGCGCCATGGACAACAGCAGCGAAGACGTCCTGCGCCAGAAGCTGCACGGCTGGGTGCAGGGCAAAACCTTGCTGCTGGTCACCCACCGCACCTCGATGCTGAGCCTGGTGGACCGGTTGCTGGTGCTGGACAACGGCCGGATCGTCGCCGACGGTCCGAAAGAAGCAGTCATCGATGCACTGCGCAAGGGCCGGGTCGGCTCGGCGGCGGTCTAGGAGTTGCCCATGTCTGCTTCCTCCTCTTCAAAACAGCGCGGTTATTTCGACAGTTTCGGCAAAAGCGCCGAGGCTGAATTCATGCCGGAAACCGCCGGCGCCTCATTGCAGGATTCGCCGCGCTGGTCGCGCATTACCGTGTGGCTGGCCGCGGCGCTGCTGATCAGTGCGCTGGTCTGGGCCAAGTTCGCCGTGCTCCAGGAAGTGACCATGGGCGAAGGCAAGGCGATTCCGTCGAGCAAGGTTCAGGTGATCCAGAACCTCGAGGGTGGGATCGTCACCGAGATCTTCGTGCGTGAAGGGCAGATGGTCAGCAAGGGCGACACCTTGCTGCGGCTGGATGACACGCGGTTTCTGTCGAACAAGGGAGAGAGCGAGGCCGATCGTTATGCCCTGACCGCGCAGGTCGAACGCTTGTCCGCCGAAGCCGAGGGCCGGCCGTTCAAGCTCTCTGACGAGGTGATTGCCAAGGCTCCGCAAGTGGCCGAGGACGAGCGCTCGCTGTACGAGCAGCGGCAACGGCGGCTGGCCAGCGAGCAACGCACCCTCAGCGAACAACTGCGGCAGAAGGCGCAGGAGCTGGCCGAGTTTCGGTCGAAACAGGGGCAATACAGTTCGAGCCTGGCGCTGCTGCAACAGGAAATGAACATGTCGGAACCGCTGGTGAAAACCGGTGCGGTTTCGCCCGTGGAGATCCTCCGTCTACGTCGTAGCGCAGTGGAAATTCGGGGCTCGTTGAATGCCACGACGCTCGCCATTCCCCGGGCCGAATCGGCGATCAACGAGATCAAAAGCAAGATCGACGAATCGGAGCAGACCTTCCGTTCCGAGGCGGCCAAGGAGCTCAACGAGAAACGCACCGACCTGTCGAAAATCACCGCCTCGAGCATCGCCATCGACGACCGTGTCAGCCGCACCACCGTGACCTCGCCGGTGCGTGGGGTGATCAAGCAGATGAAGGTCAACACCATCGGCGGCGTGGTCCAGCCGGGCAGCGACATGGTGGAAATCGTGCCGCTGGAAGACAACCTGCTGATCGAAGCCAAAGTCCGGCCGCAGGACGTGGCGTTCCTGCATCCGGGCCAGAAAGCCATGGTCAAGTTCAGCGCCTACGACTACACGATCTACGGCGGGCTGAGTGCCAAACTTGAACTGATCGGTGCCGACACCATCACCGACGACAAGGGCAACAGCTTCTACCTGATCCAGGTGCGCACCGACAAAAACCACCTGGGCGGGGATGTGAAACCGCTGCTGATCATTCCGGGGATGGTGGCGACGGTGGACATCATTACCGGGGAGAAAAGCGTGCTGGATTACCTGCTCAAACCGGTGTTGAAGGCGCGGACCGAGGCGATGCGCGAGCGCTAGTGATGATCCGGAATTTGGGGTGAATCATCTGGCCTCTTCGCGGGCAAGCCCGCTCCCACATTTGAAATGCGTTCCCTGTGGGAGCGGGCTTGCTCGCGAAGAGGCCAGCTCAGACAACGACTATCTGTCGCCATGATTACGCTGAAAAACCTCTTCCCCCATCGCTGCAATCTGCCCTTCGATCAACGCCTCGAACGGCTTGAGCAACGGCTCGAACGACGTCGGTGCTTCCAGCGTCTGCAACGCCTGAACAATCGCCTCGATGGTCGACAACGCCCCCGGCCCCGGTGCCTTGCGCAACCGATACCGGGAAACCCCGCCCTGCGCCAGCGTCACCCGGGGCAACGCCGCCAGCAGCGGATTCAGATGCAACATCTTGCGCGCCTTGCGCCACGTGCCGTCGGGCACCACCAGCAGTAACGGCTCATCCGATGCGGTGTAAGCCTGCATCGGCTGTGCATCGTCCGCCGGAAACAGCAACCGCGCCCGATAGCCTGGCCGGTTCAACAGCGCGGGCAGATCCTCGAACACTTCACCGACGATCAGTTCGGCATTATTCAAACCGAGCGCCGCCAGTCGTGCCGTGTTGAGCGCGTGATTGACCTCGCTCGGGTGCTGCAACAGCAACACTCGGGTGCGGCTGTCGAGACTCGGGATCAGCGGGCACAGGCAATGGGTTTGTGGGCGCAGGCAGCGCGGGCATTGGGGTCTGGACATGTTCTTATGCCTGATTGAGCTGCGCTTTGAGCAGGTCGCGGAAGGTCTGGATCAGCGGCTCGCGGCTGCGGCCTCGGCGCATGATCATCGAAAACGGCGCCTGATAACCGAAGGTCGCCGGCAGCAAAACCCGCAAATCGCCCTTGTCGGCCCAGGCCTGGGCGTAGTGCTCCGGCAGGTAACCGATGTAGGCGCCGGACAGCACCAGAATCAGCTGCGCCTCCATACTTTCCACGGTTGCGGCGCTGTGTTTGAAACCGTGGCGCGCCAGTTCCGCCTGGCTCCAGTAGCCACGACCGACCATGCGTTGCTGGGTAATGACCTGCTCGGGAATCCGCCGCTCGTTGAACAACGGGTGACGGTTGCTGCAATACAGCCAGTGCTGCTCGCGGTACAGCGGCATGTACACCAGACCGCTCATGCGTGTGGAAAACGCGCCGATGGCCAGATCGAGACGGTTGTCCTGCACGCCGAGTTGCAGTTCATACGGGCTCATCACCGACAAATGCAAATGCACCGCCGGGTGTTCCTGGCTGTAGGCGCCAATGGCTTCGGCGAACGGCAAGGCCTTGTCGCTGACCGTCGAGTCGATCACCCCCAGATTGAGCGTGCCGCGCAGTTCACCCTTGAGCGCGGCGGCGTATTGCTCGAAACCTTCGAGCTCGGCCAGCAGACGCAGGGTTTCCTGATGGAACAGCTCGCCCTTGCTGGTCAGGCTGAAACCGCCGCGCCCGCGATGACACAGCACCAGACCCAGCGCAGTTTCGAGCTGACTCATGTAGGTGCTGATCGCCGAGGTCGACAGGTTGAGTTCCTGCTGCGCGTTGGCAAACCCCTGATGACGCACGACGCTGACGAAGATGCGCAACAGTTTCAGGTCGGGTAAAGCGTTGGCCATGTCTACTCCGGGCTTTGGAACTGTGTTGTCTGGTCAATCCACCCCTCACCCCAGCCCTCTCCCCAAAGGGGAGAGGGGGAAAGGGAGCCGATCTCCATGGCCTTCAAATCCTGCGTCTGTCTCACGATTCTCCCGAGTTCGGCTCGATATTTCAGGTCGATGTCATTCATCCGGGCAACTCGATCGGCCCCCTCTCCCTCCGGGAGAGGGCTGGGCGGGCGGCGTTCCGATGAGGGCGGCGATGTTCAGCCGATCACAAACCCAAGGCGCACAAAGTCTATCCCGCCCCTCTCCATTAGTTTAGAAAATTCTGAACTAAGTATTTGCCCGTAGCGATTCTTCCGCCCCACTACATTTCGCAGAATCGGCCCACAGCGGTGCCCGTGACCTTGCGAATGCGGTGCGCCGACATAAATAAAACAAAGACGATGAGGCCCTACCCGTGGACAAGATTCTTCACCAACCACTGGGCGGCAACGAAATGCCGCGCTTCGGCGGCATCGCCACCATGCTCCGACTCCCCCATGTACCGACCGCTGCCGGCCTGGACGCTGCCTTCGTTGGCGTGCCGCTGGACATCGGTACTTCGCTGCGCCCCGGCACCCGCTTCGGGCCACGCGACATCCGCACCGAATCGGTGATGATCCGCCCGTACAACATGGCCACCGGCGCTGCGCCGTTCGACTCGCTGTCGGTTGCCGACATCGGTGACGTGGCGATCAACACCTTCAACCTGCTCGACGCCGTGCGCATCATCGAAGAAGCCTACGACAACATCCTCGAGCACAACGTGATCCCGATGACCCTGGGCGGCGACCACACCATCACCCTGCCGATCCTGCGTGCCATCCACAAAAAGCACGGCAAGGTCGGTCTGGTCCACATCGACGCCCACGCTGACGTCAACGATCACATGTTCGGCGAGAAAATCGCCCACGGCACGACCTTCCGTCGCGCCGTCGAAGAAGGTCTTCTGGACTGCGACCGCGTGGTGCAGATTGGTCTGCGGGCGCAGGGCTACACCGCTGACGACTTCAACTGGAGCCGCGATCAGGGCTTTCGCGTTGTTCAAGCCGAAGAGTGCTGGCACAAGTCGCTGGCACCGCTGATGGCCGAAGTGCGCGAGAAAGTCGGTGGCGGTCCGGTGTACCTGAGCTTTGACATCGACGGCATCGACCCGGCCTGGGCGCCTGGCACCGGCACCCCGGAAATCGGTGGTCTGACGACCATTCAGGCGATTGAAATCGTTCGCGGCTGCCAGGGCCTCGACCTGATCGGCTGCGATCTGGTAGAAGTCTCGCCCGCTTATGACACCACCGGCAACACCTCGCTGCTGGCCGCCAACCTGCTGTACGAAATGCTCTGCGTACTGCCGGGTGTGGTCCACCGCTGAGGGTCGGGTCATGAACGAACGTGATCAGGTTCTGAAAGCGGCCGCCGATCTGGTGTCCGCCTTCGCCCGCAACGATCGCGAAGCCTACTTCGGCGCGTTCAGCGCCGATGCCAGCTTCGTGTTCTACACCCTCGAACAGCCCCTGCTGTCGCGCGATGCCTATCAGGCGTTGTGGGACAGCTGGCGCGCCGAGGATGGCTTCGAGGTGCTGTCCTGCACCTCGAGCAACGCCTTCGTCAGCCTGCAGGGTGACATGGCGATTTTCATCCATGACGTGGCCACCGAGCTGCGCATGCAAGGGGAGCAACACTTCAGCCAGGAGCGCGAGACGATTGTTTTCAGGAAACAAGCGTCGAGCCTAGAACAACAAGGCCATTGGCTGGCCTGCCACGAACATTTGTCCGCAATGCCGGAAGGGCTGCCACCCCCTTAGCCAAACAGGTGACGCCTCACGCACGATGAGCGCGCCTTTATGATCGGAGCAGATCATGAATAACAACAACAAAGACCAAAGCCTTACGCAGATTGAAACCCACGGGGTCGAACAGATCCCGGACAACGAACGCACCGCCGGTCCCGTGGACTTGTTCCGCATGATCTTTGGCGGCGCGAATACCTTTGCCACCGCCGTGCTCGGCAGTTTCCCGGTGCTGTTCGGCCTGTCCTTTCAGGCGGGCGTCTGGGCGATTGTCGCGGGTGTGCTGCTCGGCTCGCTGATCCTCGCACCGATGGGCCTGTTCGGCCCGCTCAACGGCACCAACAATGCCGTGTCGTCCGGTGCGCACTTCGGCGTGCACGGGCGGATCGTCGGTTCGTTCCTGTCGTTGCTGACCGCCATCGCCTTCTTCTCGCTCTCGGTGTGGAGTTCGGGAGATGCGCTGATCGGTGGTGCGAAACGCCTGATCGGCCTGCCGGAAACCGACCTGACCCTGGGCCTGGCCTACGGTCTGTTCGCGATTCTGGTGCTGACCGTGTGCATCTACGGCTTCCGCTTCCTGCTGTGGGTGAACAAAGTCGCGGTGTGGAGCGCGAGCCTGCTGTTCCTGCTGGGCATCTTCGCCTTCGCCGGTCCCTTCGATTCGCACTACGTCGGCACCGTCAGCCTCGGCCAGCCGGGTTTCTGGGCCGCGTTCATCGGCGCCGCGCTGGTGGCCATGAGCAACCCGATTTCCTTCGGCGCGTTCCTCGGCGACTGGGCCCGCTACATCCCGCGTGAAACTTCGCGCAAGCGGATCATGGCGGCGGTGATTCTGTCGCAGATTGCTACGTTCATCCCGTTCCTGTTCGGCCTGACCACCGCGACCATCGTGGCGATCCAGGCACCGGACTACATCGCGGCCAACAACTACGTCGGCGGTCTGCTGGCGGTGTCGCCGAGCTGGTTCTTCCTGCCGGTGTGCCTGATTGCGGTGATCGGCGGCATGTCCACCGGCACCACGTCGCTGTATGGCACCGGGCTGGACATGTCGAGCGTGTTCCCGCGTCTGCTGTCGCGAGTGAAGGCGACGCTGCTGATTGGCGTGCTGTCGATTGCCTTCATCTTCATCGGGCGCTTTGCGGCGAACCTGGTGCAGAGCGTGTCGACCTTCGCCGTGCTGATCATCACCTGCACCACCCCGTGGATGGTGATCATGATCATCGGCCTGGTGGTGCGTCGCGGCTTCTACTGCCCGGACGACCTGCAAGTGTTCACGCGTGGTGAGCAAGGCGGACGCTATTGGTTCAGCCACGGCTGGAACTGGCGCGGCCTGGGTGCCTGGATCCCGAGCGCGGCGGTCGGCCTGTGCTTCGTCAACCTGCCGGGGCAGTTCGTCGGCCCGCTCGGTGAACTGGCCGGCGGCATCGACATCAGCCTGCTGGTGACCCTCGGGCTGGCCTCGGTGATGTACCTGATGCTGCTGAGCCTGTTCCCGGAACCGGCGCTGGTCTACGGCCCGAAGGATCCCCGGAGCCAGGGTGCTGCCACAGCAGCAAAGCCTGAAATGCGTCAGCCAGCCTGACACCATCCCCCCTGTGGGAGCGAGCCTGCTCGCGATGACGGCAGCACATCCAACATCGATGTGACTGAAAAATCGCTATCGCGAGCAGGCTCGCTCCCACAAGGAAAAAATGATTTTTGTTTCACCATAAAAAAGACAATCGGAGACACGCCATCATGGCTTTGGATTTATTCGTCGTCCTCATCTACGCGGCCGGCATGCTGTTGCTCGGCTATTTCGGCATGCGCAAAGCCAAGACCAACGAGGACTTTCTCGTCGCCGGACGTAACCTCGGCCCGAGCCTGTACATGGGCACCATGGCGGCGACCGTTCTGGGTGGCGCGTCTACCGTCGGCACCGTGCGTCTGGGCTACGTGCACGGCATTTCCGGCTTCTGGCTGTGCGCGGCACTGGGTTGCGGCATCGTGGCGCTGAACCTGTTCCTGGCCAAGCCGCTGCTGAAACTGAAGATCTACACCGTTACCCAGGTCCTGGAAAAACGCTACAACCCGATGGCCCGCTCGGCGAGCGCGGCGATCATGCTGGCCTATGCGCTGATGATCGGCGTGACCTCGATCCTCGCCATCGGCACCGTGCTGCAAGTGCTGTTCGGCCTGCCGTTCTGGGTCTCGGTACTGCTCGGCGGTGGCGTCGTGGTGGTCTACTCGGCCATCGGCGGCATGTGGTCGCTGACCCTGACCGACATCGTCCAGTTCATCATCAAGACCGTCGGCCTGATGTTCATCCTGTTGCCGATCTGCCTGTACCGCGTCGGCGGCTGGGACGAACTGGTGCTGAAGCTGCCGGCTGCGGCATTCAACTTCACCACCATCGGCTGGGACACGATCATCACCTACTTCATGATCTACTTCTTCGGCATCCTGATCGGTCAGGACATCTGGCAACGGGTGTTCACCGTCAAGAACGAAAAAGTGGCTCAGTACGCCGGTAGCTTCGCGGGCATCTACTGCATCCTTTACGGTCTGGCCTGTGCCCTGATCGGCATGGCGGCGCACGTACTGATTCCGGATCTGGACAACGTCAACAACGCCTTCGCCGCGATCGTCAAACTGTCGCTCCCGGATGGCATCCGGGGTCTGGTGATCGCCGCTGCTCTGGCTGCGATGATGTCTACCGCCAGCGCCGGTCTGCTCGCCGCTGCCACCACCCTGACCGAAGACCTGCTGCCGAAACTGCGGGGTGGCAAACAATCGAGCCTGGGTGTGAACCGTCTGTTCACCCTACTGACCGGTGTCGTGGTGCTGGGTATCGCGCTGGTGGTCAATGACGTGATCAGCGCCCTGACCCTCGCTTACAACCTGCTGGTGGGCGGCATGCTGATCCCGCTGATCGGCGCGATCTTCTGGAAGCGCGCCACCACCGCCGGCGCCATCGCCAGCATGGGCCTGGGCTTCGCCACCGCCCTGCTGTTCATGGTCAAGGACGGTCTGGATGCCAACACGCCGATCTACTACAGCCTGGCTGTGGGGCTGGTGAGTTTTGTGGTGGTCAGCCTGTTTTCCCGTCGCCCGGCGACCGTGGCGAGCGCGATCTAAGCTGAAGCCGTAGCAACAACTTTCTTCGGCGGGTGTGGCGTCGGTTGCCACACCCGTTTTTTTCGTCTCAAGGAAAGTGCTTATGAAGATTGTTTCTCGCGATCAGTGGTTCGAAGTGCAAAACCTGAGCGATGACATTCGCCTGATCCACGAACCATTCATCCGCCCGTTCTACCGCTGCAACCTCTGGCATGTTCAGGGGCGTGACAAGGATTTGCTGCTCGACAGCGGTTCCGGGCTGGTCAGCCTGCGCGAGCAATTGCCGTGGCTGACCGAACGGCCGCTGGTGGCGGTGGCCAGTCATTGCCATTTCGATCACATCGCCGGGCATCACGAGTTCGCCGAACGGCTGGTACATCCCGCCGAGGCAGACATTCTGGCAGCACCGGATGGCGAGAATGACTTGAGCCGGGCCTTCGTCGGCGACGACATGTTCGAGGCGCACCCGGATTGCCCGTTGTGCTACGCCGAATACCGGGTCAAGGCGGCACCGGCCACGGGTTTTGTCGAGGACGGCGATGTGCTGGACCTGGGCAACCGCACGCTGCAGGTGCTGCACACGCCGGGGCATTCGCCGGGCGGGATCAGCCTCTACGAAGTGGCCAGCGAAACCTTGTTCAGCGGCGACATCATCTACGACGGGCCGCTGATTGAAGACGCCTACCACTCGAATCTCGAGGACTACGCCGCCAGCCTGCGACGCTTGCAGGCGTTGCCGATCCGTACCGTGCATGGCGGGCATTTCGGCAGTTTCTCAGGAGAGCATTTACGTTCGATGATTGACGAATGGTTGCGCCGACACGCCTGAGGCCTGCTGTACTCCAGTCAGACCTACCCAAAAAAGATCTGCCATGAGAAGAGCTGCCGTGCGTGCCGCCGTCCACAGGTTCATCAAGCGTCTGCTGGAAAACCAAGACTTCAATGACCGCACCAGCCTGGCGGAGTTGGGTCTGGAGAAGGCGGATATCGAAGACCTGATCTTCCATCTGGAAGACGAATTCGGACTGACGGCATTCACCGCCGAAGAAGATCACATGCTCAAGAACGCGAAAACCGCGAACGACTTGAGCCGCTTTCTGATCGAGATCGGGCGACACTGAAAAGCAAAAGATCGCAGTCTTCGTCAACGCCTGCACGGTTTCATGCAGGCGTTGACGAAGGCTGCGATCTCTTTAACTTCAAATCGTTGTTATTCAGATCGGGGCATTAGCGCCGACGCTGCTGACGCCGACGCTGTTCGTCGTCAGTGCGAATCGGGACCGGTTGCAGAGGCGGTTCGATCAAGCCGAGGGCAACACCCAAATCGTGCAGCCAGTTTTGAATTTTCTCTTTCATCGTCATGCCCCCTTCAGGGTGGTGCTGAGCGTCCGGAATTCTGAGGCCGCTTCGCACTGATAATAGTCCGAAGTCCTACGCAATGCTCGGCCAAATCCGCAATGATCTGTTACTGAATGGATCAAAATCCCTGACCGTTCGTTCAAGCCGTTTCCCGGGTATCTTCGCCAGCCACGGGATAGAGCGCCTGCTGCTGTTCAATCCAGGCATTGAGGTTGGCGCCGACCATCCCCCGACGCCACATGAGCCAGGTTGTCGCACTGGCAAAAGGCTCGGCCAGCGAGTGCACCGCGACACTTTCACGCCCCGGCAGACTGGCGAGCATCGACTCCGACATCAGTGCCACGCCGCTGCCGGCAATCACACAGGCGAGCATGCCCTGATAGGACTCGATCTCCATCGCCCGGCCCATCGCCGCGTGATAGTGAGCGAACCACGACTCCAGCCGCGCCCGGTAGGCGCAACCATGACGAAAGGTAAACACCGCCCGCCCCTCGACATCCTTGGCACTGCGCACCGGCGGGTGATCCGGCTCGCTGATCAGCACCAGCCGCTCATTGCACAGCGGCACCCCGTCGATCCCGGCCAGCTGCGGCGGGCCATCCACCAGTGCCGCGTCCAGCCGCCCGGTGAGCAAACCTTCCAGCAATTCGCCACTGGGCCCGGACTGCACCTGCAGATTCACTGCCGGATACTGCTTGTGATACCGCGCCAGCAGCGCCGGCAAATGGATCGCCGCGGTGCTGTACAGGGTGCCGAGCACGAAATCCCCCGCCGGTTGCCCGCCCATCACCGCCGCACTGGCCTGATCGCGCAGGGCGAACAGTTTGCCGGTGTAGTCCAGCAGGACTTTTCCCGCAGGCGACAACTGCAAACGCTGACGCTCACGGACGAACAGTTCGACACCCAGTTGCTCCTCCAGCTGTTTGAGCCGGGTCGACAGGTTCGACGGCACGCGGTGCAAACGTTCGGCGGCACGGGTGATAGAGCCCTCCTGCGCCACGGCCTGGAAGATTCGCAGCTGGCTGAACTCCACAACCTTTCTCCTGAACAGAACAAGTTACTCACTATTATTCAATTTTAAAGAAAGTCAATCAGTCCTAGCCTGACGGTCATTGAACCTCCAACGGAATTCAGACCATGTCACCCCTGATTCGCTTATCCGCCTGTTTCATTGCCCTGATGATGGCCATGGGCATCGGGCGTTTCGCCCTCACCCCGCAACTGCCGCACCTGCTCAGTGAAGGCCAGATCGACCTGACGGCCGCCGGTCTGATTGCGGCGGCCAACTACCTCGGTTACCTGCTCGGGGCGCTGGATGCGATGCTTTCCCGGCGGCCGGATCAAGTGCAGCGGCGTCTGCACGGCGGCCTGTGGTTGTGTGTGCTGCTGACGCTGGCGTCGTTCTGGGCCAACGGTTTCTGGTCGCATCTGCTGCTGCGTTTCGGCACCGGTGTGGCGAGCGCCTGGGTGCTGGTGATGATTACGGCACTGAGTCAGCCACTGGCTGCGGCGGCCGGTCGTCCACGGTTGGGGGCGTTGGTGTTTGCCGGGCCGGGGCTGGGGATTTTTCTGACCGGGTTGCTGGCGCTGTTCTCACATCTGGCGCAGCAAACTTCCGCCACTTTGTGGCTGATCTATGCCGCCGTGGCGCTGGTGATGTTGCTGGGGATCGTGCGGATTCTGCCGCAACCGGGCGTCGGTGTGCCGGCCGCACCGACTGCCGCAAGTTCGTCGGATCGTGGAATTGGGCGTCTGGCGGTGGTGTATGCCTTTTACGGCGTGGGCTACATCATTCCGGCCACGTTTCTGTCGCAAATGGCCAACGCGCAGTTTCACGGGCAATGGCAGGCCGATCTGTTCTGGCCGTGCTTCGGCCTCGGCGCTTCGATCGGGGTGTTGCTGGTGAGTCTGCGTCGGCACGATCCGGACACCACCCGGCACTGGTTGATGGCGACGCTATGGTTGCAGGCTGCCGGGGTGTTTGCCTGCCTGTTGGGCAGCGGCCTCGGTCTGGCTTTGGGCGTGATCCTGTGCGGCACGCCGTTCCTGGCCTGCATGCAACTGGTGATGCAACGCTCCCGGGAACTGGCGCCCCACGCCACCCAGCGTAACGCCGGCCTGCTGACTGCGTGTTTCGCCGTCGGCCAGCTCAGCGGGCCGTTGCTGGCGGCGGTCAGCAGCCATTTCAGCGGTGGCCTGCAACCGGCGTTGGTACTCGCCGGCAGCGGCTTGCTGATCGCCGGCGGGCTGGCGTGCAAATCGGTTACGGCTGACCGAGCGCCTTGCGCAAACGCCGACGCACCCACTGTTCCGCGCTGACGAAGGTGATGCCAAGCAACACCAGCACGGCGCCGATAATGAAGTTCAGGCTCAACTCTTCGCCGAGCAACACCACGCCGAACGTGACGCCGAACAACGGCGTCATGAAGGAAAACACGGCGAGGTTGGCCGCCAGATAACGGCGCAGCAGCCAGAACCAGGTCAGGTAACTGAAGAACGACACCACCAGCCCCTGGAACAGCACGCTGCCCACGGCCACGGCGGTCAGGCTGACGTGGGTGATCTGGCCGCTGAGCAGTGCGATCAACAGCAGGCCGACGAAACCGACGATCAGCTGATAAAACAGAGTCAGCGTCACCGGCGCTTCCGACAGGCGCGAGGCGCGCACCACTACGGTGGTCGCCCCCCAACTGGCGCCGGCCAGCACGCCGAGGGCATCGCCCAGCAGCATGCGGTGATCGAGGTTGTCCCACGACACGCCGCCGGCAAACGCCACGGCAATCCCGACGAATGCCATGAGGATCCCCAGCCATTGCACCGGCCGCAGACGCTCGCTGGGCAACAGAAAATGCACGCCCAGCGCAGTGAAGATCGGCGCGGTATAGAGGAACACCGACATGTGCGCTGCAGTGGTCAGCTGCAAGCCTTCGGAGATGAAGAAGAACTCCAGCCCGAACAAGGCACCGGCCAGTAAACCGCCGCGCCAGGTCGTGCCGACCTGATCCCAGCCGCCCTTCCAGCAAATCAGCAAGCCCACGAGCAACGCGGAAATTCCCGACCGCCCCGCCGCCTGCATCACCGGCGCGATATCGGTCGCCGCCCACTTGATCATCACCTGCTGCACGCCCCAGATCAGGCACAGGCCGATCATCACTTGCAGGGCAAAGCCGTCGGCACTCCGCCGACTGACGCTCACCGCAGCACCTCGAATACACACCACATGGCAGTTTTTCCAAAGATCAAAACAAAGCCCCGGCTCTTCGTCCGGGGCGAAAAATGGTCTCGGGGATTATTAACCAGTTGGCCAGAAAAAGCCGTCTGGAAGAGACACTTCGTTCTCCTGAAACGTCAGCGGTGACGGGCTGACCCGCCATACCGGCCGGTCACGACAAATCCGACCGTACAGGCCAGCGCCGTGGCAAACGTCCCCCAGGCCCAATCCATCAATGTCACCTGCACCGACCAGCCGCGCAACGTCGCCCAGTTGGTCAGATCATAGGTGCCGTAAGCGACCAGCCCGAGCAGCGCACCCAAGCGGGCAGCGCGTTGCCAGGTCATCGCCGGCAACACCACGAACACCACACAGCCAAACACGTACAGGCAATAAAAAACCGCTGCCGGCACCAGCAACGGTTTTTCGAGCATCAGCGAACCGAGCAGTTCGCGATAGGTCGGCGCCATCAACACGCCGAGCCAGATGCCGTCCAGCAGTAGAAACGTCAGTAACGTGGCGACATAGGCAATCAGCGCTTTTTTCATCTGCCCGACCTCAAGTGAGCCCATGCAACATGGGCCACGTCAGGCTCAGGTTAGTTCAATACGATCGGCATGAATGACGATCTTGCCTTCCTTGTACAAGGAACCGATGGCCTTCTTGAAGTTGCCCTTGCTGACACCGAACAGGCTGCTGATCAGGGCCGGATCGCTCTTGTCGCTGACGGCCAGGGTGCCGTTGCTTTCGCGCAGCCTGGCGAGGATCTTCGAACTCAGACTGCTGGCCGCCTCCTGCCCCACCGGTTGCAGGCTCAGGCTGATCTTGCCGTCGGCGCGCACTTCCTTGATGAAGCCTTTCTCGCGCATGCCGGAGCGCATGAACTTGAAGATTTCGTTCTTGTGAATCAGGCCCCAGTGCTTGTTGTTGATGATCGCCTTGAAGCCCATGTCGGTGGCTTCGGCCACCAGCAGATCGACTTCCTGACCGGCGCTGTAGTTGGCCGGGGTCTTGTCGAGGTAGCGATCCAGTCGCGCAGTGGCGGTGATGCGGCGGGTGTGTTTGTCGAGGTAGACGTGCACCACGCAGTATTCGCCAGCGGTCATCTGACGTTTTTCTTCGGAGTAAGGCAGCAACAGATCCTTTGGCAACCCCCAATCGAGGAACACACCGATACTGTTGATTTCAACAACTTTCAAACTGGCAAATTCACCGACCTGAACTTTCGGTTTTTCAGTGGTGGCAATTAGTTTGTCATCGCTGTCCAGATAAATGAAAACATTGAGCCAGTCTTCATCTTCGCTGGGAATATCTTTAGGAATATAACGGTTGGGCAAAAGAATTTCGCCGTCGGCACCGCCGTCCAGATATAAACCGAAGTTAGTGTGTTTCACCACTTGCAAACTGTTGTAACGCCCGACTAAAGCCATTTCCAATACCCTCATTGCGTGGGCGGCATTCTACCCGTTTTTGCCGGCTTCGTCGGGCGCCAGATCCTGACCTCGACGGAAATCTGCGCGAAGCCTTGATTTTTCTAGGTTTGCCGCCGAGCGGGCACCATTCGTCAGACCGGCCCAGCGATTTTCCTCCGCTCCCGACCGTTGAAAATCATGCCGATCTCGAGCGATGTTTTTATTTAAAACAGCAGGTTAGCGAGGTATTTCAATTATTGAGCGAAGAATAATCCACGAACAAGGTTGGTTATTTCGGGGGATATTTACCAAGCAATTGTCAAGTTATTCCTGTACGATGCCTGGCCGAGTTACTTTTCTACAGGTTAATGGCCGCCATGCGTGTAAAAGCATCCACCAGCAAAGCAAAGCCAGCTCCAGCCGTTGAGACCAGCGAATCGATCAACGATCAGATCGCGGCATTCCTCAAGTCCGGCGGCGAGATCCAGCAAATTGCCAAGGGCGTCAGCGGCCAGACGTTCGGCCCGTCCAAGCAGATCAGCCTGGGCAAGAAGTAATCCCCCCCGCAACACACCAGTCCCAAGACGCTTTGAGCTTCGAAGCGTCTGGACCGGAACCCTCTCACCGCCTCTGTCGCGTTTAATCAAACTCAACAAAACAACAGAAATCGACGAACGGCCTCCGAAGCCGCACATTCGCCGGTATTCTTGCACGCGTCTGGATCAAGCGTTTCAGCAGGTACGTCGCCCTGCGCTCGCTGTTCAAGGAGTGACGCATGCTCAAACCCCTCTGTTTAATTCTTGCAGGACTGCTGGCGAGCCCGGTGGCGCACGCGCAGATTTTCCAGCGCGAACTCGGCGACTTCGACCTGAAACTCGGCACCACGCCCAGCCGCAGCATGGCCCAGGGTCTGGTCAAGCCCTCGGCAGCCGGCTCGTTCCACGGCGGCCTCGACCTGAGCCACGACAGCGGCCTCTACATTGGCCAGTACGCGCCGAGCATGGGGCTGACGCCGGGCAAGAATCTGGAGATCGACTCCTACGTAGGCTTTAAACAACCTTTCGATCAAACCCTCGGCTACGAAGTCGGGATGATCCATTACAGCTATCCGAAGGTCGAGACCCTCGACAGCCAGGAGCTGTTCGGCGGCCTGACCCTTCTCGGCAGCCGTTTCGGTATCGCACTGAGCAACGACCCGGACAAACAGAACAACACCTTGTTCGCCGATCTGGGCGGCAACCAGCCATTCGGCATCGGGATCAGCATGAAATACACCACCCATCAGCTCAATACTCCTGTCTCGGTGGACGGTGGGTATGTCAGCAGTTTTACCGATTGGTCGGTGAAGTTTTCCCGGCCGGTGATGGGCATTGACCTGGACCTGACTTACAGCAATTCCAGCCTCAGCGGCAGCGATTGCTCCGCCTATTCCGGGCACAACAGCCAGTGCGACGGGCTGGTCACGCTCAAGGCCGAACGCGCGTTCTATTGATTGGCTGAACTGCCGGGAGCATCCTGCGTTCACATAAGAATCAGACGCCAGGCTTTCGCAAGGACTCGCTCATGTCTCGCTGGTTCAAACACTGCGCCACCCTGTTGATCTTCACCCTCGCCCTCGGCGCGTGCAGCCGCGTCGGCCTCGCCTATCGCAATCTCGATGTGATCATTCCATGGACGCTCAGCGACTACCTGGACATGACCGGCGAACAGAAAGGCTGGTTCAACGAGCGCCTCAAGGAACACCTGAGCTGGCACTGCACCACCCAATTGCCGGGTTATCTGGACTGGCTGGATCGCCTGCAAACCATGGTCGAAACCAACCAGGTCACCGACGCCGCGCTCCAGGCCCGCACATTGGAGGCCAAGCAGGCAATTGCCGAAACTGCCCGGCAGATTACCCCGTCGGCGATTGAGTTGCTGCAAGGGCTGGACGACAAACAGGTCGCAGAAATGAACGATGCGTTTGCCAAGGATCTGCGCAAACGCCAGCAGGAATATGTGAAGCCACCACTGGCCCAGCAGATCGCCGAACGTGGCGCTCGGATGGACAAGCGCCTCAACGACTGGCTCGGGCCTTTGAGCACCACGCAAGAGCAACGCATAATGGCGTGGTCAAGAGCCCTGGGCGATCAGAACACTCAATGGATCGCCAACCGTGCGCACTGGCAACAGCAATTCAGCGCCGCCGTGGCCCAGCGCAAAAGTGCGGATTTCCCACAGCGGATCGAGACACTTCTGGTCTACCGCGAGCGCTTATGGACAGCGGATTACCGCAAGGCCTACGCCGACACCGAGGCGCAGGCACGTTCACTGGCGGTGGATCTGATGGCTGAGAGTACGCCACAACAACGACAGCGGTTGTTGAAGAAAATCGACGGGGTGCGCAAGGACTTCAATGATCTCAAATGTTTGCAAGCTGCGAAGGCTGGCTGAGATTCATTGAATCTTCGGCAGCCGGAAAACCCGGCTCCCGCAGAGGGTTCAGGCAATCTGCGCGTTCGACGCCAAACGATCGAACGTCGCCTCATCCAGCGCATCCTCCTGTTCATCCAGCACCTGACGCGGATGATCGTTACCGGGAATGCTGCTGTCGATCAGGCTCAACAGGCTCGAGCCACGAGGAGTCAGACTGAAATTGTTGCCGGTGCTGCCCTCATCGTCGCCACGGGGTTCGATAAAACCGCGCAGCAACAGCTTCTGCTCGTATTCACAGGCGATCGTTTTCAAATGATCCAGATTCTCGATCGGCTCGCCTGCCGCCGCTTTTTCCGCCGCATAGTCTTCTGCGTAGGACCGCGGCGCAAAGCTGTGGCCTGCGCCGTTCTGCACTTCATGCAGCAGGCGTTCAATCAAATCCCAGTTATAAGTCGTCATCCTGATTCAACCTCCGGTGCGCGTGATTAATGGCGCTGTCTTAGGTTGTGACCCGAGCGGGCAGTAGCCGTTCAGCTTCGTTTATCACCCTGACCGACCGGCGGTCTGTCGAATCTTGCTGGTGTCGAGCGACTAGTCTGAGACAGACGTTTTCAACCCCCGCAGGAGAAATCAGCATGAACGTTGAGAATCATCCGGTGGTGTCGCGCGAAGAGTGGCTCACCGCCCGCAAGCAGCATCTGGCCGATGAAAAGGCCTTCACCCGGGAGCGCGACCGCCTCAGCGCCAAACGCCGCGCTCTGCCGTGGGTGAAGGTAGACAAGGACTATCGTTTCATGGGGCCGGACGGCGAAATGAAACTGGCCGATCTGTTCGGCGACCACAGCCAGCTCATCGTTTACCACTTCATGTTCGCCAAAGGCTGGGAAGAAGGCTGCCAGGGCTGTTCCTTCCTCGCAGACCACTTCGACGGCGCCAATTTGCACCTCGCCCATCACGACATCGCGTTGGTGGCGGTATCCCACGCACCATTTGCCGAATTCCAGGCGTTCAAGCGGCGGATGGGCTGGAAGTTCGACTGGGTGTCGTCAGACGGTTCCGACTTTAACTACGACTTTGGTGTTTGCGCCCACGCAGAAGACGCCGAAGCCGCCGAAGCCGCAAAGGCTACCTACAACTATGAAAAGACTGACAGTGCCGAGGAAGAGATGCCGGGGCTGAGCGTGTTTTATCGCGCCAATAACGGCGAGATATTCCACACCTACTCAACGTACGCCCGGGGTCTGGACATGCTGGTCGGCGCCTACAACTTTCTCGACCTCACGCCCAAAGGCCGGAACGAGGACGAGATCATGGAGTGGGTGCGGCATCATGATCGTTATGACGCAGCGCAAAAATCCAGTTGCTGCCACGGCGACTGAGCCGGCAAAGACACTGAACTTTTCACTGGACACAGCCCTCAACCGACTAACCCGCCTTAACCGGATCCGAGGCCTGCCCCCATGAAAACCCTGCTCAAACTCACTCTTGCCACCACCCTCGCCTGCGCCCTGCCCGTCTGGGCCTGCACCCCGGAAGAAGCCACCGCCAAGCGCGAGCAACTGGCCCAGGAAGTGGCAAAACTCACCGAGCAAAACCCGACCAAGGCCAAGGAAATCAATGCCGAGCTGCAAAAAATGGATCTGGGCACCGCCTCTGCCGATCTGCCGGACAAATGCCAGCTGATCGATCAGCGCTTGAAGGAGCTGGATTCGGCCGAGCATAAAACCGAAGGGTAACGACGTGGGCAAAGGCCTCGCACTTCAACTTCCACCACAAAGGACATGCTGAAAGCAGTGTCTTTTCGCCCGTAAAATTGCATTTATGCATTTATTTATTTGCACAAATGCATATACAGACCTAGGGTTACCTCGAGCCTGTTCGGAACCCGCCGCAGAAGTGGCATCCCTTAACCGCCGACGGCTCGCAAATCTAGGCAGGACATTTGTTTTCATTCATGGAGGATTGAAAAATGTTAACCACTGAAACAACGCAGTTCACCGGCAACACCCTGCCCGGGTGCCTGACCGGCCATCTGCTCGACGCGCATCTGGTCGAGGTCGAAGCAGCTCCACAGGCCGAGGCTCTGGCGGCCCCAAGCCTCAACTTCACGATGCAGCAACAGACCCAGACCAACTGGTGCTGGGCCGCGGTTTCCGCTTCGATCGGCAACTATTACGGCACCGGGTCCTGGACCCAGTGCGGCGTTGCCAGCACCCAACTGAACCGCAACTGCTGCAGCCAGCCGGGGCCGTGTAACGTCTACGGCTATCTGGATTCGGCCCTGCAAACCACCCGCAGCTACAACGGGATGAATCAGGGGTCGTTGCAGATGTCGGCCATTCAGAACCAGATCAACATGGGCCGCCCCGTCGGCCTGCGCTGTGCCTGGTACGGCGGCGGTGCGCACTTCCTGACGATCTACGGCACCAACGGCAACTACGTGCTGGTCGCGGATTCGATCTACGGCTACTCGACCCGCGCACTGAATTCATTCCCCGGTTCCTACAACGGTGGCGGCAACTGGACTCACACTTACTTCACGGCGAGAAACCAGGGGGCGACATCATGCAACTGACTTATCCAAAGGCGCCTTCCAACGGAGTGCAGACCTTGCGTCCAGTATTGCAAACGGCGCTTCAGACTCAGGGATTTGGCATCAATCGCCAGTTCGCCAGTGCGGTGCCGGCGAAAATCAGCCTGAGCGAGGCCTATCGCGGTTATTCGTTGAGCCTGGAGGATCTGAGCCAAGGCAAAGGCCTGAAGGATGCCCGGCTCGGTGACTGGCATTACCTGGTGTTTGCCGACGGTGTGTCGATTGCCGATGCGCAATTGGCTGAGGTCCGCGGTCACGTCGAGTTCGCCTCGTTGAACCACGGCAACCTGGCGAGCGCCACGGTCGATGCGCTGAAGCTGGCGGAGCAATCGCCACAGCTGCAGGGCAAAACCGTTGAGCTGCGGGTGCTGTTCGTTTCGGCGCTGCAGGTCGTGGCGATCTGGCTGCATGCGGTCGGTGAAGATGTGCTGATCCCGATCGAGCCAACGCCCAAGGAGTTGGCGCTGCCCGGGCTGTACAGCGAGGCCGCCCTGCTCGCGCAGCTCAAACCGAAGGCGGATCAGACCAAGCAGCGCTTTGATGCCGACACCCGTGGACAGCTGGGCAGCTGACAAACGCCGGCAATAAAAAGCCCTGCAAGCGTAAACCTGCAGGGCTTCTCGGTCAGGCTGACCATCTCATTAAACCCGGACACTGTCCGGGTTTTTTTCGGCGTCTGGAACGGCTTATTCAGCCGCAGGCGCTGCCGGCTTGCGGCGCTTGAGCGGGGCCATGCCGTCGCTGCTCACCAGAGAATCCGGTTTCGGACGGTTGGCGCTCTTGCGCTTGGTCGGGGTCTTGGCGGCGGTTTTCTTCTTGTCGCCCTTGGCGTCGGTCTTTTTCTTCTTCACGCCGACAGCTTTACCCGAGGCCTTGACTTTTTTCGGTCCGCCGTAGGTGCCTTTGACTTCCTTGATGGTGCGGCGCTCGAAGCTCTGCTTCAGATAACGCTCGATGCTCGACATCAGGTTCCAGTCGCCGTGGCAGATCAGTGAGATCGCCAGACCGTCGTTGCCGGCACGGCCGGTACGACCGATGCGGTGTACGTATTCGTCGCCGCTGCGTGGCATGTCGAAGTTGATCACCAGATCCAGACCGTCGACGTCCAGACCACGGGCCGCCACGTCGGTGGCTACCAGGATCTTCACACCGCCCTGCTTCAGACGGTCGATCGCCAGTTTGCGATCTTTCTGGTCTTTCTCGCCGTGCAGCACGAAAGCCTTGTATTCCTGGGCGACGAGGCGACCGTAGATGCGGTCGGCCATGGCCCGGGTGTTGGTGAAGACGATGGCCTTCTGGTAGGTCTCGTTGGCCAGCAGCCAGTTGACGATCTGTTCTTTGTGCTGGTTGTGGTCGGCGGTGATGATCTGCTGACGGGTGGTGTCGTTCAGCTGACTGACCGCGTTGAGCTGCAAGTGCTCAGGATTGTTCAGCACCTTGGCGATCATCTCGCGCAGACCGGAACCGCCAGTGGTGGCCGAGAACAGCATGGTCTGCTGACGATTCGGGCATTCGTCGACCAGACGCTGCACGTCTTCGGCGAAACCCATGTCGAGCATGCGGTCGGCTTCGTCGAGCACCAGCACTTCGACCTCTTTCAGGTCGAGGTTGCCGGCGTTCAATTGCTCGATCATCCGGCCCGGAGTGCCGATCAGGATGTCCGGCACCTTGCGCAGCATGGCGGCCTGGACCTTGAAATCTTCACCACCGGTGATCAGGCCGGACTTGATGAACGTGAACTGCGAAAAGCGCTCGACTTCCTTCAGGGTCTGCTGGGCCAGCTCGCGGGTCGGCAGCAGGATCAGGGTCTTGATGCTGACGCGGATCTTGGCCGGGCCGATCAGGCGGTTGAGGATCGGCAGGACAAAAGCGGCGGTCTTGCCGCTACCGGTTTGCGCCGTCACCCGCAGGTCACGCCCCTGAAGCGCCAGCGGAATGGCCGCGGCTTGCACAGGCGTTGGCTCGACAAATTTCAGCTCGGCCACGGCTTTGAGCAGGCGTTCGTGCAGGGCGAATTGGGAAAACACGGGTGCTACCTCGAAGATATGCAAAAAATCAGCTGCATAGGTTACCGGTTTCGAGCGCTCAGGCCGAGTTTCTTTGTGAAATCCGCAGTAATCAGTGGCTTTTTTGTTGCTCGATTTGTATCCAACGGTAATACACAGCGTCTTAAATGCTCTAATCGCCCGTCGCGTCCAACAGAAGAATCGTCTCACTCATGGATTTCAAACAGCTCTGGCTCAACGCCCAAGACCTCTGGGGTGCCCTTGATCAGCACCCGCTCCTGCACGCCGGCCTGGCTCTGGTCCTGCTGCTGGTGATCGCGCTGGTCCTCGGACGAGTGGCACGCTACCTGATCCTGCATGCCAGCCGCATGCTCGGTCGCCAACCGGCGCTGCACTGGCTCAACGACTTTCGCCATAACAAGGTGTTTCAGCGTCTGGCGCAGATGACGCCGTCGCTGGTGATCCAGTTCGGCCTGCACCTGGTGCCGGAACTGAGCAAGACCGCCATGGTGTTCCTCGGCAATGTGGCGCTGGCGTTCACCATTCTGTTCCTGCTGTTGTCGGTCAGCGCCCTGCTCAATGCATTGCTGGACATCTACGCCCGCACCGAACACGCCCGCACCCGCTCGATCAAGGGCTATGTGCAACTGGCGAAAATGGTCCTGTACGTGTTCGGCGCGATCATCATCGTCGCCACCCTGATCGACCGTTCACCACTGTTGCTGCTGTCGGGTCTGGGTGCGATGTCGGCGGTGATCCTGTTGGTCTACAAGGACACCTTGCTGTCGTTCGTCGCCAGCGTGCAACTGACCAGCAACGACATGCTGCGGGTCGGCGACTGGATCGAAATGCCGCAGGTCGGCGCCGATGGCGACGTGGTCGACATCACCCTGCACACGGTCAAGGTGCAGAACTTCGACAAGACCATCGTCTCGATCCCGACCTGGCGCCTGATGTCCGAGTCGTTCCGAAACTGGCGCGGCATGCAGCAGTCCGGCGGGCGGCGGATCAAGCGCAGTCTGTTCATCGACGCCAGTGGTGTGCGGTTCATCCGCGACGATGAAGAAGAAAAACTCTCCCAGGTGCACCTGCTGACCGCGTACATGGCCCGCAAGAAAGCCGAGCTCAAGGCCTGGAACGAAGCGCAGGGCAACGTCGCGGCGATGTCGGCCAACCGTCGGCGCATGACCAACATCGGCACCTTCCGCGCTTATGCGCTGGCCTATCTGAAGAGTCACCCGGAGATCCAGCCGAACATGACCTGCATGGTCCGCCAGATGCAGACCACGGCCCAGGGCATTCCGCTGGAAATCTACTGCTTTACCACCACCACGGTGTGGGCCGATTACGAGCGGATCCAGGGAGATATTTTCGATTACCTGCTGGCGGTGTTGCCAGAGTTCGGGTTGAGCCTGTATCAGCAGCCGAGTGGCGGGGATTTGCGGTCGGGGTTGTTGCCGGCAGTGTTGGGTTCGGCGCATATACCTGAAGCTGAAAAACACCTCATGTAACACCGCCGATCAAATGTGGGAGCCAGCCTGCTGGCGATTGCGGAGTGTCATCAGACATTGATCGGTCTGATCCACTGCAATCGCCAGCAGGCTGGCTCCCACAGGTTTTGCATCGTTTCCCTAAATTACTTGGCCTGCCGTTGCGGCGCCTTGTGCACCATGGTGTAGGCGTAATCGACGCCCATGCCGTAAGCGCCGCTGTGTTCCAGCACCAGGTCCATCACCGCCTGATAAGTGTCTTTGTGCGCCCAGTCACGCTGGTACTCGAGCAGCACTTGCTGCCAGGTCACCGGTACTGCGCCGGCCTGAATCATCCGCTGTACCGACATGTCGTGAGCTTCCTTGGTGGTGCCGCCGGACGCGTCGGTGACGATGTACACCTCGTAGCCTTCGGCCAGGGCTTCCAGGGCCGGGAAGGTCAGGCAGACCTCGGTCCACAGTGCGGCGATGATCAGTTTCTTGCGACCGGTGGCCTTCACTGCGTCAACCAGCGCCTTGTCTTCCCAGGAGTTCATCGAGGTGCGCTCGATCGGTTTCTGCTCCGGGTGCACCGCCAGCAGTTCCGGCCAGATGTAGCCGCTGAAGCTTTCGGTTTCGACCGAAGTGTAGATGGTCGGCACGTTGAAGATCTTCGCTGCCTTGGCCAGGCCGACGGTGTTGTTCTTCAGGGTCTGACGGTCGATCGACTGTACGCCGAAAGCCATTTGTGGCTGGTGGTCGATCAGGATCAGGGCGGAGTTGGTTGGGTTCAGCAGTTCACGGATAGACATGGCGCGTTCCTTTTGATGTCGATTTAGAGTTTCGATCGGGTAATGGGTGAGTCGAGTGTCTGGCCGTCTTCGGCGTTGTTGTCTCGGCTTGGATGTCACTTTAGGGGCTAGCCGATAAAGGGACAATTCCCTAAAATCGAGAATCATTGATTCTAAAATAGGGACAATCATGGATCGCATCGAATGCATGCGCGCCTTCGTGGTGACGGTCGGCGAGAACGGCTTCGCGGCCGCCGCCCGGGCCATGGACGTGCCCCGCTCGAAAGTCAGCAAACAGATTCAGGCGCTGGAAGAAGCCATCGGCGTGCAGCTGCTGCAACGCACCACCCGCAGCCTGCACCTGACCGAGGCCGGTGCCGAATATTTCGAAGCGGCGCGGGAAGTGATTGCGGCACTGGACGAGGCCGAGCAGCGGGCGCGGGACGGGGTGGGTGAATTGCGCGGGGTGTTGCGGGTCAACGCGCCGATGTCGTTCGGCCTGCGGCGACTGGGCAAGCTGATTCCGCTGTTCCACGAGCAGCACCCGAACATCGAGCTGCAACTGGTGCTCAGCGACCAGCAGGTCGATCCGGTGCGCGGTGGGTTCGACGTGACCATCCGTATCGCCAGCCTGCCCGACTCGACCATGATCGCCCGGCAACTGGCGCCGGCGCCGCGGATCATGGTCGCCTCCCCCGCTTACCTCGAACGCGCAGGCGCGCCGCAGACCCCGCAGGATCTACGCTCGCATCAATGCTTGAACTACGGCTATCTGCAGAGCGGCGTCAGCCTGCAACTGTGCAACGGCAAGGAGACGCAGCGGGTCAACGTGACCGGGCCGCTGCACGCCAACAACGGCGACCTGCTGGCGCAAGCGGCCGAGGCCGGCATGGGCATTGCGCTGCTGCCGGACTTCATCGTCGAAGAAGCGCTGGCGGCCGGGCGGCTGGTGCCGGTGCTGTGCGAATGGCAGGCCCCGGCGATCACCATCAATGCCGTGTATTCCTCAGCGCGACGGGTGCCGCAGAAGACCCGGGCGTTTATCGAGTTTCTGGTGGAGCAACTGGCGCCTGGCGAATCCCCAACCGGCTGATCCACACCGCCGCCAGAATCACGCTGCCACCAAGGAACAACCGCCCCAGTTCTTCGTGCTGATTCCAGATCAGCAGGTTCAGCAGCAACCCCACCGGCACGTGCAGGTTGTTCATCACCGCCAGGGTGCCGCCGTTGACCAGGCAGGCGCCCTTGTTCCACCAGTACAAACCAAGCGCGGTCGAGACCAGACCGAGGAACACCAGCACGCCCCATTGCAGCGGCGCTTCCGGCAGGAAGTTGGATTTGCCGAACAGCAGGAACGCCGGCAACGCCACCGCCAGTGCGCCGAGGTAGAAGAAACCGAAGCGCCGGTAATGCGGCAGATCGCTCGGGTGTTTCGCCACCAGATGTTTGTACAGCACCTGCCCGGCGGCGTAGGTGAAGTTCGCCAGTTGCAGCAGCAAAAAGCCCATGAAGAAGTCCGGGTTGATCCGGTCGTAGCGAATCACCGCCGCCCCCGCCACCGCCACCAGCGCGGCGATCAGCGCCCACGGGTTGAAGCGTCGGTTGAGCGCGTCTTCGATCAGCGTCACGTGCAGTGGCGTAAGGATCGTGAACAGCAACACTTCCGGCACCGTCAGTACCCGGAAGCTCAAGTACAGGCAAACGTAGGTCACGCCGAACTGCAACGCGCCAATCAGCAGCATGCCGCGCATGAACGCCGGCTCCACCGAGCGCCAGCGGGTGAGCGGAATGAACACCAGCCCGGCCAGCACCACACGCACCAGCACCGCGAAGTAGCTGTCGACATGACCGGCCAGGTATTCGCCGATCAGACTGAAGGAAAACGCCTGGATCAGCGTGACAAAAAGTAGATAGCCCATGCTCGCCTCGATTTCGAATGGCGGCGACGATAGCGTTTTTTGCCGGCCATCGCTAAATCCCGGGCAAAAAAAAGCCCGATCTCGCTAAAGCGTTCAATCGGGCTGCAGCACTCAGGAGCAACAAGTGCAAAGGGAGGTTCGATGCGCGTAGAGCCTTGAAGGGGTTGCGCCAGGTCACTAGAACAATCGGCGATTATCTGGCGATTAACATATCAAGCGACCTGGGACAGTTTGGCGTTGGCCTGGTTGAGGCCTTTCTCCTGGAAGTCGCCGCCCAGGTTCATGCCTTCGGCGTGGATGAAGGTCACGTCGTGGATGCCGATGAACCCCATCACCTGACGCAGGTACGGTTCCTGATGATCCGCCGGGCCACCGGCGTAGATGCCGCCGCGGGCGGTCAGCACGTAGGCACGCTTGCCGCTGAGCAGGCCTTGCGGGCCGGTTTCGGTGTACTTGAAGGTCACACCGGCACGCAGTACGTGGTCGAGCCAGGCTTTCAGGGTGCTCGGGATGGCGAAGTTGTACATCGGCGCGGCCATCACCAGCACGTCGGCGGCGAGCAATTCATCGGTCAATTCGTTGGAACGGTCCAGCGAGGACTGCTCGCTGTCGTTGCGCTGCTCGGCGGATTTCATCCAGCCGCCCAGCAGGTTGATGTCCAGGTGTGGCACCGGGTTCACGGCGAGGTCACGAACGGTGATCTGATCGTCCGGATGCGCCGCTTTCCACTGACTGATGAAGGTCTGGGTCAGTTGACGGGAAACCGAGTCTTGCTGGCGGGCGCTGCTTTCGATGATCAGAACGCGGGACATGTTGTGTAGCCTCCATCCGAGAATGTTGTAAGTCGATGGAGTGAAGGTTAAACAGAGTCATATCGATCAAAAAGCGCAAATAATTGCTGCAAACCATCGAAATATTCGTTTATATGCAACCTGTGCCCTGTGGGAGCGAGCCTGCTCCCACAGGATTGGGGCCGGTTATTTCGGTTTGCAGCTCAGTTCGACGCGCAGCTTGATGATCTCGCGGGAGAACTTGGCGGTGGCATTGGTGTGTTTGCCGGCCGGCACTTCAATATTGCGGGTTCGCGGCGCTTCCGGGCCATTGCTGAACACGACTTTGCAGACCGCGTCGACCTCGCCGTAGTTGGCGACCCGGATGGAGCCGATGTCTTTATCGGTGTCATAAGACTCGTAGTCGATCTTCAGGCCATTGAGATTCTTCTGCACATCGATCGGATACGCAAACGCGGTCAGCGGCAGCAGCGCCAGCACCACACAACAGAATTTTTTCATTCGGCAGTCTCCATGAGGGACAGCCAGCTTAGGACAAGAGGAGCTATCGATGAAAGCGCCCCGCGTGACCCTTGATCAATGGCGAACGTTGCAGGCGGTGGTCGACCATGGCGGATTCGCCCAGGCCGCCGAAGCGTTGCACCGTTCGCAATCGTCGGTGAGCTACACCGTCGCCCGCATGCAGGATCAGCTCGGTGTGCCGTTGCTGCGCATCGACGGCCGCAAGGCGGTGCTGACCGAGGCCGGAGGCGTGTTGCTGCGACGCTCTCGGCAACTGGTGAAACAGGCCAGCCAACTGGAAGACCTCGCCCATCATATGGAGCAAGGCTGGGAGGCCGAGGTGCGGCTGGTGGTCGATGCCGCCTACCCGACTGCCCGCCTCGTTCGCGCGCTGACCGCGTTCATGCCCCAAAGCCGCGGCTGCCGCGTGCGTCTGCGTGAGGAAGTGCTGTCAGGCGTCGAAGAAGTGTTGCTCGAAGGTGTGGCCGATCTGGCCATCACCGGACTGAGCATTCCCGGTTACCTCGGCGCGGAATTGAGCGACGTGGAGTTCGTCGCCGTTGCCCACCCCGAACACGCCCTGCACCGGCTGAACCGCGAGCTGAATTTCCAGGACCTGGAAACCCAGATGCAAGTGGTAATCCGCGACTCCGGCCGCCAGCAACCCCGGGACGTTGGCTGGCTCGGCGCCGAACAGCGCTGGACCGTCGGCAGTCTCGCCACGGCGGCGACGTTTGTCAGCAGTGGCCTGGGATTCGCCTGGCTGCCCCGACACATGATCGAGCGGGAACTGAAAGACGGCTCACTCAAGCTGCTACCGTTGGACAGGGGCGGCAATCGCAACTCCAGTTTCTATCTGTATTCGAACAAGGACAAACCCTTGGGTCCAGCCACGCAAATCCTTATCGAACTGCTGCGCACTTTCGACACCCTGCCGCTGGACGCACCGTTCGCCGCCCCTGAACAAGCCTGACACGGAGTTCACCCATGGCGTATTTCGAGCATGAAGGTTGCAACCTGCACTACGAGGAATATGGCCACGGCGATCCGTTGCTGCTGGTTCACGGGCTCGGTTCCAGCACCCTGGACTGGGAAATGCAGATTCCGGCACTCGCCGCGCATTACCGGGTGATCGTCCCGGATGTGCGCGGTCACGGCCGCTCCGACAAGCCCCGCGAACGCTACAGCATCGCCGGGTTCAGCGCTGACATGCTCGCCCTGATCGAGCACCTGAAGCTCGGCCCGGTGCATTACGTCGGGCTGTCCATGGGCGGCATGATCGGCTTCCAGTTCGCCGTCGATCAGCCACAGATGCTCAAGAGCCTGACCATCGTCAACAGCGCGCCCGAGGTCAAGGTGCGCAGCCGCGACGATTACTGGCAGTGGTTCAAGCGCTGGAGCCTGATGCGCCTGCTCAGCCTGGCGACCATTGGCAAGGCGTTGGGTGCCAAGCTGTTCCCCAAACCGGAACAGGCGGATTTGCGACAGAAGATGGCCGAACGCTGGGCAAAAAACGACAAACGTGCTTATCTCGCCAGCTTCGATGCGATTGTTGGCTGGGGGGTTCAGGAACGCCTTTGCCGGGTCACCTGTCCAACCCTCGTCGTCAGCGCCGACCGGGACTACACCCCCGTTTCGCTGAAAGAAACCTATGTCAGACTGCTGCCCGATGCGCGGCTGGTGGTGATCGCCGATTCTCGCCATGCCACCCCGCTCGATCAGCCCGAACGCTTCAATCAAACGCTGCTGGAGTTCCTCGCCACAGCCGATAATCACCCTCAGGATCACTGACCCATGCTGAAAAAACTCGCCCTCGCCGCCGGCACCGTGCTGTTCGCCGCCAACCTGATGGCTGCCACGCCGGCAAAAGCGCCGCACGTGCTGCTGGACACCACCAACGGCCAGATCGAAATCGAACTGGACCCGGTCAAGGCGCCGATCAGTACCAAGAACTTCCTTGAGTACGTCGACAGCGGTTTCTACACCAACACCATTTTCCACCGCGTGATCCCGGGCTTCATGGCTCAGGGCGGCGGCTTCACCCAGCAGATGCAACAGAAAGAAACCAAGGCACCGATCAAGAACGAAGCCAGCAACGGTCTGCACAACGTTCGTGGCACCCTGTCGATGGCCCGTACTTCCAACCCGGATTCGGCCACCAGCCAGTTCTTCATCAACGTGGCCGACAACGCCTTCCTCGATCCGGGCCGCGACGCCGGTTACGCGGTGTTCGCCAAAGTGGTCAAGGGCATGGACGTGGTCGACATCATCGTCAACTCCCAGACCACCACCAAACAGGGCATGCAAAACGTGCCTGTCGACCCTGTGATCATCAAGTCGGCCAAGCGCATCGACTAAGCTTTACAGGGCATATCGAGCGGCGCCGATCACCCATCGCGCCGCTCACACTGATAAAAGGAGAGCCCGTGCTCCGGGCGGTTATCTGATGCTCTATCGCCGTTTCGAACAACTGATCGACATATTCCGTGACGCTCCTACGGCGGCTCCGCCGAACCGTGTTCTGCCCTTCTATACCTATTACCTGAAGCAGGTCTGGCCGAGTTTCGCCGCCCTGCTGGTGGTCGGCCTGTTCGCCGCCCTGATCGAAGTGGCGCTGTTCAGTTACCTGAGCCGCATCATCGACCTGGCCCAAGGCACCCCCAACCCGAACTTCTTCAGCGACCACGCCCTGGAACTGACCTGGATGGTAGTGGTTGCGCTGGTGCTGCGTCCGATCTTCTTCGGCCTGCACGACCTGCTGGTGCACCAGACGCTGAGCCCGGGCATGACCAGCATGATTCGCTGGCAGAACCACAGCTACGTGCTCAAGCAGAGCCTGAACTTCTTCCAGAACGATTTCGCCGGGCGCATCGCCCAGCGCATCATGCAGACCGGCAACTCGCTGCGCGACTCCGCCGTGCAGGCAGTGGATGCGTTGTGGCACGTGCTGATCTACGCGGTCAGTTCGCTGGTGCTGTTCGCCGAAGCCGACTGGCGCCTGATGGTCCCCCTGCTGACCTGGATCGCCGCCTACATCGGCGCGCTCTACTACTTCGTGCCACGGGTCAAGGACCGCTCCGTCGCAGCGTCTGACGCGCGTTCGAAACTGATGGGCAGGATCGTCGATGGCTACACCAACATCGCCACCCTGAAGCTGTTCGCCCACACCAATTTCGAACAGCATTACGCCCGCGAAGCGATGCAGGAGCAGACCGAAAAGGCCCAGATGGCCGGCCGTGTGGTCACCAGCATGGACGTGGCGATCACCACCATGAACGGTCTGCTGATCGTCGGCACCACCGCGCTGGCGCTGTGGCTGTGGTCGCAGTCGCTGATCACCGTCGGCGCCATCGCCCTGGCCACCGGCCTGGTGATCCGCATCGTCAACATGTCCGGCTGGATCATGTGGGTGGTCACCGGGATCTTCGAAAACATCGGCATGGTCCAGGACGGTCTGCAGACCATCTCGCAACCGGTCAGCGTCACCGATCACGAACAGGCCAAACCGCTGGCCGTGGCCCGTGGCGAAGTGCGTTTCGAGCACGTGGATTTTCACTACGGCAAGAAGAAAGGCATCATCGGCGACCTCAACCTGACCATCAAACCCGGCGAGAAAATCGGTCTGATCGGCCCGTCCGGCGCCGGCAAGTCGACCCTGGTCAACCTGCTGTTGCGTCTGTACGACGTCGAGGGCGGGCGGATCCTGATCGATGGCCAGAATATCGCTGAAGTCGGCCAGGAGAGCCTGCGTGCGCGGATCGGCATGATCACTCAGGACACGTCGTTGCTGCACCGTTCGATCCGCGACAACTTGCTGTACGGCAAGCCTGACGCCACCGACGCCGAACTCTGGGAAGCGGTGCACAAGGCCCGCGCCGACGAGTTCATTCCCCTGCTGTCGGATGCCGAAGGACGCACCGGATTCGATGCCCATGTCGGTGAGCGCGGCGTCAAGCTATCCGGCGGCCAGCGCCAGCGGATCGCGATTGCCCGGGTGCTGCTCAAGGACGCGCCGATCCTGATCATGGACGAAGCGACCTCGGCACTGGACTCGGAAGTCGAAGCGGCGATCCAGGAAAGCCTGGAAACCCTGATGCAGGGCAAGACCGTAATTGCCATCGCCCACCGCCTCTCGACCATTGCCCGCATGGATCGGCTGGTGGTGCTGGAGAACGGCAGGATCGCCGAAACCGGCAACCATGCCGAACTGCTGGCCCACGGTGGATTGTACGCACGGCTATGGGCGCACCAGACCGGAGGGTTTGTCGGCATCGATTGATCCTGCGACCAACAAAAAACCGCCACAGCCCTTCCACCACGGGCTCTGGCGGTTTTTTCATGCCTGCTGGAAATCCCCGCATTCCCTGCTGTACTCAGCGAAGGTTCTGGAGATGAACCTGTCGTAATTGCAAGGAAGCACAATTCGATACAGTCTCGATAGCGCGTCTATCAAGGACACTCTCATGTCTCTGTTAAAACGTTCGGCCACGGAGTTGTTGGGTACGTTCTGGTTAGTGTTAGGCGGGTGTGGCAGCGCGGTGATCGCTGCGTCCTCACCCTTGGGTATCGGCGTGCTGGGGGTCGCCCTGGCATTTGGTCTGACGGTGCTGACCATGGCGTTTGCCATCGGCCATATCAGCGGCTGTCACCTCAACCCGGCCGTGTCGGTTGGTCTGGTCGTCGGCGGCCGGTTCCCGGCCAAAGAACTGCCCGCCTACATCATCGCCCAGGTGATCGGCGGGATTCTGGCAGCGGCGCTGCTGTATCACATTGCCAGCGGCAAGGAGGGTTTTGACATCGCCGCAGGCCTGGCCTCCAACGGTTATGGCGAACACTCGCCGGGCAAATACTCCATGGCATCGGGGTTCGTCACCGAACTGGTCATGACCGCCATGTTCGTGGTCATCATCCTCGGCGCCACTGACAAACGCGCCCCTGCGGGACTGGCACCGATCGCCATCGGTCTGGCCCTGACATTGATCCACCTGATCTCGATTCCCGTGACCAACACCTCGGTCAACCCGGCCCGCAGCACGGGCCCGGCGCTGATGGTCGGCGGCTGGGCGATCGCGCAACTGTGGATGTTCTGGGTCGCGCCGCTGCTGGGCGCGGTGGTGGGCGGTGTGGTCTATCGCTGGCTGGGCAAGGACGACAGTTGAGGGCAGTGGCGAGGATCAGGCTTGCCGATACGGCAAGGCGCTCCTCGCCTCTTCGGCATAGGCCAGTACACCGGCGCGCTCCTGGTGCAGAAAGTCTTTGACCGCGGCTTTCAAACCGGGATGGCGAAGGTAATGCCAGGAGTGAGTGATCACCGGTTCAAACCCGCGAATCAGTTTGTGTTCGCCCTGGGCGCCGGCGTCGAAACGCTGAAAACCCTGGGCAATCGCGTAGTCCATGCCCTGGTAGAAACAGGTTTCGAAATGCAGCCGGTCGTACTCGGCCAGGCATCCCCAGTAGCGCCCGTAAAAACTGTCGCCGCCCACCAGGCTGAATGCCATCGCCACAGGCCTTGAACCCTGCCGGGCCAGCACGACGCGGATCGATTCCGGCATGCGCTCTGCCAGCAGGCTGAAGAACTCCCGGGTCAGGTACGGCGCCTGCCGGCGTACCGCGTAGGTGTTGGCGTAACAGGCGTAGACAAAATCCCACTGTGCTTCGTCCAGCTCTCTGCCCTCAAGCCATTCGAATTCGAACCCCTGCCCCGCCACTTGCTCGCGCTCTTTGCGCATCTGTTTGCGCTTGCGCGAACTGAGCACGTCGAGAAAGTCCTGAAAGTCGCGATAGCCGCGATTCTGCCAGTGGTACTGACAGCCGATGCGTTGCAGCCAGCCCGGCTGCTCGGCCATGGCGGCATCGGTAAAGGCATCGGTGAAGTTGATGTGGGCGCCGGAGAGTTCTTCGATTTCCAGATAACCCGGCAGGCTCTTGAGCAGTTCAAACCCATCCTCGACGTTCGCCGCCAACAGGCGTGGCCCGGTGACCGGGCTGAACGGCACCGCACTCAAAAACTTGGGGTAGTAATCGATGCCAGCGCGAGCGCAGGCGTCGGCCCAACCGTGATCGAAGACGTATTCGCCGTAGGAATGCCACTTTCGATACGCGGGCAGCGCCGCGATCAGACGACCATTTTCCACATGCAGCAAATGTTCCGGCTGCCAGCCGGTGTGCGGGCCGACGCTGCCGCTGTCCTCCAGTGCACCGAGGAAGGCGTGGCGCAGAAACGGTTGGTTTTCCGGCACCAGTGCATCCCAGAACGCCGGTTCGATTTCCGACAGTTTTTGCAGGCGCTGCAACGGCATTTTCCTCTCCACTTTTGACCCTGAAAGCCTCGCGAGTATCGCTGATCGCCCCCGTCTTGCCCACGTCCGATTGCGCGACAGCGCTCTGGATCAATAGTTCACGGAGGGTTTGTATCGTCATCAACCTGCCATCACCGTGCCACTGCTCTGTCATAAACCATCGCGATACTGGCGCCTGTTTTTAGAGCGCCGGGTTCTACCCGGACACAGTTTTCCGACCTTCAAATTGTCGGTTGTGCCCAGGATGGTTCAGCCATCCCTCTCATCTTCGGAGAATGCTATGCGTCTTGCTTCCACGAAAACTGCGGCGGCCCTGTGCGGTGGCCTGTTGCTGGCCATGAGTGTTCCGGCCAGTGCCGCAGTCGACGCCAAACTGCTCGACATGCTCAAGGCTAACGGTTCCATCACCCAGGCGCAGTACGTAGAGCTGCAAACCGAACTGGCCCAGGATCAGAAGGCCCAGCAAATCGCGCAGCAGGCGCAGCAAGAGACCAACGAGCAAATCGCGGCAACCGCGAAGAAAACCAACGAGCTGAGCAGCTTCGACCAGAAACTCGCCTGGGCTGCCAAGACCCAGTTCAAGGGCGACGTACGTTTCCGCCAGGAAACCGTGAAGAACGACGGCGTACCGAACGCCAAGGACCAGGACCGTCAGCGCATTCGTGCCCGTCTGGGTGCCTACACCGAAATCAACCCGCAGGTTGATACCGGTATCCGTATCGCCACCGGCAGCAGCGACGACGCCCGCTCCACCAACCAGGACCTGAACAACTACTTCGACAAGAAGCAGATCTGGCTCGACCTGGGCTACGTCGACTACCACCCTGACGCGGTCAAGAACCTGCACCTGATCGCCGGTAAAATGAACCAGCCATGGGTGAGCATGGGCGACATCATCTGGGACAGCGACATCAACCCGGAAGGCCTGGCCGTTACCTACAAGTACCCACTGAGCGGTAGCACCGAGCTGTTCGGTAGCGCCGGTCACTACACCCTCAAGGACAACGTCGACGGCGAAGGCGTGCAGTTCAAGCACGACCTGCGTCTGTACGCTGGCCAGTTGGGCGGTCGTTTCGCACTGACCGACAGCCTGAAACTGACCCTGGGCGGCAGCATCTATTCCTACGACAACGACAAGAACAGCGCCTGCCCTACCAGCGGCACCGTGACCGCGCCATGCGCCCTGGCCGTCAACGGCAACAGCCCGAACGAAACCTTCAAACTGTATGAAGGCTTCGGTCAACTGGACATCGCCAACCTGCCGGTTCCGTTGTCGATCTACGGTCAGTACGTGAACAACAAAGACGCCAGCAACGACCAGGACACTGGCTGGCTGGCCGGCGTGAAGACCAAGGTTTACGGCTTCGGCGTCGACTACAACTATCGCGACGTACAGCGTAACGCGGTGGTGGGTGCCTTCACCGACTCCGACTTCGCCAACGGCTACACCGGTTCGCGCGGCAGCAAGCTGAAAGTGAGCTACGAGCTGGACAAGAACTTCACCCTGGGCGCCACGTATTTCATGGCTAACTCGGACTACACCAACGCCAGCCTCAAGAAGACCGACTCCGACATCAACACGCTGCAACTGGATGCCGAAGCCAAGTTCTAAAACAGCAATGCCAGGTTTCAAGCCGCGAGTGAATGCCTCACTTGTCGCTTGAAGCTGCTTTTCTCCTACAGCCCGGTGCAGCAGCGACCCCCATCATCCGTTCGCCGCTGTTACGCCGGGCTGTTTTTTGCCTCAGGGACTGTCTTTTCGCCGCTGTGCCGCCAAACGCTCGGCCAACGCATCCACACCCTCATCCGGTTTCTCCGGCATCACCCGCAATGTCGCCTGCATCAGACGCATCTGACGAATGAAACGCCGGCAATTGGGGCAGAACATCAGGTGATGACGCACCAACAACTTCTCGCGAAAGCTCAACTGGCCATCGAGATAATCGCTGGAACGTGCCACTTGCTCCTTGCAGGTCAACATTCGCCTGTCTCCTCAAAATGTTCCACGGTCGCGAAGACCTTCAAACGTGCCCGATGCAGCAGCACACGGACATTGGAGAGCGAGATTTCCAGAAGATTACAGATGTCTTCCAGTTCAAGGCCCTGGCGCTCGCGCAACACCAGCACACTGCTTTGCAGTTCCGACAGGCTCAGCAGCGTGTGCTCCAGACATTCGCGCAACTCACCCTCGGTGAGCAGCGCTTCGGGGGTGTCCTGATGCCAGGCGAACGGGGCGATCAGCCAATGGCCGTCGCCGGTGGAAAAACGGTCGTCGTCGATGGTGCCGTGGGGCGACGGCAGATCATCCATCAGCACTTCGCGGCGGTTCTGCTTGTAACGACCCTTGGCCGAGTTGGCGGTGATGGTCAGCAGCCAGGTCTTGAGACTGGAGCGCCCCTCGAAGCTGCCGATATGGCGCACCACCGACAGCCAGGCGTCCTGCACCACTTCCTCGACGTGGCGCTGGCCGACAATCGCATAGGCTACCGCGCGCATGGCGCTTTGATAGGTCGTGACCAGTTCCTTGAAAGCCTTCTGCTCACCAGCCAGCAAACGTGCCAGCAGTTGGGTGTCGTCAGCCGCCATCCCTCAATCCCCTTGTCCTGACTTCGAAAATGATAACGGCAGGATGGCGCTCAACGCACCACCCTGCCGTCACCCTCGAAAATTACAGCGTTGCAGTTGATCCGGCTGTAGGAAAGATCAACGCGATTAAGAGGAAATTAACCTTAATTTCAACGCTTGCGCAGAATCACACTACCAATCGAGTAGCCGGCGCCGAACGAACTCAGCACCGCCAGCGAACCAGCCGCCAGATCGTCCTGATACTTGTGAAATGCGATCACGGAACCGGCGGAGCTGGTATTGGCGTAGGTGTCGAGAATCACCGGGGCTTCTTCTTCAGTCGCTTCGCGGCCCAGCAACTTGCGCACGATCAGGTGGTTCATGCTCAGGTTGGCCTGGTGCAGCCAGAAGCGCTTCACGTCACCGACGTTGAGCTTGTTCTCTTGCAGATGCTCGCCGATCAGTTCGGCCACCATCGGGCAGACATCCTTGAATACCTTGCGGCCTTCCTGCACGAACAGCTTGTCGCGGGCACCGATGCCCTCTTCCGCTGCACGGTTGAGGAAGCCGAAGTTGTTGCGGATGTTGTTGGAGAATTTGGTCAGCAGTTTGGTGCTGACCACGTCGAACTGGTGTTTCGACGTCGCCGTATCGGCACGCTCGATGACGACGGCGGTTGCGGCGTCTCCGAAGATGAAGTGGCTGTCGCGGTCACGGAAATTCAGGTGACCGGTGCAGACTTCCGGGTTGACCATCAGGATCGCCCGGGCCTGGCCCAGTTGCACGGTGTTGGCCGCCTGCTGGATGCCGAAGGTCGCCGACGAGCAGGCAACGTTCATGTCGAAACCGAAACCCTGGATGCCCAGTGCTTCCTGGACTTCGATGGCGATGGCCGGATAGGCGCGCTGCAGGTTGGAGCAGGCGACGATCACACCGTCGATGTCGGCGGCGGTCTTGCCGGCGCGCTGCAAGGCTTGCTCGGCAGCACCGATGGCCATCTGGCAGAGCACCGACCATTCGTCGTTGGAACGTTCCGGCAAGCGTGGCGCCATGCGCTGCGGATCAAGGATGCCGTCCTTGTCCATGACAAAGCGGCTCTTGATGCCCGAGGCTTTTTCGATGAACGCGGCGCTGGATTCGGTCAGAGCCTGAATCTCGCCGCTGGCGATGGCGTCAGCATTGTCCGCGTTGAACCGGGCGACGTAGGTATTGAAAGACTGCACCAGCTCTTCGTTGGAAATGCTGTTGGCCGGGGTGTACAGGCCGGTGCCGCTGATGACGACGTTATGCATGGTCGTTTCTCTAATCTGTTCAGGCAGAAAGTGCTGGCACCGACGTGCCAACACGCAAAGGGTCCATTCCCGTATCAAGGGACGCAAAAACCTGGCATCGCTTTATTCCGACCTCGCCCGCAGTAGAGAAGGCTCAAAACCGCGGGGCCGGCGTTTATAGGCGCGAAGTTTGCCATAAACCTTGGCTTTTGGCGCCTTTTGCAGGATCGGAGGTCAGGCCTCGACCTGCGTCCACTGTTTGTTCAGACGCTTGTCGGAGATCGGCACTTTCGTCCCCAACTGCTGAGCGAACAGCGAAACCCGGTACTCCTCCAGCCACCAGCGATACAGCTCAAGCTGCGGATCGCGTTTACCTTCCTGGGCATGCTTGGCGGCGCGGGTCTGGTATTGCGTCCAGAGGCCGGCGAGTTCGCCGCTCCAGACCCGATCCTTCTGAACCTGCGCGCCCAGCTTCTCGAAACGCTGTTCGACCGCTTTCAGGTAACGCGGCAACTCCTTGAGCCACACCATCGGCGTTTCCCGGACGAAGCCCGGATACACCAGATGACCGAGCTGCTGCTTGATGTCGTTCAACGCCACCGCCTGAGCCAGATCGATCTTGCCCTTGAAGCGCTTTTGCAGACCGTGCCAGAGCTTGAGAATTTCCAGGGTCAAACGTGCCACCCGCTCGGCGTGCTCGGTCCAGCTGCCACGCTTGCGCTCGGCCAGTGCCGCCAGGCCTGCGCCGTCGCGAGGTAACGGGTCTTCGCCGTCGAGAATGCAGCTGTCGAGGCTGGCCAGCAGAATGTCTTCCACCAGCGCATCGACCCGACCCAGCTCGCGGTACAGCAAACCCAGTTCGGTCAGGCCCGGCAACTTGCCGCGCAGGAACTTGGCCGGTTCGGCCAGTTGCTGCATCAACAGGCGCTGCAAGGCGCGGCGATGCTGGAACTCGGCCTCGGCCGGCGTCGAGAAGCGACCTTCCTTGACGGTGCCGCCCTCTTCCACCAGCGCCGGATAGACCGTCATCGACAGTCCGGCGATCTTCTGCTGAGTCTTTTGCGCCACCGGCGCGAAGACCTTGGCCTCCACCGGTTGCTGACTTTTCGCACTCTGCGGCACGGCCAATGCGGCCTGGCTGGCTTCGGCGAAACGTGCGGTCAGCTCCGCCAGATCCCGTCCTTCGCCAAGGAACTTGCCCTGGCCGTCGACGATTTCCAGGTTCATCCGCAGATGGCTTTCGACCTGTTGCGCCGCTTCGGCCCAGGCTTCGTCGCTGACCCGCGCACCGGTCATGCGCAGCAGCTCACGACCCAACGCTTGCGGCAACGAACCTTCGGCAAAGGTCATGCGTTGCAGCGCGGCCTTGATGAAGTCCGGCACCGGCACGAAGTTCTTGCGCAAGGCTTTTGGCAGGTTGCGCACCAGCGCAATGCACTTGGCCTCGATCAGCCCCGGCACCAGCCACTCCAGACGCTCCGGTGGCAGCATCGGCAACAGCGGCGCCGGCACACGCAAGGTCACGCCGTCGCGCGGGTGATTCGGTTCGAAGTGGTAACTCAGGGCCAGCTCCAGATCGCCGATGTGCAGCGTGTCCGGGTAATGCTGAGCGGTGACTTCGCTGGCTTCGCGGGCCAGCACGTCTTCCTCGCGCATGATCAGCAGTTGCGGATCTTTCTGGCTGTTGACCCGATACCAGCTATCGAACGTCGCGGTCTGGTGAATCTCCGCCGGCAGTCGCGCGTCGTAGAACCCGAAGAGGGTTTCCTCGTCGGCCAGAATGTCCCGGCGGCGAGCCTTGGCTTCCAGTTCGTCGAGTTGTTCCAGCAATTGCTTGTTGGCGGTCAGGCACTTGGCCCGGGACTGGATCTCGCCCCGCACCAGGCCTTCGCGGATGAACAGCTCCCGCGAGACCACCGGATCCACCGGGCCGTAATGCACCGGTCGACGGCCAACCACGATCAGGCCGAACAGGGTGATCTGTTCGAACGCAACGACCTGGCCGCGCTTCTTCTCCCAGTGCGGTTCGAAGTGGTTCTTCTTGATCAGATGCCCGGCCAGCGGTTCGATCCAGTCGGCGTCGATCTTCGCCACCATCCGTGCGTAGAGCTTGGTGGTTTCCACCAGTTCGGCGGTCATCACCCATTGCGGACGCTTCTTGCCAATGCCCGACGAGGGGTGAATCCAGAACCGCCGCTGACGGGCGCCAAGATAGTCGCCGTCCTCGGTTTTCTGCCCGATCTGGCTGAGCAGGCCGACCAATACCGCTTTGTGCAGTTTCGGGTAATCCGCCGGCTCTTTATTGACGCTCAACTGTAAATCGCGGCAGATCAGGCTCAACTGGCGATGGGAATCACGCCACTCGCGCAGGCGCAGGTAGTTGAGGAAATTCTTGCGGCACCAGTTGCGCAGCGGGCTGGCGGTCAGTGCCTGGCGCTGCTCCTCAAAACCGCGCCACAGATTGACCAGCCCGGCGAAGTCCGAATCGACGTCTTTCCACTGAGCGTGGGCCTGATCGGCGGCTTGCTGGCGTTCCGGCGGACGCTCGCGAGGGTCCTGAATCGACATGGCGCTGGCCACGATCAGCACTTCCTGCAAGCTGCCGAGCTTTGCCGCTTCAAGCAACATGCGGCCCATACGCGGGTCCACCGGCAGGCGCGCCAGCTGGCGGCCGAGCGGGGTCAGCTGACTGTTGCGATCCACCGCCGAGAGTTCTTGCAGCAGGTTGAAACCGTCGCTGATCGCCTTGCCGTCCGGCGGCTCGATGAACGGAAAATCCGTGATCTCGCCGAGGCGCAGATGGAGCATCTGCAAAATAACCGCCGCAAGGTTGGTACGCAGAATTTCCGGGTCGGTAAATTCCGGGCGACCAAGGAAATCCTCTTCGCTGTACAAGCGCACGCAGATACCCGGCTCGACCCGGCCGCAACGACCTTTACGCTGGTTGGCGCTGGCCTGGGAAATCGCTTCGATCGGCAGCCGCTGGACCTTGGCGCGGTAGCTGTAGCGGCTGATGCGCGCGGTGCCGCTGTCGATCACGTAACGGATGCCCGGCACGGTCAGCGAGGTTTCGGCGACGTTGGTCGCCAGCACCACACGACGCCCCGGATGCGACTGGAAAATCCGCTGCTGCTCGGCCGGCGACAGACGCGCGTACAACGGCAGGATTTCGGTGTGTTTGAGCTGGGCCTTGCGCAGCATGTCGGCGGCGTCGCGAATCTCACGCTCGCCGGGCAGGAACACCAGCACATCGCCAGGGCTGCGGCGCTCGCTGCGCTCGTATGCGGCGATTTCGTCGAGGGTGGCGAGGATCGCCTGATCCACGGTCAGGTCGTCTTCGACGCGGTTGCCCTCTTCGTCCTGCTCAAGCGTCAGCGGGCGATACCAGGTTTCAACCGGGAAAGTGCGGCCGGAAACCTCGACAATCGGCGCATCATCGAAATGCTTGGAGAAGCGCTCCAGATCGATGGTCGCCGAAGTGATGATGACCTTCAGGTCCGGACGACGCGGCAGCAGGGTTTTCAGGTAACCGAGCAGGAAGTCGATGTTGAGGCTGCGTTCGTGGGCTTCGTCGACGATGATCGTGTCGTAGCGTTCGAGATAACGGTCGTTCTGGGTTTCCGCCAGCAGGATGCCGTCGGTCATCAGTTTGATCAGCGTATTGGAATCGCTCTGATCCTCGAATCGCACCTGATAGCCGACCAGTGCGCCGAGCGGCGTGCCGAGTTCTTCAGCGACCCGACTGGCCACACTGCGTGCTGCGATTCGACGGGGCTGGGTATGGCCTATCAGACCATGCTGGCCGCGACCGATCTCCAGACAGATTTTCGGCAACTGGGTGGTTTTGCCCGAGCCGGTTTCGCCGGCGATGATCAACACCTGATGCTTTTCCAGGGCCTTCTTGATTTCGTCGCGCTTGGCCGCAATCGGCAGGCTGTCGTCGTAACGGATCACCGGCAGGCTGGCCTTGCGCGCCAGCACCTGATCGCAGGACGCCTGCATGCGCGCCACCCACTGGGCCAGCTTGGCCTCGTCGGGTTTCTTGCGCAGCTCAAGCAACTGCCGCCGCAGCCGGTGGCGGTCGGCGAGCATGGCGTGATCGAGGTTTTTCAGCAGTTTGTCGATGGAGGGCGATTCGTCGGTCATCGGGTACGCAATTCGGTCGTCTAGTGGCGCAAGGACGCGATTGTCGCAGATTTTACGACCGCTGCGCGGCCGATCGCGAGCAGGCTCGCTCCCACCCTGAATCTCCAGCGACCATAAAACCGGTGCACAGCGCGATCAAATGTGGGAGCGAGCCTGCTCGCGATGAATTGCGAAGCAATTCCAGAAAGTCACTCGTTATCCAGGCCCTTGCGCCGATACGGGAAGACGTCGATGACTTTCCCCGCCCGGATCGCCTCCTGCAGGCCCTTCCAGTAATCGGCGTTGTACAGCTCACCATGCAACTGATCGAACAACTTGCGCTGCTTGGCATCGGCAAACAGAAACGGCGGAAACTCCTCGGGGAACACGTCCAGCGGTCCAATCGAATACCACGGCTCGGAAGCCATTTCGTCCTCCGGCGTGCGCGGTGGCGGGATGTGGCGGAAGTTGGCTTCGGTGAGGAAGCAGATCTCGTCGTAGTCGTAGAACACCACCCGGCCATGACGGGTGACGCCAAAGTTCTTCAGCAGCATGTCGCCGGGGAAGATGTTGGCCGCCGCCAGTTGCTTGATCGCCAGCCCGTAATCCTCCAGCGCCTCGCGCACCTGGGCTTCGTTGGCGTTTTCCAGATAGAGGTTGAGCGGGGTCATCCGGCGTTCGGTCCAACAGTGGCGGATCAGCACGGTTTCGCCTTCCAGCGACACCGTGGACGGCGCGACTTCCAGCAACTCGGCCAGGCACGCCGGATCGAACTTGCTCAACGGAAAGCGGAAATCAGCGAACTCCTGGGTATCGGCCATGCGCCCGACACGGTCGACGCTTTTCACCAGTCGGTACTTCTCGATCACCGTGGCGCGATCGACGTTTTTCGATGGCGAGAAGCGGTCCTTGATGATCTTGAACACCGTGTTGAAACCCGGCAGCGTGAACACGCTCATGACCATGCCGCGCACGCCCGGGGCCATGATGAACTGATCGTCGGTGTTGGCCAGGTGATTGATCAGGGCGCGGTAAAACTCGGATTTACCGTGCTTGTAGAAGCCGATCGAGGTGTACAGCTCGGCGATGTGCTTGCCCGGCAGGATGCGCTTGAGAAAGCCGATGAACTCCGCCGGCACCGGCACATCCACCATGAAATACGAACGGGTGAACGAGAAGATGATCGACACATCGGCTTCGTCAGTGATCAGCGCGTCGATCTGAATCCCCCGCCCCTCGCGGTGCAGCAGCGGAATCACCAGCGGCCACTGATCGTCGTTGGTGTAGATGCGTCCGACCAGATAGGCGCCCTTGTTGCGGTACAGCACCGAGGAAAACAGTTCGACGCTCAGCTCCGGATCCTTGCACACCCAGTCCGGCAGGTTCTCGCGCAGTTGCGCTTCCAGACGCTGCAGATCCCGGGGCAGATCGGCGTAATCTTCGCTGAAACGGTAATCGGCAAAGATGCTCGCGAGCATGCCCGACAACTGCCCATGGGGTTTGTAGGTGCGGGTCTGTGCGGCCCGGGCACGGCGCAGGCTCGGCCGGGTGGTATGGATGAACATGCAGCCATCGCTGATCAGGTCGTGGCTGAACAGTCCGCAGAAGATCGAGTTGTACCAGGTCTCGGAGAGCTCATCGTCGAAGCGCAGGTCGATGATGCTGATGTAGGCGCTTTTCACCAGCGGCCAGCAGCTGACATCCATCAGCGTGTCCGCCTCGAAATACTCGCGCAGGCGCGCGACGGTTTCGCCGACCTTGTCTTCGTAGAGGTTGATCCGCGCCGCCGACGCGGTTTGCGTCTCCTGCCAGCGCGCCTGCTCGAAGCGCTCACGGGCGCCATCGGTGATCCGCCGAAAATGCTCGCGGTAATCGTCAAAGCCATCGAGGATCATGCGGGCGATGTCGGTGGCTGGCCATTGCTGCGGCATAGATGAGACCTCTGCGGGAATTGGAGAATCTGTGCTCGAAGGCCTGAGCTTAGCCACGGAACCGGGGACAGGAGAAGCGTAATTTCTGCCAAATCCGCGACCGGGTTGTACAACGACACAGTTTTTATCAAAGTTTTTTTAATCGACCGTTCGGTCAGCAAAGCGGCATCCGCGCTCTTTTCGTGATAACGCGCCAGCCCGCGATTTCACTGGGTTTCGGATCCAATCCAGCAACGACATCTCTAGCCCGCGGCTTTTCCAGACTTGTCCATTCCTTTCCATTGTCTGCGACGTTGGCGGGTGTCTGCCCTTACCAAGATGATGGCACTTTGATATACAGCCCGCCATTACCCCGCCTCACAACAAGATCCTCGGCCCACGAGGACGACCTCTCTCCCCCAAAGCCCAAGGAGCACATTGATGTCTATCCGGAATCTGCGCATCGGTTTGCGCGCCAGTTTGTGTTTTGCCGTTCTGGCCAGTCTGCTGGTGGTGGTTGGCCTGTTCGGTCTGAGCCAGATGAAAGGCCTTCGCGAAAGCGCAGCCGTGATCGAAGAATCATGGATGCCCAGCATCGAAAGCATTCATGACACAGCGGCGAACATCGCCAGCATCCGCCTTGAATCCCTGCGCCTGATCACCAGCACCCAGGCTGCCGTGCGCGAGCGAAGCAAAGGTATTCTCACGGCGCAGCGACAGGAGCTGCTCAAGCGCCTCGACGATCACAAGGCCTTGATTGCCAACGATCAGGAACGGGCAATGCTGGAAGGCCTGGGTGCAGATACGGCCAAGTACCTGGCGATCCTCGACCAGATCCTCAAACAGATCGACGCCGGTCAAAATGACCAGGCCTACATGCGTCTGACCAATGAACTGGCCCCCCAGGGCAGCGTGCTCGACAAGACCCTGGAGCAAATGATCGCTCTCAATCAACAAGGCGCGGATGCCGCGGCCAAATCCGCGGCGGCGATGTACCAGCAGGCGCTATGGATCGTCGCCACGACTATCGTCATCGCTTTGATTGCCACGTTGCTGCTGGCCTGGCGGCTGACCCGCAGCATCACAGCGCCGATCAATCAGGCGCTGAACGTGGCACGACGGATTGCCTCCGGTGATCTCAGCGGCCGCATCGACAGCGAGGGCCGGGATGAAGCGGCGCAACTGCTTACAGCGCTGGCCGAGATGCAGGGCAATCTGCGCTCGACCATTCGCGGCATCAGTGAGTCGGCCCAACAATTGGCCTCCGCCGCCGAAGAAATGAGTTCGGTGATGGAACAGAGCACCCGCGGCCTGCAACAGCAGAACGATCAGATCGAACAGGCCGCCACCGCGGTCACCGAGATGAGCACGGCGGTGGATGAAGTGGCCGCCAATGCGGTATCCAGCGCCGAGGCGTCCCAAGCGTCGAACGAGGACAGCAGGCACGGGCATGTGCAGGTCAGTGAGACCATCAGTTCGATTCAGGAACTGGTCAGTGCCGTGCTAGGTGCCTCCGAACAGGCCGAGGGCCTTGCGACCCAGGCCCAGGACATCAGCAAGGTGCTGGAAGTGATTCGCGGCATCGCCGGGCAGACCAACCTGCTGGCGCTTAACGCCGCCATTGAAGCGGCGCGAGCCGGCGAGGCCGGACGTGGGTTTGCAGTGGTTGCCGACGAGGTCCGCTCGCTGGCCCAGCGCACGCAAAACTCCACCGAAGAAATCGAGCTGATGATCAGCAGCATCCAGCAAGGCACCGGCGCCACTGTCGGCGCGTTGCAAAGCAGCGCCGAGCAAGCCAGCCACACCCTGCGCCGGGCCAACAGCGCTGGCCAGGCTCTGGAGAAAATCACCGCGTCGATCTCGCAGATCAACCAGCGCAATCTGGTGATCGCCAGTGCCGCCGAGCAACAGGCACTGGTGGCCCGGGAAGTCGATGAAAACCTGGTGACCATCCGCGACCTGTCGACGCAGACTGCCGCTGGCGCCACCCAGACGTCTGCCGCCAGTCAGGAACTGTCGCGCCTCGCTGTCGACCTCAACGGGCTGGTGACACGCTTCGTGCTCTGACGGGACAATTAAATGCCCGTTTGGCGGTTGCCATCGTCAGGGCGCTCGGCAACACTCTCGTCCCCATCAAGGAAGGAGTTGCCCGTGAGCCCTGTCGATATTTTCCGCATGTTGTCGCTGGCTGCGATCTGGGGTGCGAGCTTCCTGTTCATGCGCATCATCGCCCCCGCGATCGGCACCGTTCCTACCGGTTTTTTCCGGGTCTCGATCGCGGCCGTCGGTTTGCTGGTGATCCTTGGTCTGATGCGCATCAACTGGGATTTCAAAGGCAAGCTCAAGACCGTGATGATGCTGGGCGTGATCAACTCCGGCGTTCCGGCCACCCTGTACTCCGTCGCAGCCCAGGTACTGCCCGCCGGGTACTCCGCGATCTTCAATGCCACCACGCCACTGATGGGCGTATTGATCGGCGGGCTGTTCTTCAGTGAAAAACTAACGGCGGCCAAGCTGGCCGGAGTTTTCCTTGGTCTGCTCGGCGTGGGTGTGCTGACCCGCGCCGGCCCGGTCGCGTTCGATCTGCCGCTGTTGATGGGCGCTGTCGCCTGCCTGCTCGCAACGACCTGCTACGGCTTCGCCGGCTTCCTCGCCCGGCGCTGGCTGGATCAGGCCGGCGGGCTCGACAGCCGTCTGTCGGCGTTGGGCAGCATGCTCGGTGCGACGCTGTTCCTGCTGCCGCTGTTCGGCTACAGCGTCATCACCCAGCCACCGGTGAGCTGGGGTGGCTGGAATGTCTGGCTGTCGCTGTTGGGCCTGGGTCTGGGCTGCACTGCGTTTGCCTACATCATTTATTTCCGCCTGCTGAGTTCCATCGGGCCGGTGAAATCGATGACCGTGACCTTCATGATCCCGCCATTCGGCGTGTTGTGGGGCGCACTGTTTCTGGATGAACCGCTGTCGATGGCCCACGTGTACGGCGGAGTGTTGATCGCGATTGCGCTATGGCTGGTACTGAAGCCGGCGACAGTGAAACCGGTAGAAGCCGCGACTCGCTGATCGACAGATGCAAAAAGGCCCGGGAGTTTCCTCCCGGGCCTTTTTCATTTGTGGCTGTTACGCCGATTTACGGAACACGAATACCAGTCCGACAATGATCAACAGCATCCCCAGCACGCTCAACGCCGCCAGGCGATTGCCGAAGATCAGGTAGTCCATCACCGCGGTCACGGCAGGCACCAGATAGAACAGACTGGTGACATTCACCAGATTGCCCCGGGCGATCAGTCGATACAGCAGCAACGTCGCCAGCACGGAAACCACCAGTCCCATCCACAACACCGGCACGATGAAACCGGCGCTGTGCTCGAAGTGGAACGGCTGGAACGGCACGAAAATCCCGCACAGCAACAGACCGGCCAGGTACTGCACCGGCAGCGTGCCGAGGGGATTGTCGGTGATGCGCTTCTGCATGATCGAGCCGAAGGTCATGCTCGCCAGCGCCAGCAGCCCGAACAGCATCCCCGCCAGCGACATCCCGGCCAGACCGATGCCCTGATAAACCACCATGATCAGACCCGCCAGCCCCAGCGCCAGACCAAACATCCGGCTCGCCGAGCGCTGCCGCTCCATGATCACCACCGTGAGAATCGGCTGCACACCCATGATGGTCGCCATCACCCCGGGGGTGACTTTCAGGTCCAGCGCCAGCAGATAAAAGATCTGATAAGCGCCCAACAGCACCACCCCGGTAGCCATCGCATACAGCATCGGCTGGCCGCCCTTGGGCAATTTCAGCTTGAGCAACGGCGCCAGGAGCACCAGCCCGCACAGGGCGATCACAAAACGGATCAGCAGAAAGGCAAAGGGCGAGGCGTGGGCCAGCCCCCACTTGGAGAAGATCGCCCCGCTGCTCCACAGCAGAACGAACAGGCTCGTGGACGCCGCCGCGAGCGCGGACTTTTTCGAAAGGACAAACATGAATACCACCTGTAGTCAGGCTAATAGCCAACTCAGCCGAAGCTGAAATTCAGTAGGTTTTTTCAGGCGGGCACAGGGGTCAGCAGAAAACGCTGATCAGCCCGAAACACCAACGCCCGGCGGTGATACGACTGCGCACACCGGCGTGCTACTGACAGGTGGAGGGAAATGACTGATCTGCACAGGCTGCTGATTCCCGCACGGCACGACGCCAGCGTTGACCGCTGAATCGACTACCGCGTTGATGAGGGATGCAGGCATCTGGGCTGATCTTTTTTGAAGGGATGGAAGGTGAGTAGTGGGACTCACGAGCGCCGACTATAACCAGCCTGCGACATGGATTGCAATGATTTGGAGAGGCAGGCGCATAGGCTCGTTTGCAATTGCAATGATCATAGTGGAGACGCCATGAAAGCTGTCGCTGAGAACAAAGCGCCAGGCGCCAAATCGATCAGGGCCAAAGGAAAGCTCTCTGCTGGAGAATTATCTGAAAGGGAGTTACTCCGAATCAGAGAGGCATTTGCTAATCCAGCAGCGGAAGAGCCGGGAGGTGTTCTCGCCGGCGCATCCTTTATCTTCCCCGCATAAAAAACCGCTCACAAGGAGCGGTTTTTTTACACGTCTGCATCCAGCCTCAACCAAACAGCCAATACCCCAGCAACGTCAACACCACCACCGCCAGCACCGGCCGCATTACGCGGTAGGCCTTTGGATTGCGGCGTTTCCACTGTTTGACCACACCGCTGAACCGGTCGCTGAAGTTCTTGGTCCAGGCATAGGCCCGGTTGATCCCGCCGACGCGCTCGTCGTCGAGGTTCTGCGGGGCGGTGGCACGGCCCAGCCAGGCGCTGATGGCGCGGTTGATGCGGGTCATGAGGCGGTTGCTCAGCGGACGCTCGACGTCGCAGAACAGGATGACGCGGGTCTGTTCGGTTTCGTTCTTGACCCAGTGCACGTAAGTCTCGTCGAACATCACGTCTTCACCGTCACGCCAGGCGTAAACCTGACCGTCGACGAAGATCCGGCAATCGTCGGAGTTGGGCGTCGACAGCCCCAGGTGATAACGCAGGGAACCGGCGAACGGATCACGGTGCGGGTTCAAGTGGCTGCCGCCCGGCAACAACGCGAACATCGCCCCCTTGACGTTGGGAATGGCGCTCACCAGTGCCACGGTTTTCGGGCACAGGGTCTCGGCCGAGGGCAGCGGTTTGTCGTACCACTTGAGGTAGAAACGCTTCCAGCCCTTCTTGAAGAACGAGCCGAAACCGGCGTCGTTGTTCTTCTCGGCGGCGCGAATGTAGCCCTCGTCGAACAGATGCATCGCTTCGTCGCGGATGGTTTCCCAATTGTCGCGCAGCACGTCCAGTTCCGGGAACTTGCTGCGGTCCAGGTACGGTTTGGACGGCACACCGGAAAACAGGTACATCAAGGCGTTGTACGGAGCGAACAGCGCCGAATGGTTGACGAACTGGCGCAGCACCGGCAAACGCGCCTTGCCGCGCAAATGCACGTAGAGGATGCTGCTCACGAAAAGCAGCAACACCGATACCTTGGCGGCCAACGAAAAGGTCATCAACGACTCCTTGAAAAAAAACAACGCCACGCCCTGTCATTTACCCGACATGGCGGCCGGCCATGATAAACACTACCGGCTCCGGGAAAAACCCGCCCAACCCAAGATTCAGTGTTAAGAATTGCGCAACAAAGCACTAATTAGCATAGCGCTCCTGAACCAGGGCTGACCTGAATCAACGGACCGCTTACTGCTGGTTCTCCTGATCGGTGAACAGATCGCTGAACAACATGCTCGACAGATAACGTTCACCGGAGTCCGGCAGTACCACCACAATGGTCTTGCCCTGCATTTCCGGGGTTTCCGCCAGGCGCACCGCCACAGCCATCGCCGCACCGCAGGAGATGCCGCACAGAATCCCCTCTTCCTGCATCAGACGCAGCGCCATGACCTTGGATTCTTCGTCGGTGACGCGCTCGACCCGGTCGACTATCGACAGGTCCAGGTTCTTCGGCACAAAACCGGCACCGATACCCTGAATCTTGTGGGGGCTCGGCTTGATCTCCTCACCGGCCAGGGCTTGGGTGATCACCGGCGAAGACACCGGCTCCACAGCCACCGAGATGATCGGCTTGCCCGCCGTATTCTTGATATACCGCGATACACCGGTGATGGTTCCGCCGGTGCCGACGCCCGCCACCAGCACGTCGATGGCGCCGTCGGTGTCGTTCCAGATTTCCGGGCCGGTGGTCTTTTCGTGGATGGCCGGGTTGGCCGGGTTATCGAACTGGGCCGGCATGAAATATTTGCCCGCATCACTGGCAACGATCTCCGCGGCCTTTTCGATCGCGCCTTTCATGCCCTTGGCGGGTTCGGTCAGCACCAGTTCGGCGCCCAATGCCTTGAGTACTTTGCGCCGTTCGATGCTCATCGAGGCCGGCATGGTCAGCAGCAATTTGTAACCGCGAGCGGCCGCCACGAAGGCCAGGCCGATGCCGGTATTGCCCGAAGTCGGCTCGACGATGGTCATGCCCGGCTTGAGTTTGCCGCTGCTTTCGGCGTCCCAGATCATGTTGGCGCCGATCCGGCACTTGACCGAGTAGCCCGGGTTGCGACCTTCGATCTTGGCCAGAATGGTCACGCCACGGGGCGCGATGCGGTTGATCTGCACCAGCGGCGTGTTGCCGATGGAATGGGCGTTGTCAGCAAAAATACGGCTCATGGCTGGGTCCTTGTGCAGCGTTGAATTCAGCGCTCCAAGGTAAGCCTGTTGACCTCCTCAGTCCAGTCGGGCCGAACGTCTGCTGCAGGCGGCAGTCAATCGCTTTACACCGTTCGGGATTTGTTGCCATGAAGCGTCGCTACCGCTGGCCGTTATGGATTGTCGCCACCATCGTGGTGTTGCTGGTCGCCCTGCACATCGCCCTGCCCTACCTCGTGCGCGACTACCTGAATGAGAAACTGGCCAACATGGGCGACTACCGCGGCCAGATCACCGACGTCGATCTGGCGCTCTGGCGCGGGGCCTACAAGATCAACGGCCTGAAAATCGTCAAGGTCGACGGCAAAGTGCCGGTGCCGTTCGTCGATGCGCCGCTGGTCGACCTGTCCGTCAGCTGGCACTCGCTGTGGTACGACCATGCGGTGGTGGCGCAGGTGAAGTTCTTCAAGCCACAAGTGAACTTCGTCGATGGTGGTGCCATCAAGCAAAATTCCCAGACCGGTAAAGGCACCGACTGGCGTGCCCAACTGGGCAAGTTGCTGCCGATCACCCTCGACGAGGTGCAGATCAACGATGGGCGCATCACTTTTCGCAACTTCAACTCCAAACCACCGGTAAACATGAACGCCACCAACGTTGAGGCGAGCATCTACAACCTGACCAACGTCGTGGACAACAAGGGCAAGCGCATTGCCCGCTTCGAGGGCAAGGCCCTGCTGCTCGGTCAGGCACCTCTGGAGACCTCCGCCACGTTCGATCCGTTAAGCAACTTCGAGGATTTCGAGTTCCGCCTGCGTGCCCGTGACCTCGAACTCAAGCGCATGAACGACTTCGCCTCGGCCTACGGCAAATTCGACTTCAACGCCGGCCACGGCGATGTGGTCATCGAAGCCGCCGCCAACAGGGGCCAGCTCAAGGGCTACATCAAACCGCTGCTGCGCGACGTCGACGTGTTCAACTGGCAGCAGGATGTCGAGAACAAGAACAAGGGCATCTTCCGCTCGATCTGGGAAGCACTGGTCGGCGGCACCGAAACCGTGCTGAAAAACCAGGGCAAGAACCAGTTCGCCACCCGCGTCGAACTCAGCGGCAGCGTGCACCAGCAAGATATCAGCGCGTTCGAAGCGTTTTTGCAGATTTTACGCAACGGATTCATTCAGGCCTTCAATGCCCGGTATGAACGGCCGAAGCCGGATGCGGGCTAAGTTTTACGGTTGACGATGTAGCGCCCGGTATCCTCTGCCGCGATCAGTGCAGGTTTTTCCTGCAGTGAATCCCAACCCAGACAGGCCAGGGCCAATGACCTGGGCACGGCTTCCCGGCCATTACTGTAGCGACTGATGCTGCGAGCGCTGACACCCAACGCTTCGGCTGCCTCATTCAACGGTAAACCGGTGCGAGCGCGCCAATCCATGAAAATACGTGTGTTTTCGTCCGGCGCATTTTGCGCGAGCGCGTCCCGGTACAAGGTATCGGCACCAATCTGGATATCCGGTTCCAGCCACTCCACGCTCCAGCCGTCGTCACCCAACTCTGCGGTTGCGAACACTTCAGCGTCCAGTAGCGGAGCGAGCCCCGGATAGGTTTGCAGATCGCGGCTCAAGTCCAGGTTCATCTGTTGTCCGTCGATAAAGGTCAGCGACAGACAAGCATCGCCAAGAGCCTGCACTGCCGCCAGCCGCGGCCGCTTCATGAGTAACATCGTTTCCAGTCCTCCAGCAATTGCGTCTGATGGGCCGAAACCCACTCCAACGCTTCCTTGACGATCAGTGGCGGTGCCTTGCCCATCATGACCTCGACGGTTTCCAGGCTCAGCATCACATCCACTCCGCCACCGGTCAGGTGAACATGGGGTGGCGGGTGATCCTTCTCGCGCAACTGAATGCGGTATTTTTCGCGAAATCGGTATTTGGTAGTCATGCCCGAAGGCTATCGCCAAATTGGCGATACCTGAATACTGGCCTCGTGCCGAAACTGAGTCAACATGTGACGCCCCATTCAGAGACTGAATAAGCCGTCTGCGTTCACAGTCGACCGGGCTGCGCGTTATAGTCGGGCATCCGATTATTTCGCCCCCGCCCTGCCCGTTCAGGTCGGCGTTACCGTTCGAGGATTAGCAGATGAAGTTCGAAGGCACCCAGGCCTACGTCGCCACCGATGACCTGAAGCTGGCGGTCAACGCCGCCATCACCCTGGAGCGGCCGCTGCTGGTCAAGGGCGAACCGGGCACCGGCAAGACCATGCTCGCCGAGCAACTGGCCGAATCGTTCGGCGCCAAGCTGATCACCTGGCACATCAAGTCCACCACCAAGGCTCATCAGGGGCTGTACGAGTACGACGCGGTGAGCCGTCTGCGCGACTCGCAACTGGGCAATGAAAAAGTCCACGACGTGCGCAACTACCTGAAGAAAGGCAAGCTCTGGGAAGCGTTCGAGTCCGAAGAGCGGGTCATCCTGCTGATCGACGAAATCGACAAGGCCGACATCGAGTTCCCCAACGACCTGCTGCAAGAACTCGACAAGATGGAGTTCTACGTTTACGAGATCGACGAGACCATCAAGGCCAAGAAACGTCCGATCATCATCATTACCTCCAACAACGAGAAAGAGCTGCCGGACGCCTTCCTGCGCCGCTGCTTCTTCCATTACATCGCCTTCCCGGACCGCGCCACCCTGCAGAAAATCGTCGATGTTCACTACCCGGACATCAAGAAAGACCTGGTCAGCGAAGCGCTGGACGTGTTCTTCGACGTGCGCAAGGTGCCTGGCCTGAAGAAGAAGCCGTCGACCTCTGAACTGGTCGACTGGCTGAAACTGCTGATGGCCGACAACATCGGCGAAGCGGTGCTGCGCGAACGCGATCCGACCAAAGCCATCCCGCCGCTGGCCGGTGCGCTGGTGAAGAACGAACAGGACGTGCAACTGCTTGAGCGCCTGGCGTTCATGAGCCGTCGCGGCACCCGCTAAGAGGCTGACGCCATGTTGCTCAACCTGTTCAATGAAATGCGTGCAGCCAAGGTACCGGTGTCGGTGCGCGAGCTGCTCGACCTGATCAACGCGCTGAAACAGCGCGTGACCTTCGCCGACATGGACGAGTTCTACTACTTGTCCCGGGCGATCCTGGTCAAGGACGAACGGCATTTCGACAAGTTCGACCGTGCGTTCGGCGCCTACTTCAACGGCCTGGAAAAGCTCGACGATCAATTGCAGGCGCTGATTCCCGAAGACTGGTTGCGCAAGGAATTCGAGCGCTCGCTGACCGACGAGGAACGCGCACAGATCCAGTCCCTCGGCGGCCTGGACAAGCTGATCGAAGAGTTCAAGAAACGCCTGGAAGAACAGAAGGAGCGCCACGCCGGCGGCAACAAATGGATCGGCACCGGCGGCACCAGCCCGTTCGGCTCCGGCGGTTTCAACCCGGAAGGCATCCGGGTCGGCGACGCCGGCAAGCGCCAGGGCAAAGCGGTGAAAGTCTGGGATCAGCGCGAGTACAAGAACCTCGACGACTCCGTGGAGCTGGGCACCCGCAACATCAAGGTCGCCCTGCGCCGCCTGCGCAAATTCGCGCGCCAGGGTGCGGCGGAAGAACTGGACATCGATGGCACCATCGACCACACCGCCAAGGACGCCGGGCTGCTGAACATCCAGATGCGCCCGGAACGGCGCAACACGGTGAAGCTGTTGCTGCTGTTCGACATCGGCGGCTCGATGGACGCCCACGTGAAGATCTGCGAGGAACTGTTCTCGGCCTGCAAGACCGAGTTCAAGCATCTGGAGTACTTCTACTTCCACAACTTCATTTATGAATCGGTGTGGAAGAACAACATGCGCCGCACCTCCGAGCGCACCTCGACCCAGGACTTGCTGCACAAGTACGGCGCCGACTACAAAGTGATCTTCATCGGCGACGCGGCCATGGCGCCTTATGAAATCACCCAGGCCGGTGGCAGCGTCGAGCACTGGAACGAAGAGCCGGGTTACGTGTGGATGCAGCGCTTCATGGAGAAGTACAAGAAGCTCATCTGGATCAATCCGTACCCGAAAGACACGTGGGGCTACACCTCGTCGACCAACATCGTGCGGGATTTGATCGAGGACCAGATGTATCCGCTGACGTTGCGCGGACTGGAAGAAGGGATGCGGTTTCTGTCCAAGTAATCCGCAATGGCTCCCCCGCCAGCGGCGGGGGAAATGATCAGAAGCGCTTCAGATACTCGATATGCTCCCGGTGCGCGACGTCCTGTACCACCGGGCGCAATCTGACCTTCGCCCCCGGCAGACACTGCGCCAGACGCGCCAGTGCCAACGGCGTCAACGCTCCCAATCGCGGATAGCCGCCAATCGTCTGCCGGTCATTGAGCAACACGATCGGCTGCCCGTCCGGCGGCACCTGCACCGCGCCCAGCGGAATGCCCTCGGAAATCATCGGTTTGCCCTGATACTGCAACGCCGTCCCCAGCAACCGAATGCCCATTCGGTCGGCACGACTGTCCAGCGTCCATGCACGGTTGAAGGCATCGAACAGGCTCTGCCCGCTGAACTGACCGATCTGCGCGCCGAGCACCAGATCGAGCGGCGCGTTGAGGCGCAGGTCCGGTCGATGCTCCGCCGGAACCTCACGCACCAATAGGGTTTCGCCCTGATAACTCAGCGAAGCGCCCTTGGCCAGCGGCAAGCCAAAACCATCAAGACCGCCAAGCTCCTCACGTACCACCGTGGCGCTGCTACCCAGCACTTTCGGCGCACTGAAACCACCGGGCGCCGCCACATAGGCCCGCGCCCCCAGCACCGGCTGGGTGAACTTCAAGGTCTGCCCTTTGCGCAGTTTGAAACTGCGCCACGGCGCCAACGCCTCACCGTCAATCTGCGCACCCAGATCGGCACCGGCCAGCGCGAGCAGACAATCCTGCTCCGCCACCACCGCAAACCCACCGAGGGTAATTTCGATCACCGGCAAATCCAGGCCATTGCCCAGCAGCCAGTTGGCCCAGGCCATCGACCGCCAGTCCGCCGCGCCGCCCTGGGTCACGCCCAGATGGCGCACGCCAAACCGCCCGGCGTCCTGCAACAGGCACAGCGGTGTGCTCGCTTCAATCGTCAGTCGGCTCATGCAAGGACCTCCAGAGGCGTGTCGTCACCACCGAGGCGGATGAATTCGGCATGGCTCACCGCTTCGAAACGCACGGTATCACCGGGCTGCATGAGGCTGTAGCCATCGCGTTCACGGTCGAACAGTTTTGCCGGCGTGCGACCGATCAGGTTCCAGCCGCCGGGAGACACCACCGGATACGCCGCGGTCTGGCGCTCGGCGATACCGACACTGCCGGCGGCGACTTTCTTGCGTGGGGTATTCAGACGCGGCGCCGCGAGGACTTCTTCCACCAGCCCCATGAAGGCAAAACCCGGCGCAAAACCAAGGGCGAACACCTGATATTCGCGAGCACTGTGACGGCGGATCACTTCGTCTACCGACAACCCGCTGCGTTGCGACAGCAGGCTCAGTTCCGGGCCGACACTCAGGTCGTACCACACCGGCAGCACATGGCACTGGCCGCCGGTGTGCGCATTCGGCGACAGGTCGATCAAGGCTTCGGCAATCAATTCCCGCGCCTGATTCGGGCTCAACGCGGTCAGATCGTAATGCACCATCAACGTGGTGTACGACGGCACCAGATCGATCAGATGTGCGCCGAACACCGTGCGCAACCGCTCACTGGCGGCGAGCATCCACGGCATGTTGGCTTCGGCGATTTCATCGAACAGCCGCAGCATCAGGCAATCCAGCGCCACCACTTCCACCCGCGGATTCATGGCGCGCTCTGCTCGTTCAGGGCCTGACGAATGCGTTGCACGGCGGCCACTGAACTGGCGTTGTCACCATGCACGCACAAGGTGTTGGCTTGCAGGTACAGCGCGCTGCCGTCGCTCGCGGTGAGATTGTCGCCACGGGCGATGGTCAGCGCTTGCCCGATGATGGTTTCGGAGTCGTGGTGCACTGCGCCGGGCAGTTGTCGCGAGACCAGCCGGCCGGCGCTGTCGTAGGCACGGTCGGCGAAGGCTTCAAACCAGAGGGTCACGCCGTATTCGTCGCCGAGCTGTTGCGCCGCCGTGTTGTCGCGGGTGGCCATCAGCATCAGCGGCAAGGTCCTGTCGTAAGCCGCGACGGCCTGAATCACCGCTCGCAACTGCGCCGGGTTGGCCATCATGTCGTTGTACATCGCGCCGTGGGGTTTGACGTAACTCACCCGCCCGCCCTGGGCACGACAGATGCCGTCGAGGGCGCCGATCTGGTAATGCAGGATGTCTTGCAGTTCCTGAGCGGTGTAGGCCATGGAACGCCGGCCGAACCCCACCAGATCCTGATAGGCCGGATGCGCGCCGATCTGCACGCCATGGCTCAGGGCCAGGCTGACGGTCTTGCGCATGATGCCCGGATCGCCGGCATGGAAACCGCAGGCAATGTTGGCGCAATCGATGAAGGGCATGACTTCCGCGTCCAGACCCATGGTCCAGCTGCCGAAGCTCTCGCCGATGTCACAGTTCAATAGCAGGCGGCTCACGGTGAACACTCCTGTAGCTTTGGTCTTTTTTTATCGTAGGACGTTGTCGCAGGTTATCAGTTACTGCGCGTCCAGTTGCTTGCCACGGGTTTCCGGCAGGCTCAATGCCGCAAGGATCACCACGCCGTAGGACACTGCCGCAAAGGCACCGATGCCTACACTCAGCGGTACTTTCTGGCTGAGCAGCCCGATCAGCAGCGGGAACAACGCCGCCAGCGCTCGGCCGATGTTGTAGCAGAAGCCCTGCCCCGAGCCGCGAATCCGCGTCGGAAACAACTCAGTCAGAAACGCCCCCATGCCACTGAAAATTCCCGAGGCAAAGAAGCCCAGCGGAAAGCCCAGCCACAGCATCACGCCGTTGCTGACCGACAATTGGGTGTAGAGCAGAACGATGGTGAACGAGCCGACCGCGAACAGGATGAAGTTCTTCTTGCGCCCCAACAGGTCGGTCAAATAGGCGCTGATCACATAACCGACGTAGGAACCGATGATCACCATCGCCAGATAACCGCCGGTGCCGAGTACGCTCAAGCCGCGCTCGTTCTTCAGAAAAGTCGGCAGCCAGGAGGTGATCGCGTAGTAACCGCCGAGGGCGCCCGTAGTGAGCAGCGAGGCGCGGAACGTGGTGAAGAGCATGCCGGGGGCGAAGATCTCGTAAAACTTCGACGGGCTTTGCGGGGTTTGTTTGGCCTTGGCTTCGCGGTAGATCTCAGGATCTTTCACCAGACGGCGGACGAAAATCACGAACACCGCCGGCACGATGCCGAGGATGAACAGTGCGCGCCAGGCGTCTTCCGGCGGCAGTACCGAGAACAGCAGCGCGTACAGAATCGCCGTCAGCCCCCAACCCAGCGCCCAGCCGGATTGCACCATGCCCACCGCCTTGCCGCGGTCCTTGGCGCGGATCACTTCGCCGATCAGCACCGCGCCGGCAGTCCATTCACCGCCGAAACCGAAGCCCATCAGAGTGCGGGCGATCAACAGCTGTTCGTAGTTCTGGGCGAAGCCGCAAAGGAAAGTGAAGAAGGCGAACCACAGCACCGTCAGCTGCAGGGTGCGGACGCGGCCGATGCGGTCGGAGAGAATTCCCGCCACCCAACCGCCGATGGCCGAAGCGATCAGGGTGCTGGTGTGGATCAGGCCGGCTTCGCCGGTGGTGATGCCCCACATCGCGATCAGGGTTGGCACCACGAAGCTGAGCATCTGGGTGTCCATGCCGTCCAGACCGTAGCCGATCTTGCAGCTCCAGAAGGTCCGGCGCTCCTGCTGATTGATGTTGCGATACCAGTCGAACGGGCCGGGACGGGCCGCAGTCTTGGGGAGGTCGAGGGTGTCGGGCGCACTCATGGCATGTCTCCGCAGGCTTTTATTGGTCTTGTTCGAAGCTCCGACGACGCCTATCGTGGGAACCGGATGCGTCGATTCTTGGGTGCGTCACCCGGTCGCGTCCAACGAATAAAAACCCGCCCAAGACATAAGAAAAATTTGTTGCCATGAACCTGAAGTTTCTCGAAACCTTCGTCTGGGTCGCCCGGCTGAAAAGTTTTCGCCTGACCGCCGACAAGCTGTTCACCACCCAGGCCTCGATTTCCAGCCGGATCGCGGTGCTCGAAGGCGAGCTCGGGGTGAAGCTGTTTCTGCGCGATTCACGCGGCGTCAGCCTGACGCCCGAAGGTTTGAAAGTGCTGGACTATGCCGAGCAGATGCTCGACACGATGCAGGCGCTGAAACAGTCGATCGAGACCCGATCGAGCAAGGTCGGCCGGGTGCGCATCGGGGTGATGGATACCGTGATCCACACCTGGCTCAGCCCGTTGGTGGCGCAGATGACCGATCTGTACCCGCGAGTGGAAATCGAGCTGGTGGCGGATACCTCGCTGAACCTCTGCGATCAGCTGCAAAAAGGCTTTCTCGATCTGATCCTGCAAACCGATCTGGTGCGCCAGGAAAGCGTGCGCAGCCTGGAGCTGGCCAGTCACCCCATCGGCTGGATCGTCGCCAGCCATTCGATTTACAACCGCGACTATCAAAGCCTCGCCGACCTGGCGCAGGAACGGATCATCACCTACTCGAAAAACTCCCGGCCGCATCAGGACATTCTGGCGCTGATGCAGGCCCAGGGCGTGCTGGCGCCACGGTTGAACTGTGTGAATTCGGTGTCGGCGATCACCCGGCTGTTGCGCGACGGATTCGGCATTGGCGCGTTGCCGCCGGTGCTGGTGGCCGAGGAACTGGCGCGGGGCGAACTGACCCTGCTCGACATCGAACAGCGTCCGCCGAATCTGCAGGTGGTGGTGTCGTGGCGGGTCGGTGTGGAATGGGTCGAAGAGATTGTGACGTTGTGTCAGCAGGTGCTGGAGGGGTATGCGCGCAAGGTGGGCAAGGATTACATCGCTTTAAGTTGATCGTTCCCACTGCGTGGGAACGATGCATCGAAGCTTACAGCCCGCGCACATCCCGGTCTTCGATCGGCCGGCTCTGGCGCAGGCGCTTGCCGCCCAGCACCACCCAGTCGATCAGACGGAACAGGCATTCAAGGCCGAACGACAGCAGCAGCGCGCCGCTCATGCCCCAGATCATCGCTTCCGGCGTCAGCAGGATCTGGTAGCTGTAGCCGTTCCAGGTTTCCTTGCGGATGTCCGGGTCGGCGGCCAGCACCACTTGCAGGAAGCGGATGTACCACGGGCCCTGCATCGCCTGGAATTGCTTGTCCAGCGCCAGCTGACGGTTGAGCAAGGTGCTCAGGCTGTCGGCATCACTGCGAAACACCGGGTCTTCGCTGGCGCGATAGTGAGCGACCAGCGCCTGCAGATCACCTTTGAAGAACTGCTCGGCGGTGCCCTGGAAACCGCGCAGGCCGGTCTGCGCCTCGATCAGGTGCGCTTCGACCCGCTTGGCGTAATCGTTGATGAAGCCAGGCACCTGGACACCGATCAACAGGCCCGCCGCAAACAACACCAGCCGTAGATAACTGAGCAACATCGAGGAGAGATCCTTTATTCGGTCGTGCCCTGGCTGACGCATTCGCCGCGTCGCCACAGGCTCCATTGGCCCGGTTCGTAGCGGGTCCAGGTTTCATTTTCGGTCAGCGGTTCGGTGGCAATCACCGTGACCACATCGTTGGGCGTGGTTTCGGCCTGGAAATCGACGATCACATCGACGTCCTTGAGCCGCGCCGGGCCGAACGGTGCGCGACGGGTGATCTGTGCCAGTTTGGTCGAGCAATAGCAGAACAGCCAGTCGCCGTCGCTGAGCAGGCAGTTGAACACGCCTTTGCTGCGGTATTCGGCGCACGCGGCGACCAGATCCGGCAGCAGCACCTCTATATCGACCGGTTCCGGAAACGCTGCACGTACGCGGTTGAGCAAATCGCAGAACGCCGCTTCGCTGTCGGTATCGCCGACCGGGCGGTAGAAACTCTTGATCGGGGTGAAATCGGCGAGCTGGCCATTGTGCGCAAAGCACCAGTTGCGCCCCCACAGTTCGCGGACGAACGGGTGGGTGTTGGACAGACAGACCTTGCCGACGTTGGCCTGACGGATATGACCGATCACCACTTCGCTCTTGATCGGATAACGCTGCACCAGATTCGCCACTTCCGACTCGCTGCTGGCCGCCGGGTCTTGGAACAGACGCAAGCCGCGCCCTTCGTAGAAGGCAATGCCCCAGCCATCGCGGTGCGGCCCGGTTCGACCACCGCGCTGCATCAGCCCGGTGAAGCTGAACACGATATCGGTCGGCACGTTGGCGCTCATGCCCAATAGTTCACACATGTGCGGGCTCTCGTGATTACAGACGCGGCTCGACGCGCCCGCGCTGCGGATTGCTCGGCAGAGGTGGACGGCCGTAACGATCATCGCCGGCACCGCCGAACGGTTGATCGCCGTCGCGCTCGTCATCGGCACGGGCTGCTGCGCGGGCTGCTTCAGCCTGCTCCTTGCGAGCTTTCGAAGCGCGTTCGATCGGGAAGCGGATCAGCACGAAAACCAGGTACAGGCCGAACGCGATCATCGCGTACATGAGCAGTTCGGAAATCGCGCGCCAGGCGTTGTTGCCCACCTTGAACGCCAGATCCAGCGCCGTAATGGCGACGGCCGGGGCGAATTTTTCCTTCACCGGATCGATGATGGTCGGGCTGAACAGCAACACCGCCATCAGCACACGCAGCGGTTCGCGCAGCCAGCGCCACATCCAGCGGGTCATGCGCATCCACACCAGCAGGCAGCCAACAGCGGCAAAGGCGTAAAGGCCCCAGGCGATCAGATAGTCGTTCTCGGTCATGGTGTCCATGGCAAGGCAGGCAAAGAGGCGCTTATAGTAACGACTTTTCGCACGTCAGGCTCCCCCGCCGTCCGTGCATCCCTTATTTGTCATGTCCGAGAGCTTTCCATGCCCGTATCCGCCAACGTCACCAGCGCCCCGATTGCCCGCAAGGATGCCGGTCACGACCCGTATGCCTGGCTGCAGGAACGCGACACCGACGCGGTGCTCGACTACCTCAAGGCCGAAAACGACTACCAGCAGGCGCAGACCGCCGATCAGGCCGAATTGCGCGAAACCCTGTTCGAGGAGATCAAGGGCCGGATCCTCGAAACCGACCTTTCCTTGCCGTCGCCGTGGGGCCCGTATCTGTATTACACCCGCACCACCGCGGGTGACGAATACCCCCGCCACTATCGCTGCCCGCGCCCTGCCGACGACAGCCTGACCCTCGACGAAAGCCGCGAACAGCTGCTGCTCGACCCGAATGCTCTGGCCAATGGCGGCTTTTTCTCCCTCGGCGCGTTCAGCATCAGCCCGGATCACCAGCGCCTGGCCTACAGCGTCGATGCCTCGGGCGACGAGATTTACACGCTGTTCGTGAAGGAATTATCCAGCGAACGTGTCAGCGAACTGGAATTCCAGGACTGCGACGGCAGCATGACCTGGGCAAACGACAGCCTGACCTTGTTCTTCGGCGTGCTTGACGACACCCATCGCCCGCACAAACTGTTCCGCTATCGCCTCGACGGCACTGCCGCCGAAGAGGTGTTCCACGAGCCGGACGGGCGTTTCTTCCTGCATTGCTATCGCGCCAGTTCCGAACAGCAATTGCTGCTGTCCCTGGGCAGCAAGACCACCAGCGAAGTCTGGGCGCTGGACGCCAATCAGCCGCACCAGCCGTTCACCTGCCTGGCGCCACGGGTCGAGGATCACGAGTACGACGTCGACCACGGCAAGCTTGATGGCGAATGGACCTGGTTCATCCGCACCAACCGCGACGGCATCAATTTCGCCCTCTATCAGGCCCCGGACACCGGCATCGCACCGAGCGAAGCCGACTGGCAGAACCTGATTCCCCATAGCGATTCGGTGATGCTCGATGGCGTGACCCTCAACGCCGAAGCCCTGACCCTGAGCCTGCGCGAAGGCGGATTGCCGATCATCGAGGTCCACCCACACGGTCTGGCGCCTTATCGCGTGCAATTGCCGGACGCGGCTTACAGCCTCTACGTGCAAAACAGCCTGGAGTTCGAAAGCGACCGCATTCGCCTGCGCTATGAGGCGCTGAATCGTCCGGCTCAGGTCCGGCAACTGATCCTCGCCACCGGCGAGCAGACTGTCCTCAAGGAAACCCCGGTGCTCGGCCCGTTCGACGCCGACGCCTACGTCAGCCAGCGCCTTTGGGCCACTGCCCCGGACGGCACGCTGGTGCCGATCAGTCTGGTGATGAAACGCGAAATGATCGGTAAGCCAGTGCCGCTGTACCTCTACGGTTATGGTGCCTACGGCTCGAGCCTCGATCCGTGGTTCTCCCATGCCCGCCTGAGCCTGCTGGATCGCGGTATGGCATTCGCCATCGCCCACGTGCGTGGCGGCGGTGAACTGGGGGAAGGCTGGTATCGCGCCGGCAAGCAGGAGCACAAGCACAACACCTTCAGCGACTTCATTGCCTGCGCCGAATTCCTGATCCTCAACGGCATCACCACCGCGCCACAACTGGCGATCAGCGGTGGCAGCGCCGGTGGCCTGCTGATCGGCGCGGTGCTCAACCAGCGCCCGGAGCTGTTCGGTGTGGCGATTGCCGAAGTGCCGTTCGTCGATGTGCTCAACACCATGCTCGACCCGGATCTGCCGCTGACCGTCACCGAATACGACGAGTGGGGCAATCCCGAAGAGCCGGAGGTCTACGAGCGGATCAAGGCCTATGCGCCGTACGAAAACGTCACCGCGCAGGCCTATCCTGCGACGCTGGTAATCGCCGGCTACAACGACAGCCGCGTGCAGTATTGGGAAGCGGCCAAGTGGGTGGCGAAATTGCGCGCGACCAAGACCGATGACAATCCATTGCTGCTCAAGACCGAACTGGGCGCCGGCCACGGCGGCATGAGCGGGCGTTATCAGGGATTACGTGACGTAGCGCTCGAATATGCATTTGTTTTCAAGGTTCTGGGCATCACCTGAGGAACTCCGCCGGTCAGTCAGGTCTTAATTCCGGGCACCGGGAGCCGATAAGCAGATCGGCCCCCGGTGGCGAGCCTGCCACCCGACACAACAAAAAGACCGCACGACATGTCAGAACCCACTCTACTGAACAACGAAATCCGCGACTGGCTGATGGACTGCGGCCTGTTCGATCAATTGCAACTGGCGGATTTCGCCGCCGCTTCGGGCTACTTCAGCATCAGCACCGTGGCTGAAGGCGAAGCGATCTTTCGCGAAGGCGATGCCGGCAGTTTCATGTGCATCATCCACACCGGCCAGGTGGCCGTGCAGAAAACCGGTGGCGACGGCCAGATCGTGACCATGGCCACCCTGCGCAGCGGTCGGGCGTTCGGTGAAATGGCCGTGCTCGACGGTGAACGCCGTTCGGCAACTTGCGTGGCGGCGAGCAACTGTCAGTTGCTCAACCTCGGCAAGGATTCGCTGGAAAAAATGCTCAACGATGCGCCGAAGATCGCCGCCAAGATCATCCGCGCCCTCGCCGTCTCCCTGTCCAAACGCCTGCGCATGGCCGACGGTCAACTGGCGGCGCAACAGATCTAGCCGCCGGGGGATTTGCTTTTCCCGTCAGGCTGTTCGATCCCCGGCACCGGCTGATCCTTGGTCGGCGGGCTGGGCATTTCGATCGGTACCAGCGGTGGCCCGCCACTGCCGGGGCCGGCCTTGGGAATCGGCACCGGACTGATCTGCGGATATGGGGTTGGCGTCGCCGTGCCGGGCGAGCCCGGTTGCGGTGTCGGGCTGACGGGAATCGTCTGTTGCGCCTGTACGGCAGTTATCGAGAGCGCGGCCAGGGTAATGACCGTTAGAATGGTGCGCTTCATCAAGGGCTCCGTTGGCCTGAAGTCTGCTCTCAGGCTACTCCCAACGCGCCGGCTTGCCTTCCCCCCTGTAGAGATTTCCATGAAACGTTTCGTTCTGCTCGACACCACGCCGATCCCTGACAACGGCGGCGCCCTGTGCCTGTTCGAGTATGGCGAGGATTTCGTCATCAAGATCCAGGGCGGCGACGGCGGGCAATTGATGAACACCCGCATGCACGGCTCCGAAGATGCACTGGCCGAAATCCCCTGCCGCAAGGTCGCCGGCCGGCCGGATTCGCGAGTGCTGATCGGCGGCCTGGGCATGGGCTTCACCCTCGCCTCCGCGCTCAAGCACTTGGGCAAGTGCGCCGAAGTGGTGGTCGCCGAACTGGTGCCCGGCGTGGTCGAGTGGAACCGTGGCCCGCTCGGTGAAAAGTCCGGGCGCCCGCTGCTCGACCCGCGCACGGTGATCCGTCAGGAAGACGTGGCCAAAGTGCTGCAAAGCGAGCCCAACGGCTTCGACGCGATCATGCTCGACGTCGACAACGGCCCCGAAGGCCTGACCCAGAAGGCCAACAGCTGGCTGTATTCCACCGCCGGCCTTGCCGCGTGCGCCAGGGCAATGCGGCCCAAAGGCGTGCTGGCGGTGTGGTCGGCCAGCGCCGACAGGCAGTTTTCCGACAAGTTGAAGAAGGCCGGTTTCAAAGCCGAGGAAGTCCAGGTCTTCGCCCACGGCAACAAGGGCACGCGCCACACGATCTGGATTGCCGAGAAGCTCAAGGGCTGAGCTAAACTGGCGTCATAACCGTCATTAGTCTTTCTGCAAAGGTGAACCCATGAGTTCGTCCACCCCGACCAACACTTCGAAGCTGGATCGCATCCTCGCCGACAACCAGCGCGACAAGGAAATGGGCTACCGCGACAAGGCCCTGAAGATGTACCCGCACGTGTGCGGCCGCTGCGCCCGTGAGTTTTCCGGCAAGCGCCTGAGCGAGCTGACCGTGCACCACCGCGACCACAACCACGACAACAACCCGCAGGACGGTTCCAACTGGGAACTGCTGTGCCTGTACTGCCACGACAACGAACACTCGCGCTACACCGACCAGCAGTATTTCGGCGAAGGCTCGCTGAGCACGCCGAAAATCGCCAAGGCCACGCACAATCCGTTTGCTGCCCTGGCCGGCCTCATGAAAAAAGAAGACTGAAGATCTTCAGTGGCTGACCCGACCCTTTCGCGAGCAGGCTCGCTCCCACATTGGTTTTGTGTGCGACACCGATCAACTGTGGGAGCGAGCCTGCTCGCGAAGGCGGCCTGGCAGGCACCGCCAATCTCAAACTGAACACCCCTCCCCCAATCCCCGTATAATCGCCCTCTTTTTCCCGAAGGCACCCCGCTCGTGGCAGACAAACGGTACAGCTGCATTGGTTTGTATAACCCCAAATCACCGGAAAACGTCGGTTCGGTGATGCGCGCCGCAGGCTGCTATGGCGTGTCGACCGTGTTTTACACCGGCAAACGCTATGAGCGCGCCGCCGATTTCGTCACCGACACCAAGCGCGTGCACTACGACATCCCGCTGATCGGCATCGACGACCTGAAAAAAATCCTGCCGCTCAACTGCGTCCCGGTCGCCGTGGAACTGGTCGACGGCGCCCGCCCGCTGCCGGAATACACCCACCCCGATCGCGCCCTGTACATCTTCGGCCCCGAAGACGGCTCGCTGGATCAAGAGATCCGCGACTGGTGCGAAGACGTCGTGTACATCCCGACCACCGGTTGCATGAACCTCGCCGCCACGGTCAACGTCGTGCTTTACGACCGCATGGCCAAAGGTCTGAATACCCGTTCCGGGCCGAAATTCCGCTGAAACGCCGCACATCCGATGGAACGAGCTGACCGCCAGTGCAGTCAGCTTGTTTATCCATTACTCATTGCCTGGAGAAAGATCATGACCGAGCTCAAACGCGTCGAGCGTATCGAATCCACTCCGTTCCAGACCCGCTCCGAGCAGAACGTCGAAGGCTGGGAGCGCATCGGCTCGCTGGCCGGCGGCGTGATCATGGTCGGCAAGGGCCTGCGCCGTGGCGGCGTGTTCGGGCTGATTCAGGTGGCGATTGGCGGCGTAGCCATGGCCCGTGGCATCACCGGCCACAGCTCGGTGAAAAGCCTGCTGGAGAAAAGCCGTCAGGACATGAACAACGTGCGCACAAAGATCGAGCGCGCCGGTGAAGAGCTGAGCAAGCTCAAAGCCAATGCCGAGGCGGCGACCAAAACCGCCACCGTGACCGGCAATGATTCGGTGAAGTCGCCCAAAGCCGGGGGTTGAGCCTGAACTTGCGGTGAGGCTTCTGGCCTCTTCGTCGGATCGCCGCCCGGAGCAAGCCAGCTCCCACATTGAACCGCTCTACGTCAGTTGTAATGCGATCACATGTGGGAGCGGGCTTGCTCGTGAAGGCGGTATTACTGCAATAACGCAGTATCGAGGACTTTGGACGACTCGCCGAGAATGCTTTCGGCGAGTTGCACGAACTCTTTGGTGTCCACCGTCCCCAAATGCATCGCCCCGCGCAGCACATCATCCAGCGAGCGCTTGTTGCGAGTCTTCAGACGGATCTCGCGATCCAGTTCCTGTAACAGCAAAACCGCTTTGGACACCTGCGCCGGGCTGATCTGCTCGCCGCGCAACGTCGTCACCTTCTGGCTGTCCTTGGCCAGTTTCACCTGCAAGGCCTGATAACGTTCATCGCTCATACCGCCAGCACGGCGCACCAGTTCGACGGCGTAATACTCGGCGAACCCTTCCTTGATCCAGTCACTGCGCTGCTCGTCGTTGATGCGCCCGAACACCTGCGCCAGCTCCCGGACCAAGGGGCTACTGCCGCTCTCGCTGACCAGAGGCAAACGCGTGTTGAGGTAGATCGACTCCCGCGCCGCCAGGCTGCCGCGCCACATCGGGTCGTTGGCGCCGACGATCAGCAGCTTGCTCGGATGTCGGGGAAACACCGCTTGGACCTGCGGCCAGACGAACGTCAACAGCGTCAGCACGTCCATCCGGCGCATGCCCTGCCCCTGTGGCGACGCCACGGTGACTTCGGTCTCCCCCAATCGTGTGCGGCGGCTGCCGAGGTGCCCGGCGAGCATCCAGCCCGTAGGCCGGTCGAACAGACGGGCCGGATTGTCGATGCGGAATTTGTTCTTGCCGATGCGCGGCCAGGCGGTTTCGACGCTTTTCCAGCCATCGGGCAGTTCGAATTGCAGCCGTGAGACCAGTTCGATGCCGTCCTGCTGATCAAGCTTTGCAGGGGGCACCAGTTCATCACCGCGCATCAGCGCCCAGGTCGGGGTCAGGCGCGTGTCGAAGCTGCCGTTCTTGCGGCCGTGACTGATACGCACGCGGTAGGTCAGGCTGGCCTTGTCCGCCGTCGGGCGCCATACGCCGCGTGCCTGTTGGCCCGGCGTCAATTGCCATTGGCCGTCGGCCTTGAAGTCGCTGTAGTGGCTGCCGTCGCCGAGGTCGAAATCCAGACTGCGCACGGCCTCGCCTTTGGCGAGGGTCAGGCGCACCTCGGCCTGATCGCTCTGCGGCAGCAGGCGTACCTGAAAATCCAGATCGACCTTCTTCGCCGCCCACACCGGCGCACTCAGCGCCAGCAGCGTGACGATCAGCGCCCGGCGCAATCCCGTCGCCATACCTGCTCCTTGGTCAATCGTTAACCTGCGCGGAAAATCAGGTGATCTTCCCAGTCGTCTTCCGGCACGCTGCCTTCGGCGAGCATGCGCCCGGACTGGGAAATCCGTTCGTGGTGCACGGCGTCCCGATCCCCGCAGACCAGGTGATGCCACAACGGCAGATCCTTGCCTTCGCTGACCAGCCGATAGCCGCAAGTCGGCGGCAGCCATTTGAATGCTTCGGCCTGGCCCGGGGTGAGCTGGATGCAGTCCGGAACAAACTTGATGCGGTTCGGGTAATCGCTGCACTGGCAGCTTTTCAGGTCCAGCAGTTTGCAGGCGATGCGTGTGTAATAGACGCTGTTGTCTTCTTCATCCTCGAGCTTCTGCAGGCAGCACAGGCCGCAACCGTCGCACAGCGATTCCCATTCCTCGTGATCCAGTTGATCGAGGGTTTTGCGTTTCCAGAACGGTTCGACTTTGGCGGCCATGGCTCAAGCATCAACATCAGGTGGTGAAAAGGCCGCCAGTCTAGTGCCCAAGGCCCCGTGGGCCAAGCGCTGGCGACTGTCGGTTGTGCAGGGCTTGTCAGTTTTTGCGCGGCCAAGTAGCTTTGCCAGTCTCAAGAAGCCCTGGCTGGATGCCATTAACGCTCGACCGCGTTGCATTCCGGTGAACTGCACGGCTTCAGATACAGCCCCCATCGTTCAGCCCAACTGATCCCGCCGGGTTTTGCTTCAAACCTGTCCTCAAACGTAGCAAGGAATCTCTCGATGAGTGCCAACCCTCGCGTTGCCGAATACGCCATTCACCCGCAGTTCACCGATCGCTGGTCGCCCCGCGCCTTCACCGGCGAAGCGATTCCGGAAGAAACCTTGCTGAGCTTCTTCGAAGCCGCGCGCTGGGCGCCATCGGCGTACAACTCGCAGCCGTGGCGTTTTCTCTACGCCCGTCGCGATACGCCGAACTGGGAGCGTTACCTGGGCCTGCTCAACGAATTCAACCGCAGTTGGGCGCAGCACGCGTCGGCGCTGGTGATCGTGATTTCCAAAACCACCTTCACCGCACCGGGCGCGACCGAAGAAACACCAGCGCTGTGGCACACCTTCGACACCGGTTCGGCCTGGGGCCATCTGGCTCTGCAAGCGAGCCTGAGCGGCTGGCACACCCACGGCATGGCCGGCTTCGATCAGGAGCTGACTCGCAAGGAGCTGAACATTCCGCAAGGTTATGCACTGCACGCCGCCGTGGCGGTGGGCAAGCTGGGTGACAAGGCAACCCTGGCGGATTACCTGCAAGCACGGGAAACGCCGAGCCCGCGTCGTCCGCTGAGCGAACTGGCGGCTGAAGGCGACTTCACCCTCTAAGCCATGGCGCATAACGAAATGTGGGAGCGGGCTTGCTCGCGAAGAGGGCTTACCAGTCGACGTCTTGGCTGACTGATAAACCGCTTTCGCGAGCAAGCCCGCTCCCACATTTTTCACTGCGGTGAATCAGTAACCGCGTGCGAAATCCACTTCCCCACGCAACGCCTCTCCCGCCTGATACGCCCGCAAGTTGTCCAGAAACAACTGCACCATCATCGGCGGCGACGTCGGCGCAGAGCTGTGCCCGGTCAACAGCAAGCCCCACGCGGTCCAGAACGGATGCCGTTGCGGCAGCGGTTCCTGACGGCAGACGTCGATCACCGCGCCGGCCAGATGACCTTCCTTCAGCGCTTCGACCAGATCCGCATCGACCACCGCCACACCGCGCCCGGCGTTGATGAACAACCCGGTCGGCTTGAATTGCTTGAACAGCGCCGCGTCGTAGATGTCGTGGGTGTGCTCGGTGTTGGGCAGCAGATTGACCACGTAATCCACTTCCCCCACCAGCCGTGGCAGGTCCGCCATCGAGCCGACTTCGACAAATGGCGCCTGCTCCCGGGCACTGCTGGCGATGCCGTACAACTCAACGCCGAATGGCCGCAGGAACTGCGCCACGCTCTGGCCGATGTCGCCGGTGCCGACGATCAGCACCTTGCGCCCGACCAGACTCTGGCCGGTGCGACTGTCCCACTTGCGCTCGACCTGGCTGACCAGTCGCGCCAGCACTTCGCGCTCGTGGCCGAGCATGTAGGTCAGCACGTATTCAGCCATCACCTGACCGAAAATGCCGACCGCCCGGGTCAGGCGGTAATCGCGGCGCAAACCGTCGGCCAGCAGCGGCGTGATGCCGGCCCAGGTCGATTGCAGCCATTGGGGCTGGTGGCCCTGACGCAACAGGGTCGCCAACAGATCCGGCTGGCCCAGCCACACCGGGCAATCAGCAGCCTGGCGGGCCAGCTCGGCGGAGTCGCCACTGGTCAGCACTTCAAGCTCCGGGGCTGCCTGACGCAGCAGCCGGGCGTATATCGCGTGGTCGTGTTCAGCAATCAGAACGCGCATGTTCAAACCTTTCGCAAACCGTGCAGGCGGCCGCCCACTTCGTGGCAGCCGTCGCAGTAAAAACCGTTCCAGGGGTTACAAGAGGCCCAGGACAGGGCCTCGCGGATCAGACCGGGTCGTTGCGTCGCAGCAACTCTTCGGGCAAGTGCTCGATGTACTCTTCCTCGGCCGGTGGCATCTGCAGGTGGTAGCCCTGCTTGTCGAGGTTCTCCAGGACCACGGCGATGTCTTCGCTGGCGAGCTTGCGCTCGGGGGTCAGTACCAGATCGAAGGAATGCTTCGCCTTGCCGAACGCCGCCATCAGGCCTTCCGGCACGCGTTCCAGCGCATCGCTCTTGAGCACGTAGAGGTACATGCCGCTTTTCTTCGAACTTTGATAAATGGAGCAAATACGTTTCAAGGCTGTTCTCCGGCGGTGGCCAGGCTGTCGAGCAGCTTCTGGCCCATCAATTCGCGGCGCCAGCCACGCAGCGAATCAGGCAATTGGTAAGGGCCCTCGGGGAAGCCGCTTTTGACCAGGGCTTCGAGGGTTTTCTTGCGCAGCATCAATTCCGGCGCGATGCCCAGACGTTCGGCTTCGGCCTGACCGAGCGCTCGCAGCTGTTTGATCAGCGCGGCGGCTTCGATCGGCAACGGCTCCGGCACGGCTGGCGGCCATTGATCAGGCCCCACACTGCCAGAGCGCTTGATCAGATCAAGCAGAAACTCGCCGTCCTGACGCACGGTACGCGGATGCATGTCTTCAATCTTGCCCAGCGCGCTGAGGTTGTCCGGTTGCGTGCGGGCCAGCGGCCACAACGAATGCTCACGGATAATACGGTTGCGCGGCAGGTCGCGGGCACGGGCTTCGCGCTCACGCCAGGCGCACAGTTCGCGCAGAACGGCGAGTTGCGCGCGAGACAGCTTCCAGGCCAGTTTGGCCTCGCGATACACCTCGTACGGATCGGTCTCGCGGCGCAAGTTGGCGACCAGTTCGGCGCCGTCCTCCAGTACCCAGGCGAATTTGTCATCGGACAGTTTCGGACGCAGTTGTACGAAAACCTCCGCCAGATGCACGGCGTCTTCGGCGGCATAGCTGATTTGCGTGTCGGACAACGGGCGCTGCAGCCAGTCGGAACGGGTTTCGCCCTTCGGCAGTTCGATGCCGAGCACTTCCTGCACCAGACGCGAATAGCCCATCGAGAACCCGAGGTTCAGGTAGGCCGCAGCCAGTTGCGTGTCGAACAACGGCGCTGGCAGGCTGCCGGTCAGGCGCAGCAGGACTTCGAGGTCTTCGCTGCACGCGTGCAGGACTTTGAGCACCGCCGGGTTTTCCAGCAACGCCGCCAGCGGTTGCCAGGCGTCAATGGTCAGCGGGTCGATCAGATAGGCGCGCTTGCCGTCGCCGACCTGCAGCAGGCCGGCAATCGGGTAGAAGGTGTCGACCCGCATGAATTCGGTGTCGAGGGCAACGAAAGGCAGCTGCTGCCACTCGGCGCAAAACTGCGCGAGGCTATCGTTGTCGCGAATCCAGTGAATATCGATGGCCACACGGCTCTCCCTTCAAGAATGGCGCGCAGTATATATCGCCACCGGCGCTTTACGCGCCTTCGCAGGGCAAGAGCGTTGATGAAATCTCCTGCCTGCAAGCAAGAATAGTCTTACAGAACAATTCCGAGGGTTCAGTCCCTGGCCAGGACGCCGTCGATGACGGCACCGCGGCAACCGGCGAACAGGTCCAGATCGTGCTGATAGACCTTGCTCTGCACTTCCAGCAGACCGAGCATCGAATGGAACAGGTTGTCCTGGCTCAACGGTTTGTCGCGGCTCATTTGCAGGCAATGGGTGTCGACCGAGTACGACTTCTGGTAACTGTCGGAGAACCACGCCAGCATCGCCACATGTTTCTGTTGTTCCGGCGCGAGCATGTACGGCGTGCCATGCAGAAACAGGTTGTACTCGCCCAGGGACTCGCCGTGATCGGAGAGGTACAGCATGGCGGTATCGACTTTTTCCTGATTGCTGCGCAGCACATCGATCAGGCTCGACAGCACATGGTCGGTGTACACCAGCGTGTTGTCGTAACCGTTGACGATGCTTTCGCGGCTGCAATTGTTCAGCGCGTTGCTTTCACACACCGGTGTGAAGTGCTCATATTCCTTGGGATAACGCTTGAAGTATTCCGGGCCGTGGCTGCCCATCTGGTGCAGTACCAGCACGGTGTCCTTGTCCAGGTGCTCGATGAAATTCTGCAACCCTTGCAGGAGGATTTCGTCGCGGCACTCGCTGTTGGCGCACAGCGCCGGGTCTTTCAGATTGCTGACATCCTGCAGGGTGACGCGATCGCAGGTGCCTTTGCAGCCCGACTGGTTGTCGCGCCAGATCACATCGATGCCGGCACGTTTGAGCACATCCAAAAGCCCTTCTTCATTCTTCGCCTTGCTGGCGTCGTAATCCTTGCGGCCCATGTTTGAGAACATGCACGGCACCGAGACGGCTGTTTCCGTACCGCAGGAATGCACATCGGTGAACGCGATCAGGCCGGCTTCCTTGTCCAGTTTCGGCGTGGTGTCGCGGTTGTAGCCCAGGATGCCGAAGTTCTCCGCCCGGGCACTTTCACCCACCACCAGCACGGTTAGCGACTTGCGCGGACGGTTTTGCAGTGCAGGGTTACGCTGGGCGTCTTCACCGATCTTGACGAACGGTTGCTGCACAGAAACAACCTGTTCGCGCAGATAGCCGGCAGATGCGCCGATGTAGTTGCTCGGCACCAGCATCAGGCGCAATTCGTGGTGGTTGCGAAACAGCGAAGACAAGCCCTGATAGTTGGCCAATGCGACGCCGCCAATGACCGCGACCGATGCTGCACACACCACAACTTTGCTTAATAACTCTCGATGCCATCGACGATAAGCGACGGGTAACTTCCACACCAACCACGACGGCAATAAGCCCAGAAACAATAGATAAGCGAACAACTTCAAAGACAGCAGATCGCGAACTTCCGTGGCATTGGTTTCAGCGAAGTTTCGAAACATCCCCGCATCGATCATCACCCCATACTGGCTCATGAAATAAGCCACACCGGCACTGATCAGAAACAGCGCCGTCAACACCGGTTTCAATACCGGGCGAAACGCCAGAAAGGTCAGCACGATGTTGTACGCCGCGAAGATCATCACCCCGAACGCAATGCGCATGGCGATACCCTTGCCATCGGCAGCGGTGATCTCGAAGAGGTGTTCCCAGAGTACGAAATTGAATCCGGCCAAAAAAAAGGCACTGGCAAACAACGTCACCCATTCAGGGCGCACGGCTTTTAACTTCAACATAGGCGGGGGGCTATTTCCTGAAAAGAAGCGCCGTGGCCAATTGTGAAAAATTCATTGACCCAAGCGATGAAAACTCTACGTAGCCCCTCATCAATTTTTTGTGAAAAAGAAGCCAACGATTAGTTGGCTCATGAAATAACCATGAAATCTGCAAGTGCATCAGGCCTGATTCAGTAAAAAATCACAGCCCGTTCAGGCAGAGCTCACGAAAGGCGTATCGATTTTTTAAATATCCCGCGGGAATTTCTGATTTGCCGGCACCGGTATCGCGCCCGCCTAATCGACAGCCTCTGATTCAAAGGTCTGAACATGGAAAACGTCCGCGCCACCGCCCGCCCCGCTGTCTGGCTGATGCTCGGTATCATTCTGGTCGCCCTCAATCTGCGCCCATCGATGGCCGCCGTCGGGCCTTTGCTGTCGGCGATTCGCAGCGATATCCCGCTGAGCTTCAGCGTGGCATCGCTGCTGACCATGCTGCCGGTGATGGCCATGGGACTGGCGATGTTCTTCGGGATCGGCATCAGCCAGCGTCTGGGGGAGCGGCGCACGGTGGTGCTGTCGTTGTTGATCATTGGTGGGGCGACCCTGGCGCGGCTGTTTCTCGATTCGGCGGCGCAACTGATCGTCAGCGCCGTCCTGGCAGGGGTCGGCATCGCGTTGATTCAGGCCTTGATGCCGGCACTGATCAAATCGCGCTTCCCCGACAACGTGGCGCTGTGCATGGGGTTGTATGTCACGTCGATCATGGGCGGTGCCGCACTCGCTGCCTCGTTCGCACCAAGGGTGATGCTCGACACGGGCAGCTGGCGTGCAGGGCTGGCGATCTGGGCGGCATTGGCGCTGCTCGCCTTGGTGTTCTGGTTGGCACAACGCGATGACGCACCACCCATCACGACCACTGCCGTGAAAACGGAGGCCTTTTTCACCCACTCCCGCGCCTGGCTGCTCGCAATCTTCTTTGGTCTGGGGACCGCTTCCTACACTTGTGTACTCGCGTGGCTGGCGCCGTACTACGTGGAAAACGGCTGGAGCGAACAGAACGCCGGTCTGCTGTTGGGATTTCTGACGGCCATGGAGGTGATTTCCGGCCTGGTGGTTCCGGCGATCGCCAACCGCAGCCGTGACCGGCGCCTGGTACTGAGCGCCCTGTTGGTGCTGATCATTGGTGGCTTCTGCGGGTTGATCCTCAGCCCGCAACATCTGAGCCTGCTGTGGCCAGGCCTGTTGGGGCTGGGCATTGGCGGATTGTTCCCGATGAGCCTGATCGTCTCCCTCGATCACCTCGACAACCCGCAGCGTGCCGGCGGGCTGACGGCCTTCGTGCAAGGGGTCGGTTACCTGATTGCCGGGCTCTCACCGCTGCTGGCCGGGGTGATCCGCGATCGACTGGGCAGCTTCGAATGGGCCTGGTGGTCGCTGACCGCGGTGATGGTGGTCATGCTGCTGATCGGGCTGCGTTTCGACCCTCGACAATACGCCCGACACGTTCGCTGATCGGGCGTTGTGCACGGTGCTTCATCCCTCTGGATAAAGGCTTCTGGCCATCTTTTGCAGGATCGTTTTGGCACGTCGTATTACTAAAACTTTCTGTCCCACAACTGTCCGTGAAAAATCCTACAGGGGTTTCTCCTGGCACCATCGTTCCGTTACGATCATGCGCACACGTTTGCGCGGATTCGGCGCAAGGAGCACAGCGAGACAGAACGGATGCTGAACAGTAACTTGCTTAGAAAGCTCGACATGCAGGATCTCATGGTGTTTGTCGCCGTGTATGAGCAAAGCAGCGTCACCGATGTGTCGGAGGCGCTGTTCGTCAGTCAGTCCACCGTCAGTTACTGCCTGAAGAAACTGCGCACCAGTTTTGAAGACGAGTTGTTCGTCAATACCCGCACGGGCATGCGCCCGACCTACAAGGCCAGCAGCATGTATGGCCATGTGCAGAAAATCCTCGAAAGCATCAACCTGTGCCACGCCGGCGCCCCGACCTTCGACCCGACGGCGCAGCCGGTGACCTTCAACATCTGCGCCCCGGAATACTTCGAGCAACTGATCCTGCCGCGCATGCTGAAGCGTTTCGACTTCGACGATCTGCCGGTGATGGTCAACATGCACAAGTTCGAGACCGACGTGCCGGCGCAGGAGCTGCGAGACGGGAGCCTCGATCTGGTGATCTGTTTCGGCCCGCACTTTCACCGCAGCCATACCGACCTGAAATCCCGGATGTTGCTGGAAGATGATCTGGTCTGCGTCTTCGATAAACGTGCGACGCCGCTGGAACCGCGCCTCAGCCTGCAAGCCTTCACCGAGCGCCGGCATGTGTTCCCCACGCCCTGGACCTCGACCACCAACATGGTCGATGGCTGGCTCGCGCGGCAGGCACAGAAGCGCCAGATCGTCGCGCGTTCCAACAGCTACAGCGCAGCGTTGAAGATGATCACCGGCACCGATTTCATCCTCACCCTGCCCCGGCGGATCCAGCGTTTGCTGACCAACGACGCGGTGTTCAATCACTGCGAGGCACCCAACGGCCTGCCGGGTTTCACCCTCGACATGCAGTGGAGCCACAACGTCGATCAGGACAGCGCCAACCTCTGGCTGCGCGAGCAGGTCATCAAGACCTGCGCGGAGCTGGAGGCGGCCTGAGTCTTACACGCCGATGGCGACTTTACTGTAGGACTCGCGGTCGATATCAAGCAGTTCCACACTCAACTGCACTTCGACGCCCGCCGGCCATTCGCACAGGTCCTGCAACACCGCCAACAGGTTTTGCGAGAGTTGTTTCTTGATCTCCGGGGATCGGCCGCTGAGCAGCGCCAGCCTCACTGAAACAAAGGCCCGCTCGCTCATGGCGGTGCCGACCTTGAAGGTTTCCACCTTGAGCGCACGGCTCTTGATATCGAACTCGGCCGCAAACTGACCGGAACCCACCAGGGTATTGTTGAGCCGGATCAACGCCACGTCGGCGTTCAGTTGCGGCAGGTTGGCGGTGTATTCCATGTGCAGATGTGGCATGTCGGTGCTCCAGAGGTTCGGCAAAAAGGTCGTACATATAACACAGCGACGCCTGACTCACGCCAACGACGCCATCACCGGCCGCTCGCTCATGAACTGCTCCAGCCGCGAACGCAGCCAGCGCTCGGCCGGATCGCTGTCGACATGGCTGAGCCAGACCATCGACAGGTCGAGCGTCGGGGTCTTGAACGGGAACGCTTCCTTGAACAGCAGCCCCGAGGCGGCCATCGCCTCGGCGGTGTAGTCCGGCAGGCTGGCGATCAGGTCGGTGCCCGCCAGCAGCGCCGGCAGCGCGCTGTATTGCGGTACCGACAACACCACCTGACGGGTTCGACCGAGGTCCGCCAGCCACTCATCGGCGTAACCGCTGACATTGGCCGTGTGGGAAACCAGCACATGGGGCCGTGCGCAATATTCGTCGAGGGTCAGCGGGGTGTCGGACTTGTCGGCGCGCAGGATGCTCGGCTGGATATGCCGCAGCAGTTTGCGCTTGGCATTGGCCGGCAGGCCACGGGTCTGGCTGATACCGACGGTGATGTCGCCAGCCGCCAGCAGATCGGGAATGCGCCAGTAATCGACATGCTGCACCACGAATGCCACGTTCGGTGCTTCCTGGCGCAAGACACGCAGCAATGGTGGCAACAGACCGAATTCGACGTCGTCCGACAGGCCGATGCGAAACGTCATGGTGCTGACGGCCGGGTCGAAATCACGGGTCAGGCTCAGCGCCACCGACAGCGAGTCCAGGGCAGGCTTGAGATGGCGATAGATGTCTTCGGCGCGAGCCGTCGGCTCCATGCGATGACCGACGCGAATGAACAGTGGATCGTTGAGCATGGTGCGCAAGCGATTGAGCGCCGAGCTGATGGTCGGCTGGCCGAGAAACAGCTTTTCCGCCGCTCGTGTCACGTTGCGTTCGAGCATCAAGGTCTCGAACACCACCATCAGGTTGATGTCGGCCTTGCGAAGTTCATTGCGGTTCATCCATTGCCCCCCTGTCCCCGGATTGCGGGCAGTGTAGAAAGGCAGCAGGGGTAGCGTCCATCAAAACGGTGCGTCATTGCACCGTCAGGGACTTCAGCCCCAGGCCCATGACCCGCGAATCATCGTTGATCCCCAATTGCCGAGGGCTGATGGCATCCGGCAATTGCAGTTCGATAGTGAGCCGGTCATCGCTCGCAAGGCTGCGACTGAGCGCGGCGCTGATTGGAATTTCCAGGTGATTGCCATGGAACCGGGTCAGACTTGTGGTCAGCACCTGCTCGCCATTGAGCTTCACGATCACTCGCTGGGCGGGATGCTGTGGCTGAACGAAGGCCAATGCGTCAAGCACGATTGAACGCGCCTGCGGCAACACCCGCATTTCGATTTTCGCCTGTTGCCCCTCCGTCCACGTGCCCCAGCTTTCCGGTGTCGACCAGCCGTTGGCCAGTTGTCGGTTTCGGTAGTTGAACGTCAGCGTTTGCCCTGGCCCCGAGAGGGGAATCACGGATATTTGCTGTCCCTCATCCTTCATGGGCAGACATCGGGTACAGCGCTTCCACCCCGGAGCGAGCACGATGAGACCGTCCACCCGGGTCAGCAGATCGGTTTCACTGTTGATGCCTTTGGCGGCATCCGCCAGGACATCGTCGCTGAGGATGTACAACGAATCTGCCTCGTATTGACCCGAGTCGAGCATGCGCCGCGCTTTCTGCTGTGCCAGCGCCAGCGCCGAAGAACTCACGCGCGCCAGGTAGACGGCATCGGTGTTCATGCCGTGAACCGCGGCAAACTCGGCAATCATCTGCCAGCGATCGTTCTGATTCTGCGGCATCAGACTGCGAACATTCGTGTAATGCCCGGCAGCGCTTGCCCAGAAAGGATCGCGCATCGGGCTGTTCCAGGTTGCCGATGGCGCGACCATTTTCCCCTGTCTCACGCCAAGCCAGCCACTGCAGGTATCGGCAACCTGGACCAGCAGCGCTGTAGCGAGCAGAAAAATGACAACGCGCGGTCGATAACCGCGCACCACCAGAAAAATCAGGCCCAACATGAGGGCATACAGCACCGGCCAGAACATCCGCCCCGACGCACGGAAGACGTTGGCCAGCCTGAGGATTACCTCCGGCAGTGGATAGCCGACGGTGATTGAGCCGATACCGATCTGATTCGACAGCGCGAAAAGCCACAGGCCGAACAGGGCCGTCAACAGCCAAGGACGGGCGCGCAACGCCTCCCTCAAGGGTTGCCGATTGCCATGCCAGGCAATCAGCGCCAGCGGCACCAGCAAGAGAACGCCCAGCCCCATGTAGTTGAAACCTTCAAAGTCGCCCTCGCGTTTTGGCAGATTGGGCAGGATCCACGACCAGCCCGCCGGATCGACCGGAGACAGCACATTCATCCGGTACAAACCGAAACCGCCCGAGACCGCACCGTCGGCAATGCTGAAATAACCCGCCTGCCAGCAGCACACACTCACCAGCGCAAACAGCAATCCGCCTTCGACCAGCCCCTGACGCCGGGTCAATTGCCGGCTGAATGTCTTGCCCAGCAGGTCCGCCAGCCAGATCAGGGCCACCATGGCCAGCAAGTAGGCGTGCACCCATGAGGTCACCGCCAGCAAAGCCCCCCAGGCCCAGCGCCGTCGACGCTGGTCCGGCACCAGCGCCAGATACAACGCTGCCAGAATCAGGAAATGCCCGGCCAGGGAAAGGTGCCCGCCCATACGCAGAAACATCGGCGGCGAGAACACCAGCAGCCCGGCTCCCAGCAGGCGAATCAAGGGATTGCCGGTCATCAGCCCGAGCAGTTTCCAGCCAAACCAGGCCTGCAGGACACAACACACCAGTAGCCACAACCCGAAATATTGGAAGGTGTCCGGCAACCACGCGCTGAAGGGTTTGAACAACAGCGCCAACAGGGGGTTGGAGTCGGAAAAGATGATCGAATTGCTCAGTTCCAGACCGTAGAACGGATTGAGGCCGAGTGGAAATGTCCAGGGCGAACGCCGGAAGAATTCCCAACCCAGATAATGCGTCGCCGGATCACCCTGTTCCAGCCAGGCAATGTTTTGCGGATTCAGCGCTTGCGGCCCGATCGCCAGGAAAAACACCAGCGTCCCCATTAACAACGGCAGTAAGGAGAGTGCCGGGTGCCTGCGCAAATCCTTCATCGATAGGTCCAGAAATTGTGTAACACGAACGTGAATGCCGGAATGGTCAGCGCGACCGCCGCGATGCCCAGCAGGTAATGCAGCCCTGCCATCTGTGCGGCCCAGGCGACAAACATCGCCAGGAAAAAGCCTCCCGCCGAAACCAGCAGGAATCGCAGCAGCGTCTTGCCGTGCAAGCGGGCTGAAAAGCTCCAGGTCGTGTTGATCACATAGGACACCACGGTCGCGACGACAAACGCCACACCGTTGGCCAGTGGAGGATCAGGGCTCACATAATTGATGAACGACATCGCCACCAACGCATGCAACGCGGTGACGAACAGTCCCGTCACGGCAAAGCGCAGGCCGCGCCTGACAAGTGCGTCTTTCTCGGCGGGCGTCACGATTTGCGCGCCAGCACAAATACACTCAGACCGGCCACACGGTTCAGGTTCATCAAGGGCAGCTCGAGGCGGCACAGGGTCTTCAGCAGCGCATTAACCAGCGGGTGATGTTTTTTCAGTTGCGAACGGGGTGTCGAACTGCCGGGAATCAGGCGCGAAGCAACAGCCATCGGGAACACCGCGCCGAAGTAGTAGGCGCCCCGCTCGACCGTCAACCCAGCCTTTTCGGTCAAGGCTTCGAACTGCCCGAGGGTATAACGACGTTTGTGCTCAAGAAAATCATCGTGCCCGCTCCACAGGAACCGGAACGCCGGCACCGTCATCAGGAACCGGCTGCCGGACGGCACTTTGTCGACGTAGGACTTGAGCAATCCGAGGTCATCATCAACGTGCTCCAGCACATCCATCAGCAACACCAGATCGGCGTCCACGCTGTCGATCGCACGCCGGTAATGCACCGGTTTGCCGGCGGTGGTGGCGCTGAAATCGGCCGGGTAGCTGATGTCCACGCACCAGGCTTCGCGGGCAGCCGTGTGCGTCAGCAAATGATGAGAAAAGAACCCTGAGCCGGCACCGACATCGAGAATGCGCTTGATCGGTGCCTCCCCCAGCATTCGGCGCGTCGCCGCCGCCTTCGAGCAGTAATACCAATGCTCGCCGATGTTGTCGCCGAGGATGTCGGTTTCCTTGAGATCCATGCTTCAGTCCTTGGGGTCATAGATGCGGCGCACCAGGAAAACCGGTCGGCGTTTCGCTTCGATATAGGTGCGGCCAAGATACTCGCCAAGCACGCCAATGCCGATCAGTTGCAAGCCGCCGAGAAAGGTCACCGCGACCATCAGCGAGGCGTAACCGGGCATGTCGACGCCGTGGATCAGCGTGCGCACCACGATGAACATGGCAAAGGCAAACGACACCAGAGACACCATCGCCCCCAGGTACGTCCAGATCCGCAATGGCTCGGTGCTGAAACTGGTAATGCCCTCCAGCGCGAAATTCCACAGCCTCCAGCCATTGAACCGGCTCTCGCCCACTGCACGCTCCGGGCGATCGTATTCGACCTGAGTGGTGCGAAAGCCGACCCAGGCGAACAACCCCTTCATGAATCGCCGGGACTCCGGCAGTGTCAGCAGAGCGTCTACCACACAACGATCCATCAAACGGAAATCGCCGACATTCTCGGGCAGTGACTGATCGGCGATCTTGTTGTGCAAACGATAAAACCAGCTGGCCGAGATCTGCTTGGCCCAGGAATCATTGCAGCGACTGAGGCGATGCCCCAGCACCACTTCATAACCCTCGCGCCAGCGCTCGATCATCTGCAGAATCACCTCGGGCGGGTCCTGCAGATCGACGTCGATCGGCACCACGATCTCTCCGGTACAGATCTGCAAACCGGCGGAAAGCGCCGCTTCCTTGCCAAAGTTACGGCTCAGATCGACGATACGGATCCGCGGATCACGTTGTTGACGGTGCAGCAAACGCTCCAGCGTCGCATCGCTGCTGCCGTCATTGACGAACACCAGTTCGAGGCGGATCAGCTCTTCAGACTTGAATACCTGATGGATGCGCAGGAGAAAGCCGTCGAGGCTGTCCTCTTCATTGAAGACGGGAACCACCAGCGACAATTTCACCGGCCCCGCGTTTGGCGTTCCGTGCGATTGGGTCAATGGAGTGCTCTTTTCTTATAGTGTCTATCGGTCGCCGAAGCGGATTCGACGCCATGAGCCGCACCGTATTAAGCAGCACCACTGAAGGTCATGCAAGTGTGCCACGAGGACGTACCGGCCAATCCGAAGGCTGATCCAGACGCTCTGCCCCGCCCATTGCGGAAACATTATCGAACGATTGGAAACAAATCCCCGATAGCCAAATAACAGGGCTCGGCTAGGCTTGCGAACATGCGTCAAACAGGTTGTCGCAATATCCCCATCGCATGGAGCGAACTGAATGTATTTCGAGATTTACAGGCAATCCAAGGGCACCCCGAGCACCGGCAAGGGCCAATGGCGCTGGCGGTTAAGGGCGGGAAACCATGAAACGGTTGCCAGCGGGGAGTCGTATGTGAACAAGGCGGATTGTCTGCACGTGATCGAATTGATCAAAGGTGTGCAGGGGGATACGCCGGTCAAGGAGATTTGAGGGGCATCCGGTAAGGCCGCAAAAAAGAAAAAGCCCCGCTGATTTTCATCAACGGGGCTTTTCCGAGACCGACGTAAACACCTGTCTTCAGAATTTCTCGGGGATGTGCCGGAAGGGATAATCCGATTCCTTGTAGCCCCCAGGCTTCTGCCGCTTGGGTAGCTCAACCTTCTCGCGCGAAACACTCTTGTACGGAATGCGGCTGAGGAGATCTGAGATGATATTCAGGCGCGCTCGCCGCTTGTCATTCGAGTCGGCTACCAGCCAGGGCGCATATTCGGTATCGGTCGCCCTGATCATGTCGTCACGCGCCCGCGAATAGTCATACCAGCGACTGTAGGACTTGAGATCCATGGGAGACAGTTTCCAGATCTTTCGACCGTCCTTGATGCGCTCTTCCAGCCGGCGCGTCTGCTCTTCCTGACTGACGTTCAACCAGTACTTGAGCAGAATCACTCCGGAATTGACGATGGCATGCTCCACCAGGGGCACCGTATTGAGGAACTTTTCGACCTGATTCTCGGTACAGAACCCCATCACCCGCTCGACACCGGCTCGGTTGTACCAACTGCGATCAAAGATCACCACCTCGCCGGCCGCCGGCAGATAAGGTAGGTAGCGCTGCAGATACATCTGGCTCTTCTCTCGCTCGCTCGGGGCCGGTAATGCAACCACCCGAAAGACCCGCGGGCTGACCCGATCGGTAAGTGCCTTGATCGTCCCGCCCTTGCCCGCCCCATCGCGGCCCTCGAAAATCACACAAACCTTGATGCCCTCGGCCCTCACCCACTCCTGCAGTTTGACGAGCTCAACGTGCAGTCGACGCAACTCCGCCAGATAGTCCTTGCTCGACAGCTTCGGGCGATCTGCGGGGATGTCTTTGGGCGAGTCTTTCTTCTTTCCCTTTGCCATGACCAAACCTCATGCATTGAAGGGGCTGGCCGCCGGAAACCCGGTGGTCCATGACCTGGAATGCAGGAGTTTAGTCAGTTAATTCGGAGTGTGAGACACGACTCCTCTAACGTTCCTGAGGCTCCCTCCCGAGTTTGGAAACCCGACGAGTCACGCAACAGCGTCCCTGACAAATGCTGGCGTCTTCTTACGCCCGTGAAATTGGCAGCTCCTCACAGTCAAGGAGTTACACATGCATGATGCACCTGAAGAAAAAACCGCCGGAACCACTCCCTTCCTCTATTGCTCTGACAATCCGTTATTTCACGTCAGCGCCGGAGTGCCTGTCGGCCAGGCATTGGCTCAGGCTTCCGACCTGTTGGCTCTCGCCAAGGCACTTGCAGAAGATGCGGCGTTCATTAGAGAAACAGACCGATATGCCTGGGCTGCGCATTTTTTGACGGAGATGGGAAAGGCTGTAATCGATGATGTGATGAAGGCTGTTTCACCAGGTCTTGACAGGGAAATGGGCAAAGCAAAATAAACGGGTCGATCGTTGAGGGCGCTTTTTTCAGCACATACGAAAAAGCCCCGCAGCTTCTCAGCTACGGGGCTTTTTCCATGTATGGCGGAGAGATAGGGATTCGAACCCTAGGTACCGGTGAAGGTACAACGGATTTCGAATCCGTCCCATTCGGCCACTCTGGCATCTCTCCAACGGCGCGCATCATAACAACACTTTCGTTGAATGGGAAACCCCTAAACGAAATTTTTTCCGTGCTATCAGATGCTTGCGTCGATTAAAGCGGTACGCCCAGACGGTTGGCGACTTCTTCGTAGGCTTCGATGACGTCACCGAGGCCCTGACGGAAGCGGTCCTTGTCCATCTTCTTCTTGGTGTCCTTGTCCCACAGACGGCAGCCGTCCGGGCTGAACTCGTCGCCCAGGACGATGGAGCCATCGCTGAACACGCCGAATTCCAGCTTGAAGTCCACCAGCAGCAGGCCGGCGTCGTCGAACAGCTTGCTCAGGACTTCGTTGACCTTGAGCGACAGTTCTTTCATGCGCGCCAGTTGCTCGGCGGTGCCCCAGCCGAATGCCACGACGTGGGATTCGTTGATGAACGGGTCGCCCTTGGCGTCGTCTTTCAGGAACAGTTCGAAGGTGTACGGGTTGAGCTTCATGCCCTCCTCGACGCCCAGACGCTTGACCAGGCTGCCGGCAGCGTAGTTACGAACGACGCACTCGACCGGGATCATGTCCAGCTTCTTCACCAGGCATTCGTTGTCGCCCAGCAGCTTGTCGAATTGGGTCGGAATGCCGGCCGCTTCGAGTTTCTGCATGATGAAGGCGTTGAACTTGTTGTTCACCATGCCTTTGCGGTCGAGCTGCTCGATGCGCTTGCCGTCGAACGCCGAAGTGTCGTTGCGAAACAGCAGGATCAAGCGGTCAGCGTCGTCGGTCTTGTAAACCGATTTGGCTTTGCCGCGGTAGAGTTCTTCACGTTTTTCCATGATGGGCTCCGCTTGCTAAGTAGATGGGCTAGGCGATGTGGCGCCAGTCGAGCCCTGAATCTTGATCGGCCAGTTGCAGCCAGTCCGGGTCGCACCCGAGGGTGTCGACAAAACATTGCCGGGCCAGCTGCGGCAGGTTGTTCTTGCTGCTCAGATGGGCCAGGACCAGGTGTTGCAGGCCTTGCCAGCCCAACTCGGCCACCAGGAATGCCGCCTGATGGTTGTTCAAATGTCCCAGCTCGCCGCCCACCCGCTGCTTGAGAAAGTACGGATAATGACCACGGGCCAGCATGTCACGACAGTGGTTGGACTCGATCATCAACGCATCGAGGTCCCTATAACCGTCCAGCACCTGCTCGCAATACGATCCCAGGTCGGTCAGCAGGCCGAAGCGCCGCTGTTCCTGATCACTGAAGACATACTGGGTCGGTTCCTGTGCATCGTGGGCCACGGCAATGACCCGGATGTCCAGAGCACCGATCTGCAGTTGTTCGCCGCCGGCCACGAAGCCTGCGGGTTCAATCGGTTTGCGCATCCCGCGCAGCGTGCCGCGACTGAGGTAGACAGGCAGATTGTAGCGCCGAGACAGCAAACCCACGCCATGCACGTGGTCGGCATGTTCGTGGGTCACGAGTATCGCGCTCAGTTGCGCCGGGTTCACCCCCAGGCGCAACAGGCGTTTTTCGGTTTCCCGCAGGGAAAAACCACAATCCACCAGTACATACGTATCAGCACTGGCGATCAGCGTGCCGTTCCCTTGGCTACCGCTGCCGAGAACGGCAAAACGCATCTGATCAGCCCAGGTTGTCCTGAATCACGCTCAACACTTTACGGGCCACATCGGCCGGCGCAACGGTGTTGATGTTTTTCTCGACGGTGACCTGAACGTTCTCGCCAACCTTGCTCAGGCGAACCTGATAACGCTCGGCACGGGCTTCAACTTCTTCCTTGGTCGGCGCGCTGCCGAACAGGCTGCTGAAGAAACCAGGCTTGTCGTCTTTCTTCTCGGCTTTTTCGGCCAGGTTGATGTAGTACAGGCCCAGGCTGCGGTTGATGTCCTCAACACGCCATTGACCTTGCTCCAGCGCGCGACCGACGCTCGACCAGGCACGGTCCAGATCCGAACCGACGTTCAGCACCGGATTGCCGCTGCCGTCTTCGCTGAGGCTGACGCGGCTCGGGGTATCGAAATCACGCGATGCCAGCATCGACACCGAACCACCCTTCTCGGAGGTGCGGCTCATGCTCGCGAGCATGTCGTCGACCAGTGCAGCGTCCAGACCAGTGTTGACCGAACGGTTGGTGAAATCGACATTGGCGGTGCTGCCGGCCGGACGCTCGGCGCTGACCACGTAGATTTCACTGGTATTGCGCTGTACGCCCGGCTCGATGCGTACCCGCACACGGGTTTCGCTGTCGGCGGCGACGCCGGCGGCGCTCAGACGCTTGGCCATGGCAGCGGACAGCTCGTCGGAATGCTGCCAGGTGGTGGTGAATTCACCGGTTTGCGGACGCTGTTCATCCAGACGGAAACCATTGTCCTGGAAGAACTGCACAGCCACTGGCCAGACTTCGGCCGGTGGATGCTGGCCCATGACCCAACGCGAATCACCGCTCTTCTGCAGCGAGTAGTCGCTGGCGTCAGCGATCGCCGACAGTGGCTGAGGACGCGGAACCACGTATTCGCCGGTAGCGGTATCGTCGGCGACGTTGCGCGGGATCGGCAGCAGTGGATCCAGACGCTTGGAGGTGCTGACACCTTCTGGCAGTTGCATCGGTGCAGTCTGTTTCGCTTCCAGGTAGTCGCTACCACGGTCACGGAAATAACCTTCCGGGCCCCAGATCCATCCGCAGCCGCTGGTGCTGGAGATAATCAAGGCAAGTGCGGAAAGTCCGGCCATTCGCTTCATGCGTTGTACTTCCTCAATTAAACCAGGACGCCGCACTGGCGCAGGGCCGAGCGCAACGTTTCATGACAAGGAGCGCTCAGCCAGGTCAGCGGCAGGCGGATGCCTTCGTGCATCAGGCCCATTTCGACCAAAGCCCACTTCACCGGAATCGGGTTGGCTTCGATGAACAGGTCCTTGTGCAGCGGCATCAGTTTTTCATTGATGGCCCGTGCGGTCTCGGCGTCGCCCTTGAGCGCGGCCTCGCACAGGTCGGCCATTTCGCGCGGAGCGACGTTGGCGGTGACGGAGATGTTGCCTTTGCCACCCAGCAGGATCAGCTCGACTGCGGTTGGATCATCGCCGGACAGCACGATGAAATCCTTGCTCACGCCATCGAGGATCGCCTTGGCGCGCTTCAGGTCGCCGGTGGCTTCCTTGATGCCGATGATGTTCGGCACGGTGGACAGGCGGATCACGGTCTCGGCCTGCATGTCGCAGGAAGTGCGGCCGGGTACGTTGTAGAGGATCTGCGGGATGTCGACCGCTTCGGCGATGTGCTTGAAGTGCTGGTACAGGCCTTCCTGGGTCGGCTTGTTGTAGTACGGAACTACCAGCAGGCAGGCATCGGCGCCGGCTTCCTTGGCGTTGCGGGTCAGCTCGACGGCTTCGCGGGTCGAGTTGGCGCCGGTGCCGGCGATCACCGGAATGCGGCCTGCAACCTGTTTGACGACGGCTTTGATGACGGCAATGTGTTCTTCAACGTCAAGGGTTGCCGACTCGCCGGTGGTGCCGACCGCGACAATGGCATGGGTGCCGTTCTTGAGGTGGAAGTCCACGAGTTTGCTGAGGCTGTCCCAGTCAAGACGCCCTTGTGCATCCATGGGTGTGACCAGTGCCACCATACTGCCCGCAATCATGAAACCGCTCCTGCCGGAAAAAGAGAGCGGTAATGGTACTGGCGCCAAGATGCTTGCACAAGCGAAGTACTGCGCCGCCATTCCCCTGAGCGCCGCTTTTCGCTACCCTTCAGACTTTGATCGGTACAGATCAGCTTGTACGCCGGGTTCCAGCCTCCCGTTTCGGCCTTTCAGGCCCCGTTCCAGTGTCGTCGTCTTGTGCTTCCTTATTATCGAGGCTCTGGCGATACGTGAACCGGGCCTTCCGGACAGGTATGTTCCGGCAATCAACGCCCTTACCCTACCGACCGCTCATCGCTTTAGGAATGCTGCATGTCCACCCCCACAGTTCGCGAACAATTCCTTGTCATCAGTGCGCTCGGCGCCAATCCAATGGAGCTGACCAACGTCCTGTGCCGCGCCAGCCATGAAAACCGCTGCGCGGTCGTCACCTCGCGCCTGACCCGTCACGGCGAGTGCAGCGCGCTGATCCTCGAGATCTCCGGCAGCTGGGACGCCCTGGCGCGCCTGGAAGGCAGTCTGCCAGGCCTGGCCAAGAAGCATGCGTTCACCGTTAACGTCGTGCGCAGCGCGGCCCTGGAAAACCGCCCTCAGGCCTTGCCGTACGTGGCTTACGTGTCCTCTGCCTATCGCCCGGACATCATCAACGAGCTGTGCCAGTTCTTCATGGACCACAACGTCGAGCTGGAAAACCTGACCTGCGACACCTATCAGGCGCCGCAGACCGGCGGCACCATGCTCAACGCCACGTTCACCGTGACCCTGCCGGCCGGCACCCAGATCAGCTGGCTGCGCGACCAGTTCCTGGACTTCGCCGATGCCATGAACCTGGACGCGCTGATCGAACCGTGGCGCCCACAGAACCCAATGTAAGGAAGCTTTCATGGCCGTAGCTATCGATCAACCGGTTGCCGACTTCGAAGCACCCGCCACCAGCGGGCAGACCGTCAGCCTTTCAGCCCTCAAGGGCAAGCAAGTGGTGATCTACTTCTACCCGAAGGACAGCACCCCGGGCTGCACCACAGAAGGCCAGGGCTTTCGTGATCAGTACGCGGCGTTCAAGGATGCCAACACGGAAATCTTCGGCATCTCCCGCGACAGCCTGAAGTCCCACGAGAACTTCAAGTGCAAGCAGGAGTTTCCGTTCGAGTTGATCAGCGACAAGGACGAGGCCGTCTGCCAACTGTTCGACGTGATCAAGCTGAAAAAACTCTACGGCAAGGAATATATGGGCGTGGATCGCAGCACGTTCCTGATCGACAAGGATGGCGTTCTGCGCCAGGAATGGCGCGGCGTGAAAGTGCCGGGCCATGTTGATGCTGTGCTGGCCGCTGCTCAGGCACTGAACAAGGCCTGATGTTTCTGCGTCGACTTCACTGGCGCCTTCGCGAGCAAGCCCGCTCCCACAGTTGACCGAGGTCTGATGTGGGAGCGGGCTTGCTTGCGAAGGGGCTAATAAGACTCAACGAATAATCCGGTTTTTAAAGTAGCGGAGCTACAGCCGGCTCTTTGCGCGGCCACGCATCAAGCACAGCCTTGAACAGCGTCGCCAGCGGAATCGCGAAGAACACCCCCCAGAAGCCCCACAACCCGCCGAACAACAGCACCGCGCAGATGATCGCCACCGGGTGCAGATTGACCGCTTCGGAAAACAGCAACGGCACCAGCACATTGCCATCCAGCGTCTGGATGATCCCGTAGACTGCCATCAGATAGATGAACTGATCGCTCCAGCCCCACTGGAACAACGCAATCAGCATGACCGGCACCGTCACCACGACTGCCCCGACATACGGCACCACCACCGACACCCCTACGAGCAACGCCAGCAGCGCCGCGTAGTTCAGCCCGAGGGCGACGAAGGCGATGTAGGTCACCCCGCCGCAGATCACGATCTCGATGACCTTGCCGCGAATGTAGTTGGCGATCTGTCGGTTCATTTCCTCGGCAACCCGGGTAATCAGCGCTCGCTCACGCGGCAGATAACCACGTACCCATTCGCCGATCATCACCCGGTCTTTCAGGAAGAAAAACACCAGGATCGGTACCAGGACCAGGTAGATCATGATGTTCACCAGCAGAGGCAGGCTGGATAACGAGAACGTCAGCGCCCACTGCCCGAACTTCCCGATTTCGCCGCGCGCCGCCTCGATGGCTTGCAACACCTGCTCGTCGGAGACCAGATGCGGATAGCGCTCCGGCAGCAGTAACAGCAACGATTGCCACTTGGCGAGCATGCCCGGCAACTCGTTGAACAGCGTGATCAATTGATGCCAGAGCAGCGGCAGCACCACGATGATGAACAACAGCAGCACGCCCATGAACAGCGCAAATACCAGGCCGACCGCCGCCCCACCGGGTATCCGCAGGCGCTCGAGGGTAACCACCAGCCCTTGCATCAGATACGCCAGCACCATCCCGGCCAGCACAGGCGCAAGCATTCCACCCAGGGTAAGCACCGCGGTAAAGGCGAGGAACAACAGCACCGCCAGCACCACGGCCTCTTCATCGGAGAAATAGCGCTGAATCCAGTCGCGTAACACTTTGAACATCAATAACCCTTAAGTCTTTTACGCTGTCGATTTCAGGCTTTTTTCAACCAGTAACGGTAGACGCCCGCCTCGTCTTCTTCACGCAGCAGCGTATGACCGGCCAGTTTGGCAAAGGTGCGAAAGTCGCGCTGCGAGCCTGCATCCGTGGCAATCACCTTGAGTACCGCGCCACTGGGCAGCTTGTTCAGCTCCATCTTGGCCTTGAGCAACGGCAACGGACAATTCAGGCCACTGGCGTCCAGTTCACAGTCGTGGGCTACAGCGTCGGTCATGCGTTACTCCGGATCAGGTGGTCAGGCTGCCTAGAATATCTGGTCGCAAGCCCGGTGTCCGGCTACAGTAAGGTCTTTGTCGACTAAGGCTTTGTGCATGACATTTCTGCGCCCTACCCTGCTGACGCTCGCTTGCCTGCTCGCCTCACCGGGCTTCGCCGACGACCTGCCGTCACTCGGTGACGCCAGCTCTGCCATCGTCTCTCCACAGCAGGAATACCAACTGGGTCGCGCCTGGCTGGCATTGCTGCGCAGCCAGGTTTCGCAGCTCAATGATCCTCAGCTCAAGGATTACGTCGAGTCGAGCGTCTATAAACTGGTGGAAACCAGCCAGGTCAGCGACCGACGCCTGGAATTCATTCTGATCAACAGTTCGCAACTCAACGCTTTCGCAGCACCGGGCGGGATTGTCGGGGTCAACGGTGGACTATTCCTCAATGCCCAGACCGAAGGTGAATATGCCTCGGTACTGGCCCACGAACTGGCTCACTTGTCCCAGCGCCACTTTGCCCGGGGCGTCGAGGCCTCCCAACGGATGCAGGTGCCGATGATGGCCGCTCTGCTGGCCGGTATCGTGATTGCCGCTGCCGGAGCCGGCGATGCCGGGATCGCGACCATCGCCGGTACCCAGGCGGCAGCCATTCAGTCGCAGCGGACCTTCTCGCGTCAGAACGAGCAGGAGGCCGACCGAATCGGCATTCTCAACCTGGAAAAGGCCGGTTACGACCCACGTTCGATGCCAACCATGTTCGAACGCTTGATGCGCCAGTATCGCTACGACGCCAAGCCACCCGAGTTCCTGTTGACTCACCCGGTAACCGAATCCCGCATCGCCGACACCCGCAACCGCGCAGAGCAGGCCAAGCCCGGCGGTATCGAGGACAGCATGCGCTATCAGTTGATCCGCGCCCGGGTACAGTTGATCTATGAAGAAACCCCCGGGATGGGCGCCAAGCGCTTCCGGGCGCAACTGGACGATAATCCGAACAACGATGTGGCTCGTTACGGCCTGGCGATCGCCCAGATCAAGGGTGGTCAGTTGAACGAAGCCCGAGAGAATCTCAAGCAGCTGCTGAGCAAATCGCCGAACGAGATCATCTACAACCTGGCGCAGATCGATCTGGATATCACCAACAACAAGCTGGCCGATGCGCAATCGCGGGTAGACCGCATGCTGACCCAGTATCCCGGCAACTACCCGCTGAATCAGGTTCGGGTCGATCTGCTATTGAAGCAGAACCGTACTGCCGATGCGGAAAAAGCCCTGGAAGGCTTGTTGAAGTCGCGCCCGGACGATCCCGACGTCTGGTATCAGGTGGCGGAAACCCGTGGCTTGGCCGGCAACATCATTGGTTTGCATCAGGCCCGCGCGGAGTACTTCGCACTGGTGGGCGATTATCGTCAGGCTATCCAGCAACTGGATTTCGCCAAGCGCAAGGCTGGCAGCAACTTCCCGCTCTCCTCGCGTATCGATGCCCGCCAGCGTGAGCTGATGGAGCAGGAGCGTATGGTGAAGGACATGATGGGATAAAAGCTGCAGGCATAAAAAAACCGCCTCTTTCGAGGCGGTTTTTTTTTGACTCAGCAACCGCGGATCATTCAGCCAGTTTGAAGGTGATGAAGCTGGCACGACCCTGACGCAGAACCCTCATCGACACGGAGCGATTCTTCGGCAGCGCCTTGGCGATCTCGGAGAACTCCTTGGCAGAACCAATGGCCTGATTGTTCAGGTGAGTGATGATGTCGCCTGGCTGCAGGCCGATCAGGGCTGCAGGACCGTCCTGCACCTCCTTGATGACAACACCGCCCTTGAGGTCATAGGTTTTCTTCTGCTCGGCGCTCAGTTCAGCGACCGATACCCCAAGACGATTGCTGTTGGTCTCGACACCGGACTTCGGCAAGGCATCCAGCTCCTTGTCTTCGTCAGGAATAGCGCCGACCGTCAGCTCGATATTCTTGCGCTTGCCTTCACGAATCACTTCCAGATTGGCCTTGGCGCCAGCCTTCAGCGCGCCGACCAGATGAGGGAGATCAGCAGACATGACGATCGGTTGGCCGTTCATGCTCAGGATCACGTCGCCCACTTGCAGGCCGCCCTTGGCAGCGGGACCGTCATCCTGGATCTGAGCCACCAGCGCACCGGCCGGTTTTTCCAGACCGAACGACTCGGCCAGATCCTTGTTCACTTCCTGAATGACCACACCCAGCCAGCCACGGCTGACCTTGCCACCGCTTTTCAGCTGATTCGATACATCCATGGCAACGTCGATCGGGATGGCGAACGAAACGCCCATGAAGCCACCGGAACGGGTGTAGATCTGCGAGTTGATCCCCACCACTTCACCGTTCAGGTTGAACAGCGGGCCACCGGAGTTACCCGGATTGATCGGCACATCAGTCTGAATGAACGGCACATAGTTTTCGTTTGGCAAGCTACGGCCAACGGCGCTGACGATGCCTTGGGTCACAGTATGGTCGAAGCCGAATGGCGAACCGATCGCTACGACCCACTGACCGGCTTTCAGATCCTGGGATTTGCCGAGCTTCAACACGGGCAGGTCCTTGCCTTCGATTTTCAGCAGGGCCACGTCAGAGCGCGGGTCGGTGCCGATCAGCTTGGCTTTCATTTCACTGCGATCCGCCAGACGAACGAGGATTTCGTCAGCATCGGCAATCACGTGATTGTTGGTCAGGATGTAGCCATCAGGCGAGATGATGAAGCCCGAACCCAGCGACTGCGCTTCGCGCTGGCGATCACCGCGCGGCGAACGCGGCTGCGGTGGCATGCCTCGCTCGAAGAACTCGCGCAGCATCGGCGGCAAGCCTTCCAGATCAGGCATCTGCTGGTTCACTTTGCGATCCGGCAGTTTTTGCGTGGTACTGATGTTCACCACCGCAGGCGAGGCCTGTTCGACCAGCTGGGTGAAATCCGGCAGATTGACCGGACTGGCCGCTTCAGCCGCATTGACTGCCGGGACAGCCTGACCGAGCACCAGCACGGCAGTGATGATGGAGAGATAAGACTTCAAACTTGGTATCGACATACAGCTCCCGTTACGACGAGCAGGGTTAAGCGATATGGAGCAAGGAACACCGGAAACCACAGGCCGGCATTTTTGTTCCGGGAACAACAAACAAGGCCAGAGCCGAGAGGCTCTGACCTATAAAAAATTTTCGGATTATTTGCAAATGAAAATGCTCAGCAAACATTTCATGTCTCGAACACGAAGCGGAAACTGCTGAAATCAGCTCACTGCTTGCTGGTTGCAGCGCCATCATTGCGTATCGACAAGGCAATCCGCTCGGCAGTACCGATTGGAATTTCGCCGACCACCGTCACCATCATCTCACCCTGTGGCGTCGTCAGACGGCGAGATACGGCAACCGTAGGACCCAGCTGAGTCCGGGTATCCGTGACCACGGCACCGTTCAGCGGTTCCAGAAAGACCGAGAAACGCGCCAGACCATCGTCATACAGCAAGCTGTTGACCTGGGTTTTGGTGTCCGGATCTTTGTGCGAAGAACTGCTGGTGAGTTCGAAACCAGGTGGCAACCAGTCAGATCGCCAGACCTGTGCGGTCTTGACGGCAGAAGCCTTGTCACTGTCGAGGTTGACAGGCTTGCAGTCGGAGGCGGCCTGAAGATCCTTGTCGGATGGAACCTCGGCAGTATCCAGTCGTGTGAACTGGAACCGTTCAAGTAACTGCCCCTTGTCGTTGAGCAGCAACGACTTGAGTGGCAACCCCGTTTCCCTGTCCAGGTGCAGTTCGAATCCGTAGCGATACTGATCTCGTGGCGTCAGCGATACGATGACCGCGTCACGCCCGGCCACACGCGACTTGCCGATCACGGCAAGCTCATACCAATTCTTCAGCTTCTGAGGATCGAGAGGACGAGCGGCAGAGTTTGGAGAATCTCCCAGCCCCGCAATCAGGGTACCGCTGACACATTGAGTATGGCCATCAATGCGCACGACTTCCTGCGCCGAACCGTCAAGCTGGAGCAACCGCTCGCGAACCTGCCCGTTCTGGACACGATGCCAGATGCTGTGAGTAGAGAAGCTACCGTTACGCTCGTAAACGAATGTGCCGTGAAAGCTTTGCTGCTGCTCGGCCTGGCCCAGGCGGGTCAGCCAATCCTGGGCCTCATCGGCGTGGGCTGGAACAATGAACCAGCCACTGAGCAGAAGCGAAAGTAGAGGTATGGCGCGCATGATCCTCCTTAACGGTTTTCCAGACTGGCTGCCCGTGCATAAGGCAGTGCGCTTTCAGTACCTTTCAGCGCAGCTTGCTGAGCATGTTGACGCAGGTAACCCGGCAAACGCTGATCGTGCCAGCCTGGCTGGCCTTGCAGCACGCCATTGGCCATAGGACCAGTGGCTTCAGAACTCTCATTGTAGCCTGCCAGTACCGCCGGCCCTTTGACCTGAGGAGTAGCCAATACTGGCTGATTGGACTGCTGCGCCAGTTCAACACCTGCGATTTCGTCCTGGTTGTACAGGCGGACACCTGCCAGAACGGCAACGGTTACCGACGCTGCAACGGCCAGACGTCCAAGGCTGCGCCATGGTCCGCGAGAGACCTTGGCAGGGGTGGCTTCGTCTTCCAGTGCAGCAGAAACCGCCGCAGCGAGATCCAGGCGTGGAAGCAGCAGATCCTTGTGCATGGCTGCCCGAGCGATCTGGTAACGAGCCCAGGTTTCGCGTGTTTCAACATCATCCAGTGCGTTGAGCACTCGACGCAATTCCAGTTCGTCCGCTTCGTTATCCATCACTGCGGACAGCGATTCCTGCAGGGCTTCCCGACTCATGGCGTTCCTCTCTTGGCTGTCGCCGCTGTCTTTAGTTTTCCTGCAACAACGGCTGCAGGGCTTTATCGATGGCCTCCCGGGCGCGGAAAATCCGGGAGCGCACGGTACCAACCGGACATTGCATGACGCTCGCGATGTCCTCGTAACTCAGACCATCGAATTCACGCAAAGTTAAAGCCGTGCGCAAATCCTCTGGAAGTTGCTGAATGGTTCGATGGACGGTGCCTTCGATCTCATCCCGCAGCAATGCACGTTCTGGAGATTCGAGATCCTTCAGGCCGTGATCGCCGTCATAGAACTCTGCATCTTCGGAGCTGACATCGCTATCCGGCGGCCGGCGGCCGCGTGAAACCAGATAGTTTTTCGCCGTGTTGATGGCGATACGGTACAGCCACGTATAAAAGGCACTGTCTCCGCGAAAGTTTCCAAGCGCTCGATACGCCTTGATAAAGGCTTCCTGCGCAACGTCCTGGGCTTCATGGGTGTCGTGCACGAAACGCACGATCAACCCGAGAATTTTGTGCTGATACTTCAACACGAGCAGATCGAAAGCTCGCTTGTCGCCACGCTGAACGCGCTCGACCAGCTGCTGATCCTCTTCCTGGGTTAGCATGAACACTCCTCGATAAACTCAGAGGAGGCTTGCATGACCAAACGACCGGACTTGCAAACATAGACTCGGGCTTTTCGCAAAAGTTCTCCCCCTCCAAGCAAGTTTCCTGCGGGCTCTGATTTGGCACGCACGAAAAACGCAGCGCGGGATAAACCGGCTGCGCGAATAATCTTTTCATCGGCTCACCGGCGAGAATCCAACCGCAGATTCCGCGTTGAAGCCGACACTGTCCCTTGTCTCAGGCAACTGTCTATTGATCTTGAGCCTTTGGCAAAAGTTCCAAATATTTATAGCCGGGTAAAAGCGACATTGGGCAACCGAGGGCGGAAAAAGCGTGTTTCATCTGCGATACAGTCGCCTTTTCCGAAAACCCATGAAAAAAACTTCCGACAAAGCGTCGGTATTTTGTCGTCAGGATAGTTTCACAATGCCATACCAGCCCGGCTATTGTGCCGCTCCACCCCTCTATATACTAGTGGGCTGTGTGGCTGTCTCGACTCGCCCCTCCGCCTGTCTTGCGCCAACCCCGACCCGGGTCGCTTTGAGCGGAATCCTGAAATGAGCCAACAGTTTCAACACGATGTCCTGGTAATTGGCAGCGGCGCTGCCGGTTTGAGTCTCGCGCTGACCCTGCCCGGTCACTTGCGCATCGCGGTACTGAGCAAAGGCGATCTCGCCAACGGTTCGACCTATTGGGCCCAGGGTGGCGTCGCGGCCGTGCTTGACGACACCGACACCGTCGAATCCCACGTCGACGACACGCTCAATGCCGGTGGCGGTTTGTGCCATGAAGATGCGGTACGTTTCACTGTCGAGCACAGCAAGGAAGCGATCCAGTGGCTGATCGACCAAGGCGTGCCGTTCACCCGTGATGAACAATCCGGGACTGAAGACGGCGGATTCGAATTCCATCTCACCCGCGAAGGCGGCCACAGCCATCGCCGCATCATCCATGCCGCCGATGCCACCGGCGCCGCGATTTTCACAACCTTGCTGGCCCAGGCCAGACAGCGTTCGAACATCGAACTGCTGGAGCAGCGAGTCGCGGTGGACCTGATCACCGAGCGCCGCCTCGGGCTGGACGGCGACCGCTGCCTCGGCGCCTACGTGCTCAATCGCAAGACCGGCGAAGTCGATACCTACGGCGCTCGATTCGTGATTCTGGCTTCCGGCGGTGCCGCCAAGGTCTACCTCTATACCAGCAACCCTGACGGCGCCTGCGGTGATGGCATCGCCATGGCCTGGCGCTCGGGTTGCCGCGTGGCGAACCTGGAATTCAATCAGTTCCACCCCACTTGCCTGTATCACCCGCAGGCCAAGAGTTTCCTGATCACCGAAGCCCTGCGCGGGGAAGGCGCACATTTGAAGCTGCCGAACGGCGAACGCTTCATGCAGCGCTTCGACCCACGCGCCGAACTGGCGCCACGGGACATCGTCGCTCGCGCCATCGACCATGAAATGAAGCGTCTGGGTGTCGACTGCGTCTACCTCGACATCAGCCACAAACCCGAAGCATTCATCAAAACGCACTTCCCGACGGTTTACGAGCGCTGCCTCGGATTCGGCATCGATATCACCAAGCAACCGATCCCGGTCGTGCCGGCGGCTCACTACACCTGCGGCGGCGTTATGGTTGACCAGCAAGGCCGCACCGACGTGCCTGGTCTGTACGCCATCGGCGAAACCAGCTTCACCGGCCTGCACGGTGCCAATCGCATGGCCAGCAACTCACTGCTGGAGTGCTTCGTATATGCCCGCTCTGCCGCCACGGACATTCTCGAGCAATTGTCCGACGTCGCCATCCCGCGCGCCCTGCCCGCCTGGGATGCGAGCCAGGTGACCGATTCCGACGAAGACGTGATCATCGCGCACAACTGGGACGAGTTGCGGCGCTTCATGTGGGACTACGTCGGTATCGTGCGCACCAACAAACGCCTGCAGCGCGCACAGCACCGCGTGCGTCTGCTGCTGGACGAGATCGACGAGTTCTACAGCAACTATAAAGTCAGCCGCGACCTGATCGAATTGCGCAACCTGGCGCAAGTGGCGGAACTGATGATCCGCTCGGCCATGGAGCGCAAGGAAAGTCGTGGCCTGCATTACACCCTCGACTACCCGGACCTGCTGCCCGAAGCCCTCGATACTATTCTGGTGCCGCCCACCTACGCCGGCTGAACTTGAGCCGCACCCGCAGGCGTCGGTGCAAATCCGCCGCCTGCGCATCCCGGGGTACACAGATCGATCTGACCCACCGTTCACCGCGCAATCGAAAGCGCAACACCACAATCAACGGCAATGCCAGGCTGTCCGGACGCAACTGCACCGCCTGCCAGCCATCGGCCTGATTCCACAACTGCCAGCCATCGGCATCACGACGCAATCGGCAGAAAGCTTTGGGATGACTCAGCAGAATCTGACGGGGCAATACCCACACAGCATGGATCAGACAGGCGACCGCCCCGAGCAGGCTGGCCCAGAAAGGCAGGACAAGCAGAAACAGAGCGCACAGGGCCAACGCCTGGGCCAGGAGATACGCCGCCAGCAACTGCCGTGAGGCATGCCAGCGGCATTCAAACGTATTACTTGGGCTGGACACGATCCAGAATCATGCGAACCATGCGCTGCAGCTCAGGATCTTCAGACTCGCTGCGCTCCATGAACCAGCCGAACATGTCCTGATCCTCGCATTCCAGCAGGCGGACATACAGCGCGCGATCCACCTCGTTCAGATTCGAGTAGACCTCTTTCACAAACGGCACCAGCAACACGTCAAGCTCGAGCATGCCGCGGCGGCTGTGCCAAAAGAGGCGATTCAGTTCAACTTGTTCGACCATGGAGCGCTCCTCAAATAGGCCGCAAGTATACAGGCCCGAGGCGGGCCGAACAGTCGGCTTTGGTCGGGCGCCACCGATCCTTTATGAACTACCCATTTCAACACCACCCCCTTATGATGTGCCCCAGTCTATTTACCCTGCGATGACCCATGGCCGATTCTGCTTTTTTCTGCACCCTCTCTCATGAAGGCGTTCTCGCGGTTCGCGGCGCGGACGCCGGCAAATTCCTGCAAGGCCAGTTGACCTGCAATATCAATTACCTGAGTGATGAGCGGGCCAGCCTTGGTGCCCGCTGCACGCAGAAAGGCCGGATGCAGTCGAGTTTCCGCATCGTGCTTGAAGGCGACGGCGTGCTGCTGGCCATGGCCGGCGAGCTGCTGGAGCCACAACTGGCGGACCTGAAAAAGTACGCGGTGTTCTCCAAATCGAAACTGACCGACGAAAGCGAGTCATGGGCGCGCTTCGGTCTGGAGCATGGGGATGCAGCCCTGAGCAGCCTGGGTCTGGAACTGTCGGCGGACACCGACAGCGTGGTTCGCCACGAAGGGTTGATCGCGATTCGCGTCTCCCCCGACCGTGCCGAACTCTGGGCGCCAGCCGATCAGGCCGACGCCATCAAAGGCAAGCTGTCTGCGCAATTGACCGAAGCCGAACTCAATCAATGGCTGCTGGGCCAGATCCGTGCCGGTATCGGCCAGGTCATGCCGGGCACCCGCGAACTGTTCATTCCGCAGATGCTCAATCTGCAAGCGGTCGGCGGCGTGAGCTTCAAGAAAGGTTGCTACACCGGGCAAGAGATCGTCGCGCGCATGCAGTACCTGGGCAAGCTCAAGCGTCGCCTGTACCGCGTGCAACTGGACGCCAGCGAGTTGCCGGAGCCCGGCACCCCGCTGTTCGCTCCGAGCCACGGCAGTTCCATCGGCGAAGTGGTGCTGGCCGCCCGCGCCGAAAAGAATATTGAACTGCTGGCCGTGTTGCAGGCCGAAGCTGCCGAAGCGGGCGATTTGCATCTGGGTACGGTCGAAGGGCCGGCGCTGCACTTGCTCGACCTGCCTTACGAACTGGATCGCGACCGCGAAATCCAGCGTTGATCGCAGCATTTGTTGCAACACCCTAGAGAAATGACATGAGTGAGCTGGCGGATAAGGTCCAACAGGATTTGGTTGAGGCCATCGATAACGATGACCTGGTTCTGCCAACGTTACCGGAAGTGGCCCTGCAGATTCGCAAGGCCGCCGAAGACCCGGACATCAGCGTCAGCGACCTGAGCAAAGTCATCGGCCGTGACACGGCGCTCTCGGCACGGCTGATCAAAGTGGTCAACAGTCCCTTGCTGCGCGCCACGCAGGAAGTCACCGACCTGCATACTGCGATCACCCGGCTGGGCGTCAACTACAGCAGCAACCTGGCGATCGGTCTGGTGATGGAGCAGATCTTCCACGCACGCTCCGAGGTGGTGGAACAGAAAATGCGCGAAGTCTGGCGCAAGAGCCTGGAGATCGCCGGCGTCAGCTACGCATTGTGCCGCCGCTATACCCAGCTCAAGCCGGATCAGGCTGCATTGGGCGGGCTGGTGCACCAGATCGGCGTGCTGCCGATCCTGACCTACGCCGAAGACCATTACGAACTGCTGTCCGACCCCGTCAGCCTCAATCATGTGATCGATCACATTCATCCGCTGATCGGCGACAAGTTGCTGCGGGTCTGGGAATTCCCGGAGCGCCTCGTGGAGTTGCCGGGGCTGTATCAGGATCTGAAACGCGAATCGCCACAGGTCGATTATGTGGATCTGGTGCAAGTGGCCAGCCTGTATTGCCACAAAGACACCGATCATCCCCTCGCCCGGATCGACCCGCTCAGTGTTCCGGCCTTTCGCAAGCTCGGGATAGACATCGACAACAAGGCGTTGTGCGAAGATCTGGAAGAATCGCGCTCGATGTTCTACTGAGTCTCAGCCTGCGATAAAACTCACCCGCACCTTCAACCCCACGGGCTCACCATCGTGCAGGGTAATCTGCGCCAGATGGGCGCGACAGATCTCCCCGACGATCGCCAGACCCAGCCCGGAACCGGCAACCTGCTGGTTGCGCCGGTAGAAGCGCTCGAATACCCGGTCACGCTCATCCTGAGGAATGCCCGGGCCGTCGTCTTCGACTTCAAGCACGGCCGGCGACAGCACCCGCAAGATCACGTTGCCGCCCGATGGCGTGTGCGCCAGAGCGTTGTCCACCAGATTGCTCAGCAGTTCGTTGAGCAACGTCGGCTCGCCGCGCAGCCAGACTGGCTCGTCCGCTTCCAGCGCCAAAGCCACACCGCGCGCGTGAGCCAGAGGCGCCATGGCCATGCCCAGTTCCCGGGCCAACTGGCTCAGATCCAGCAACTGCGCGCCGCCCTCGGCAATCGCCCGGGCACCGTTTTCCACCCGCGCCAGCGACAGCAACTGATTGGCCAGATGGGTCAGTCGATCGGTGCTTTGTGCCGAAGATTCCAGTGTCTCGCGCCAGATTTGCGGCTCGCCGGAACGAAGCCCCAATTCAAGACGGGCCTTGAGCGCTGCCAGCGGCGTGCGCAGTTCGTGGGCGGCATCGGCGATGAATTGCGCCTGTCGTTCGAACTGCCCGCGCAAGCGTTCGGTAAAGTGATTGAGCGCCCGCACCAGCGGCCACAATTCGTGCTGCACCTCCACCAGCGGCAAGGGCCGCAGATCGTCGGGCTGACGCTCCTCGACCGCCGTGCGCAAACGCTCGATCGGTCGCAATGCCGCGCTGACCGCAAACCACACCAGCAACAATGCGCCAATTGCCAGCATGCCCAGCCGCAACAAGGTATCGGCCGCCAGACTGCGGGCCATGCTGACACGCGCTTCGTCGGTTTCGGCGACACGGATTTCCGCCATGCCGTTCATGTTCGGTTCGGTCACCGCTTTCAACAGGCTGACCACACGCACGTTCTGGCCCTGATAGGTGGCGTTGTAAAAACGCGCGAGCGCCGGATAGCTGTCGGTTCTCGGCGTTCCCGGCGGCGGGCCGGGCAGGTTTTCGTAACCGGAAATCAACTTCTGATGGATGTCGTTGACCTGGTAATAGATGCGCCCGGCGCTGTCGTAGGCGAAGGTGTCGAGGGCCACATAAGGCACGTCGGCACTGAGACTGCCGTCCCGCTGCGAAAGGCCGGCGGCGATAGTCCGCGCCGACGCCAGAAGTGTGCGGTCGTAAGCGGTGTCGGCGGCTTCGCGACCGTTCCAGTAAGCGCTCAATCCGCTGGCCAGCATCAATACCACCAACAACAGCGCGAGGTTCCACAGTAACCGCCAGCGCAGGCTGCTGGGCTTATGCATCGCGGCTTTCCAGCAGATAACCCAGGCCCCGGAAAGTCACGATGGCCACTGCATGACCGTCGAGCTTCTTGCGCAGGCGGTGCACGTAGATTTCGATGGCGTCGGGGCTGGCCTCCTCGTCGAGACCGAACACTTGCGAAGCCAGTTGCTCCTTGCTCATCACCCGGCCGGGACGGGCGATCAGCGCTTCGAGCACCGCCTGTTCGCGGGAGGTCAGGGTTAACAGTTCTTCACCGAGGGTGAAGCGCCGGGTCTCCAGGTCATAGGCCAGCACACCACACCGCTGCAGGCGTTCGCCGCCCAGCACACTGCGGCGCAGCAAGGCTTTGACCCGAGCCTCGAGTTCGGTCAGCTCGAAAGGTTTGGCCAGATAATCGTCAGCCCCAAGATTTAGCCCGTGGACCCGATCCTTGACGTCGCTGCGAGCCGTCAGCATCAGCACCGGCAGGTTCTTGCCCCGGGCCCGCAGACGCGCCAGCACTTCAAATCCGTCCATGCGCGGCAGGCCGACATCGAGGATCGCCATCGCGTACTCCTCGCTGCCCAGCGCCAGGTCGGCAGCCACGCCATCGTGCAACACGTCCACGGTCAGACCGGTGCTCTTGAGCGCCTGGGCAACGCTTTCGGCCAGTTGCAGATGGTCTTCGACGAGCAGAACACGCATGGAGCTTTACCTCATTCAGGGATGGCCGACGCCATTCTTTGCCGCGGAGTTTACAGCCGCAACCGCCGCTGTGAAGCCCGAAATCCGGGAAAGTCAGCTGAAAGGTTAGCGAAAGGTTAGCCCGTTAGAGTCGGGCCACGGACAGTTCCGACTGCCGTCGCTGATGCCACACAGCGATACGAAAAACGCCTCGAAGCGTTTTCGACCAATAAGAACAATAAACGGAGTACACCTCGCATGCCGTCCTTGCAGACCAAGGCTCTTAAGCCTGTTCGTCCTTCCCGTTTCAGCCCCGCCGCCCTTGCCGGTGCAGCCGCCCTCGCCGGTTTCGCACCGATGAGCTACGCCGATTTCATCGAAGACAGTTCCGCCACCTTCGAAACCCGCAACATGTATTTCAACCGCGACTTTCGCGATGGCACCAGCGCCCAGCAGTCCAAGCGCGACGAGTGGGCACAGGGGTTCATGCTCAACCTGCAATCGGGCTACACCGACGGCATCGTGGGGTTTGGTGTCGATGCACTGGGGATGTTGGGGGTCAAGCTCGATTCGAGTCCGGACCGCACCGGCACTGGCCTGCTGCCGACCCACGATGACGGTCGCGCGGCGGACGAGTACTCCAAACTCGGCCTGACCGGCAAAGTGAAGATCTCCGCCACCGAATTGAAGATCGGCAGCCTGATTCCGGAACTGCCGATCCTCAAGCCGAACGACGGGCGCATCCTGCCGCAGACCTTCGAAGGCGGTTTGCTGACCTCCAAAGAGATCAAGAACCTGACCTTCACCGGTGGACGTCTGGAGAAAGCCAAGGACCGCGACAGCACCGATTTCGAGGACATTGCCCTCAACAACAAGAACGGCCGTTTCGCCGGCACCGTCGCCGGCAAGCACTTCGACTTTGCCGGCGTGGACTACAAGTTCACCGACAAGATCACCGGCAGCTACCACTTCGCCCAACTCGACGACGTCTATAACCAGCACTTCTTCGGACTGGTCGCTTCGCGGCCGATGGGACCGGGCACCTTCGCCACCGACCTGCGTTTTGCCGTCAGTGACGATCAGGGCGCAGCCCGTGGCGGCAAGATCGACAACCGCTCGCTCAACGGTCTGGTCAGTTATGCCCTGAGCGGCCACAAGTTCACCGCCGGCTATCAGCACATGTCCGGCGACAGCGCCTTCCCCTATGTCGATGGCAGCGACCCGTACCTGGTCAACTTCGTGCAGATCAACGACTTCGCCGGCGCCGAAGAACGCTCCTGGCAGGCCCGTTACGACTTCGACTTCGCCAGACTCGGCATCCCCGGCCTGAGCTTCATGAGCCGCTACCTGAGCGGTGACAACATCAAGCTCAAGAACGGCGATGAAGGCAAGGAGTGGGAGCGCAACACCGAGATCAAATATGTAGTACAAAGCGGCGCCCTGAAGGACGTTGCCGTGCGTTTGCGTAATGCCACTTACCGTTCCAACTACTCCGCTCGCGATGCCGATGAAGTGCGTCTGCTGGTGAGCTATAGCGTTGCCCTTTGGTAATTCAGTACGTCCATAACAACAACTCCCAAGGAGACTTAGATGAACTTATCACTGCGTAAAGTTGCTCTGGCCGCTGGCGTCATGCTGTTCGCCGGCCAACTGATGGCCGAACCCAAGCGCCCGGAATGCATCGCCCCGGCCTCCCCCGGCGGCGGTTTCGACCTGACCTGCAAACTGGCGCAAAGCGCGCTGGTCAACGAAAAGCTGCTGACCAAACCAATGCGCGTGACCTACATGCCCGGCGGTGTCGGTGCTGTTGCGTACAACGCCGTCGTGGCTCAGCGCCCGGCGGACGCCGGTACGCTGGTGGCCTGGTCCAGCGGTTCGCTGTTAAACCTGGCGCAAGGCAAGTTCGGCCGTTTCGATGAAACCAACGTACGCTGGCTGGCGGCGGTCGGCACCAGTTACGGTGCCATCGCAGTGAAAAGCGATTCGCCCTACAAGACCCTGGATGATCTCGTTCAGGCACTGAAGAAAGATCCGAGCGCCGTAGTCATCGGCTCCGGCGGCACTGTCGGCAGCCAGGACTGGATGCAGACTGCACTGATCGCCAAAGCTGCCGGGATCAACCCACGCGACCTGCGTTACGTTGCCCTCGAAGGTGGCGGTGAGATCGCCACCGCCCTGCTCGGCGGCCACATCCAGGTCGGCAGCACCGACATCTCCGACTCCATGCCGCACATCCAGAGCGGTGACATGCGCCTGCTGGCCGTGTTCGCTGAAAACCGTCTGGACGAGCCGGAAATGAAAGACATCCCTACCGCTCGCGAGCAAGGCTACGACATCGTCTGGCCGGTGGTGCGCGGCTTCTACCTCGGGCCAAAAGTCAGCGATGAAGACTACGCCTGGTGGAAAGGTGCCTTCGACAAACTGCTGGCTTCCGAAGAGTTCGCCAAGCTGCGCGATCAGCGTGAACTGTTCCCGTTCGCCATGACCGGCCCGGAGCTGGACACCTACGTGAAGAAGCAAGTCGCGGATTACAAAGTGCTGGCCAAAGAGTTCGGCCTGATCCAGTGATCGTCTCTGTCTAGCGGCCGTGGCCTCGCGCATCGAGGTCGTGGCCCAGGAGTTCCTCATGCTGATTCAACGCATTTTTGCCTCGGTGTTACTGCTGGCCTGTGCCGGCCTGGCACTGATGGCGTGGCCCTATCAGGCTGCATTTTCCTACGAGCCGGTCGGCCCGCGGGCGTTTCCTCTGCTGATGCTCGGCCTGATGAGCCTGGCGCTGCTGTACATGGTGTTTCGCCCGGCGCCGATCAAACACAGTGAAGACGAGCCGCCGCTGGACCGCGAAACCCTGACCAAGATCGGCATCTGCGTGCTGTTGCTGCTGGTGTTCGCCGGTCTGTTCGAGCCGCTGGGCTTCATCCTCAGCAGCTGCCTGATCGGCGTCCCGATGGCGCGCCTGTACGGCGGCCGCTGGTTGCCCAGCATCGTGGTGACCACGCTGATGGCCATCGGTCTGTACCTGCTGTTCGACCGTCTGATGGACGTACCGCTGCCCCTCGGTCTGCTCGACGTTCTGGAGAACTGATATGGATACGCTCGGATATTTGGGACAGGGCTTCGGCGTCGCGCTGAGCCCGTACAACCTGGTCACGGCGCTGACCGGTACGCTGATCGGCACCGTGGTCGGCCTGCTGCCGGGCCTGGGACCGATCAACGGTGTGGCACTGCTGATACCCATCGCTTTCGCCCTGGGCCTGCCGCCGGAGTCGGCGCTGATCCTGTTGGCGGCGGTGTACCTGGGCTGCGAATACGGCGGCCGGATCAGTTCGATCCTGCTGAACATTCCCGGCGAAGCCTCCACCGTGATGACCACTCTGGACGGCTACCCGATGGCCCGCCAGGGTCTGGCCGGGGTCGCGCTGTCGCTGTCGGCGTGGAGTTCGTTCATCGGTGCGTTCATCGCCACCTGCGGCATGGTGCTGTTCGCCCCGCTGCTGGCGAAGTGGGCGATTGCCTTCGGGCCGGCGGAATACTTCGTCCTGATGGTGTTCGCGATTGTCTGCCTGGGCGGCATGGCCGGTGACCGACCACTGAAGACGTTCATTGCGGCGTTGATCGGTCTGTTCCTGTCCAGCGTCGGCATCGACGCCAACAGCGGCGTGTATCGTTTTACCGGCGACAACATTCACCTGACCGACGGCATTCAGTTCGTGGTGCTGGTACTGGGCCTGTTCTCGATCAGCGAAATCCTTCTGCTGCTGGAGAAAACCCATCGCGGCCAGGAAGCGGTGAAAGCCACCGGGCGGATGATGTTCAACTTCAAGGAAGCGGCGTCGGTGTTCGTGGTGAACATCCGTTGCGGCCTGCTCGGTTTCATCATGGGCGTATTGCCGGGCGCCGGCGCGACGCTGGCCAGTGCCGTGGCCTACATGACCGAAAAACGCATCGCCGGTGCCAGCGGCAAGTTTGGTCAGGGCGACGCCCGCGGCCTCGCTGCGCCGGAAACCGCGATCGGTGCCTCCGCCTGCGGCGCGCTGGTGCCGATGCTCACCCTCGGCGTACCGGGCTCCGGCACCACAGCGGTGATGATCGGCGCTCTGTCGCTGTACAACATCACCCCCGGCCCGCTGCTGTTCCAGCAACAGCCGGACATCGTCTGGGGCCTGATCGCCTCGCTGTTCATCGCCAACATCATGCTGGTGATCCTGAACATCCCGATGATCCGCATCTTCACCCGCATCCTCGCCGTGCCGAACTGGGCCCTGGTGCCGGTGATCGCGATCATTACCGGGATCGGCGTGTACGCCGTGCACGCGACCACGTTCGACCTGTTCCTGATGGTCGGCATCGGCATCTTCGGCTACATCCTGCGCAAACTGGACTTCCCGCTGTCGCCAGTTTTGCTGGGGTTCATCCTCGGCGGCCTGATGGAGCAGAACCTGCGCCGCGCACTGTCGATCTCCAACGGTGCCCTGGAAATCCTCTGGTCGAGTCCGATCACCTTCGGCGTCTGGGTGCTGACCGCGATCATGTTGCTGATGCCGCTGCTGCGCATCTGGCGCAAACGCTCGGCTGCGCAACGCGCCATTGCCGATGTTTGATCGGTCTTCCCTCAAATCCTGGTGGGGAACCCCGCTGGTCGGTCTGCTTGGCGGTTACATCGCCAGCCAGATCGGCTGGCCGCTACCGTGGATGGTCGGCTCGTTGCTGGCGATCATCCTGGTGCGCTGCCTGACTCCGTGGCAATTGGCCGAAATCCCTGGCGGCCGCAAATGCGGCCAGTGGATCGTCGGGATCGGTATCGGGTTGCACTTCACCCCACTGGTGATGGAGCAGGTGCTCAGCCACTTCGGCTTGATCTTCTTCGGCGCGCTGGTCACCAGCCTCTCGGCGGTGGTCGGCGTGTGGCTGATGCGCCGCACCGGCGAGGATCGCGCCACGGCGTTTTTCTCCAGCATGCCCGGCGGCTCCGGTGAGATGGTCAACCTCGGCGCACGCAACGGCGCGATGCTCAGCCATGTCGCGGCCGGGCAGAGTTTGCGGGTGCTGGTAGTGGTGTTGTGCGTTCCGGCGGCGTTCAAGTATCTGCTGGGTGACGGCACCCCGATTTCACACGCCGGCAGCGTCGATTGGCGCTGGCTGGCGATTCTTTTTCCGGCGGGCGGCCTGCTCGCCTGGCTCTGGCAACGTCTGCGTCAACCCAACCCATGGCTGTTCGGTCCGCTGCTGGTCAGCGCGGCAGTGAGCATCGGCTGGGATCTGCACATCGGTTTGCCCAATGGCGGCAGTCAGATCGGCCAATGGCTGATCGGCAGCGGGCTGGGTTGCCACTTCAACCGGCAGTTCTTCCGCCGGGCGCCCTCGTTTATGGGACGCACGTTGATCGGCACGGCGCTGACCATGTTGATCGCGACGTTGTCGGCGTTGGGACTGAGTGCAATGACGCATCTGGATCTGCGTTCGCTGACCCTGGGCATGATGCCCGGTGGGATCGCCGAGATGAGCCTGACGGCGGAAACCCTGCAATTGTCAGTGCCGCTGGTGACGGCGATGCAGGTAATGCGGCTGTTATTCGTGCTGTTTCTGGCGGAACCGTTGTTCAAGTATTGGAATAGAAACGGGGAATGCCCGTAAATCATGTAGACGCCCAATACGCTTCAAGAACGGAAGAGCATGCCTCGAAGCGTATTCTTGGCCAATCAGGAAATATCGAGTTTCCCCATCATCACTTCTACCGTTTTACCAGCCGAGCCGATGCGAGCTTTAAATTGAAAATCCGAGGCTTGATAACGCCTACCTTCGGCGACTCCAGTGAACGTGATCTCTCCCACAAACGCTCGGAAGTATTCTTCGCCACCACCGTCATCAACGAAATAGCGAACGCCGATACCGCCGGGCCCGAGAGCGTGCTTGCCAATCGCGAGACCTGGTGGTAACTCAAAAATAATCGACGTGAAGAAGACAGAAGTAGCGACCCTACCACCTGCGGTGTAATAGACGCCGTCATTGCGGAGAAAAACATCTTTAGTGTCGATTACGCTCAGAGGGTCGGTTGGATCAAACCGCGTAGTTCTTGCAAAAAGACTTCCCAATGCCTTCGGAAAGGACTTTACATCATCGATGTTCAAATCATTCATGACGATCTCCCGCTCCATTGTTTACCAGCACAGTCGCCTGTGACGCCGACTGCACAACTAAACGCGGGTTTCACCTTTATATCTACTGTCAGAAATAACAGGTAGATGAAGCAATCCGACGGGCGGCTCTCACCACCCGAGAGACTTCAGAAGATTATTTAAACAACCGACGGCAGGCGCCACTCGATCGGCGCTTCGCCGTTCTGCTCCAGGAACTTGTTGGTGCGGCTGAAATGCCCGCAGCCGAGGAACCCGCGATAGGCCGACAGCGGCGACGGGTGCACCGACGTCAGCACCAGATGCTTGGTGGCGTCGATCAGCTTCTGCTTGCTCTGGGCATGGGAGCCCCAGAGCATGAACACCAGATGCGGCTGGCGCTGGCTGACCACCTCGATGATCCGGTCCGTAAAAAACTGCCAGCCCTTGTCCTTGTGCGCATTGGCGTTGGCGCGCTCGACGGTCATGGTGGTGTTGAGCATCAACACACCCTGATCGGCCCAGCTCTGCAGATAGCCATGGTTGGGGATGTCGATGTTCAGGTCGCGCTTCAACTCTTTATAGATGTTGACCAGCGACGGCGGCGCCGGCACGCCCGGTTGCACCGAGAAGCACAAGCCGTGGGCCTGACCCGGGCCGTGGTACGGGTCCTGGCCGAGGATGACCACTTTTACCTTGTCCAGCGGCGTCGAATTCAGCGCGTTGAAGATCATCGGGCCTGGCGGATAGATTTCCTTGCCGGCCGCCCGCTCCTGCTGCAGAAAAGTGCGCAACTCTGCCATGTAGGGCTGGTCGAACTCAGCACGCAGTGCCTCCTTCCAGCTCGGTTCGAGTTTGATACGGTCGTCAGCAGTCATGGTTACATCCGGCAAAAACAATTGGGGCGAACCCTAGGAAAGCCGACCACGCTTGTCAATTGATCTGACGCAGATCCGGCACTTTCCCACGCAGCGGTCATACTGATCGTTCAAATTCCCGATCGAGGTCACGATGAATCTGCACTTCGAAGAACTGACCGGCACCGACGGCGCGCGCATCGGCGTGGCCACTCTGGATGCCGAAAAGTCGCTCAATGCGCTGTCCCTGCCGATGATCCACGCCCTGAGCGACAAACTGAACGCCTGGGCCAAGGATCCGCAAATCGTCTGCGTGCTGCTGCGCGGCAACGGCGCCAAGGCCTTCTGTGCCGGCGGCGAGGTGCGCAGTCTGGTAGAAGCCTGCCGCGCCCATCCCGGCGAAGTGCCGCCGCTGGCTGCGCAGTTTTTCAGCGCGGAATATCGTCTGGATTACAGCCTGCACACTTACCCGAAACCGTTGATCTGCTGGGGCCATGGTTATGTGCTTGGTGGCGGCATGGGCCTGCTGCAAGGCGCGAGCATCCGGATCGTCACGCCGAGCAGTCGTCTGGCGATGCCGGAAATCAGCATCGGCCTGTACCCGGATGTCGGCGCCAGCTGGTTTCTGTCACGACTGCCGGGCAAGCTCGGTTTGTTCCTCGGTCTGACCGGCGCGCACATGAACGGCCGCGATGCGATCGATCTGGACCTGGCCGACCGCTTCCTGCTCGACGAACAGCAACAGGAACTGATCGACGGTTTGTTGCAATTGAACTGGCAGGAACAGACCACCATGCAACTCAACAGCCTGCTCAAGGCGTTGCAGCAGGAAGCCGTGGCACAAATACCTGAGGCGCAATGGCTGCCGCGTCGGCAGCAGATCGATGAATGGCTGGATGTCAGCGACGTGATCTGCGCCTGGAAAGCCATCAGCCTGCATCGCGAAAGCAGCGACCTGTTGATTGCCCGTGCCGCGAAAACCATGAGTGAAGGCTCGCCACTGACGGCGCATCTGGTCTGGGAACAGATCGTCCGCGCCCGCCACTTGTCGCTGGCCGAAGTCTTTCAGATGGAATACACCCTGAGCCTCAATTGCTGCCGACATCCGGAGTTCAGCGAAGGGGTCCGGGCGCGGCTGATCGACAAGGATCACAAACCGCACTGGCACTGGCCGGACATCGCCCGGGTGCCGGACGCGGTGGTCGAGGCGCACTTTCACAAGGTGTGGGAGGGGCGGCATCCGTTGGCGGATCTGTCGCAATACTAAAACCGATCATTGCCCGCGATGGCAGTCTCTTGGACTCTGTCGCGGGACAGTTTGAGCCAGTTGCGAAATTCTGCGATCAAACATTCAACTCGTAAAACGCGATTATTTCCTTCATTGCCTGCAACGACTCTTCATCATTTCTCGACAAGATATCCTCTACATCCCGCAACGGAGGCAGAGGGTGCAAAAGCTCAGCGAGTTGATTCGCCGCGTAATTTTCAACAGCTCCCTCTTCTCCTTGAACGCTGATGAAGCTGATAGCGGCATCGCCTCCTGAAAAGTGTTCGGAGACACGAATCTTTGGAGACATGCCATAGCTGACTACGATGACGAGATCATCCCGTTCACGGTGGAACTTGAGTTGATCAATCGACAGCCCGACCTCCGAAAAGTCTATACCGTCAGTTCCGCCACCGGCATTGATTACCAGGTCTCGCCCAAGCCCATCATATTTATACACATCATTGCCCCCGCCACCGGACAAGGTGTCATTGCCCGGCCCACCGTAAAGCACGTCATCACCTGAGCCACCGCCAAGCAGATCATCTCCTTGCATCCCTCTTATTTCACCAGTGCCGCTGAGGGTGTCATTACCGCGACCGCCCACGAGCGGTAGAAAACGGTTGTCTCGAAAAGACTTGACCTGAGTAGCGTACTGAACGGTGATGCCATGATGATAAGTATCGGGGGCGATGCCTAAGCGGCTAACGACGTCTTTAAAATTGATGCTCGAGCCGTCAGCAAACCTCACCCGTTCAATTCCGGAACCACTGAGATCGTTCGGATTGGGCAAAACGATTCGTACTTTTTGAGTTCCGCCCCATTCGATATCGAGTGTGGTGTACAGCATCTGGGCCCGAGGCGGTTGACGATGAGCCCCACGTGGTGGGGTGGGTGACAGTTCAATATTTACCGCCTCAACCAACACAGCGCCCCAGGTTAGTTTCAACTTATCTGGTTTCGCCTCTTCCGGAAGAACGACGGTATCAATACCAAGCCCCCCAAACTCTTCATGCCACCCAGAGGCTCCAACCTCGGGGCGCAAAAAAACAGGGTTAAGCACGTCGGCAATAATGGTGGTTGCGCCATCATGCGCTTCAACTATGTAAGTGTCGGGACCGTTTTCGCCGTAAAGCCAATCTTCTCCCGGCCCACTGATCAAATAATCGGCACCCGCGGAGCCGAGCAGTGTGTCGTTGCCTGCGCCAGCTGATAAAAATGCGCCTGGGATCCTGTCGTTCACCTCGCCGTACTCAAGCACCGAACCAGCATAGGTAACCACCAAGTCATCTCCTGCACCGCCATGAAAGAGATTTCCCACTTCGAGATTTACCCTGCCACCAGCGTCATTACCATGAACAACTTTATGCTTGATCGTTTGAGTAGTAGAACTCCAGCGAAACGCTTTACGAACAGTTTCATGACTTTCGAAACTGCCAGCGGGGTACACGTACCACCCCTGAATGGCGCCCGAATGATCGATATCTTCGACTACAGCATCGCCCAAATTGAACGAAAACCCCGAATAACTGGAGCCAGACGGATAATACTTTGGCTTTTGTGTTGGTAATTGCGCTGCTTCAGTTTTTACAAACTTGAATGTAGTTTTCGTTGCAGAGATTGACTGCCTTTCAGTCACCACGGCGTCAGCGGCAATCGCCCCCATCCACTCGGGTGTTCTGGAAAAGACTCCGGCTTCAACGTCCTCATGGATCAGTTCGGCGCTAATGGCATAGCCACTTTCGTCGGTAGCAATATGACTTCTAACCCAAACACCCTGATCGTTCAGTGCAAATCCTGATGCCTGCCGGGCCGCTGAGCGCTTTGTGTTCAGTTCCGAAAGAAAAAGGCTATCCCACCCGGTGTGACGACCCGTTTCACTGCCTTCCTTCTCAGTAGAAGGAGCTAAGTCATCGGGCTGTGTCTGGACGACTGCTACGCTCTCACTCTCAATGTCCTGCTTTTTTTCGGGATCGGGTACCGCAGCAAATGTCGCAGACGGATCCGTTACATCTACCGGTTGCACCGTTAATTTGATTACATCCTGGAAACTCAGGATCACACCATCGTTGAACCTGAACGTAGAACTTGCCCAATTTTCATGGTGACGAATCAGAAGCGCGTCACCAGTACCATTCGACAGCCGCAACGCTGTGCCCGCATCAAGATTGACGATCTCGGCCTGCAAGCTCTCAGCAGAAAATCCACCGCCAAAACTTACGACATTGTTGCCACCTGTATCGCTAACAACATCCACTCCATCGCCCACTCCGAAGTAGAAAACATCGTTACCCTGCATCCCTTCCAGATAATCGTTGCCGGCACCACCCTCAAACACGTTATCGCAAGGGCCGCCGCGTAAATAATCGACTCCCTCCCCGCCAATCAGCGTGTCGTTTCCGCCACCGCCCAGCAAAGTGTCGTTGCCTGAACCGCCGTCAAGATAATCGGCGCCATGTTCTGCTTCGGATGTTTGCTCGTAGTCCCCCATCAAAAAATCATCATCGGCACCGCCCAAAAGCGTATCGGCGCCCAAACCTCCCCAGAGCGTATCGTTTCCTGCATCACCTTGAATGTGGTCATCATTGGTTCCGCCCGCTTTCAAGCCAGGCTCATCACCATCCAGAGCATCTGCACCTGATCCGCCTACCAGTGTGTCGGAGCCACCCAATCCACGGAGTGTGTCGTCTCCCGTACTGCCATCAAGATAATCATCACCGTGATAACGAATCGGGTGTTCATGGTAATCACCGACCAATTCGTCATTCCCTCCGCCACCGAAAAGCGAATCACCGGCACCGCCGCCCCAAAGGGTGTCATTTCCCTCACCGCCATCCAGAAAATCACTTCCGAAAAAGTCTGCGGCATCACCCGAAACGCCTCGCAGCACCTCGTCATCACCTTTCAGCACATCATTGCCGCTGCCGCCGTACAACACGTCGCTACCACCGTTTCCGGCAAGGGAGTCATCGCCACTGCCACCCGCCAACAAATCGTTGCCATGATGGCGACTGTCGAGACCGCCACCCCAATCCAGGTTGTCTCCCAGCAATGTGTCATTGCCACTCCCGCCAGCCAGCGTGTCATTACCCTCTTCGCCGCACAGTGTGTCGTCGTCACTTCCGCCATCGAGCAGGTCATCTCCCCAGCCACCAATAATAAAATCTCGGCCACCCTGCCCATAGAGGATGTCGTCACTGCCCTCGGTGGGACTATTTAATGAAAATTTGTCAAAGACGCTACGCATGCTGATGACGCCATCACTGAGTGGAACGTCGATGCGCTTGACTGTCCAATTTTGCTCATGTGCTCCGGTTGTTTGATCACCGGACAAATTGTCATCACCTGCTCCTCCAATCAGCGTGTCTCGACCGTTGCCGCCGTGCAGCACGTCTCGCGAGGCAGTGCCGACAAGCAGGTCATCACCCTGCCCACCATCCAGCCAGTCGCCACGGCTGGCCTTTCCTTTTGTTGCATCGGCAAATGCATTTTCCAGCGTCGTCTGCTTGTCGCCGAATAAACGATCGTTGCCTTCTTTGCCGAACAATCGATCAGACCCGCCAAGACCAACGATGAGGTCATCTTTCGGTGATCCGTAAAGCAGGTCGGCTTTGTTCCTCTGCTTAACATTGGGCAAATGCACGGCGTTGCCCAACTCATCAAAGGAAGGCTGATCTCCGCGAACATTTGGGTCGTTATCTTTGACTTTCCAGTCGCCTTGAAGGACCAGATCGGGAGCGGGGAACGTCTGGCCCTGGTAATCAGGAAGATCAATGCCGAGCATCCCCGGCTTGAAGTTCTTTACGACGATGAGATCACTCAGTCCGTATTTAATGTTCAGCGTGTTTTCAGCCTGATCTTCAATGAGCGTCAAGCTGATGGCTCGATCTTCCGTAAGCCAGATATTGCTGAGCGGAGCACTGCGTTCGAGAGGTTGGATCGGAAGTCCATTTATCAGCAATCCACCCCCAACGTCCGCATCAAAAATTTCGTCTACTCCATCTCCGCTGGAGAACTCATACCGATCGTTACCCGGCCCGCCAGTTAGAGAGTCGTTACCCTTGCCACCCGCCAACACATCATCACCGGCCATACCGTACAACGCATCATTGCCGTCGCCTCCTGTTAAAGAGTCATTGCCACGCCCCCCCTGGATAAAGTCATTACCGGACAGTCCGCTCATGGAATCGTTGCCGCCACCGCCGTAAAGATGATCGGTATTCGTTCCGCCACCAAATGATCGACCGCCGTCATCACCAAACATGACCAGAGGGTTTGAGACGCCGGTGGTCATCGGGGCCTGTTTGCCCGAAGCCAGATCCGAATAGGAAAAGGTCTGGACAGTATTTCGACCGAACGATCCATTGGTTCGGGAAATCAGCCGGGCCAGCATTTCAGAGCGATCAGCAAGCCACTGCTCAGTGATGAAGCCCTCCCCCGTTTCGGGATCGTAAAGCTCCAGTTCGCGTCCGGAAAAACCGTCGGCTCGCTCAATCACAATTTCGCTTAGTTGCTTGAGGGAATTGCGTAACGCGGCGCCGATTGGCGTTGCCTGACTGGCCAACGTTGCCCAGTCCTTGGCACTGCCATACTCGCCAATGGTTCTGGTAACGATGCTTTGCGATTGAGACGGAGAAAGTGCGGAGAAAAATGTGTAGGCATTGGAGGCGAAGGTTTCGTCGGTGGTAGGCGTGGCGGCCGAGTTTCCGTCGTAGGTTCGCCTGAGCATGTCAAAGAAATCATTCAGGTTATATCGCAATATCAGGCTGACAATAGGTGAGATGGGCGTACCTTTCACCACATGCTGAATCAGCGGATTGATGCTACCACTGGCGAGAGCGATGTTTATCTGTTCGGGTAGGACTGAAAACAGGCTTTCAACCATATTCGACCCGAAGTTTTTAATCACTGCCTGCAATGCAACACTGTATGAGTCCACGGCAAACAGAATATTCTTTAGGTCATCGAGCCTGTTTAACTTGGCAAGATGATGATTCCCTTTTATATGGGAATCCGGATCACCGGCGGAGATCAACCTCCAAGTTTCATAGGGTTTTTCTCCACCCAACAGGCTGAAGCCGATTGTTCCAGACCATCCCGTATTACGACTGGTAGCTGAATCAATGTCACCAACATCTTCACGAAATAATACTTTACCAATAGCGCTCGCATCGATTTCTGCAATTTGGCTTATGGAGGGCACAGTCCATGGAGCCAAATTATGCTCAACGGAGCCTTTTATCAACGTATTCATGAGATTGACAGCCACCTGATTAGATGACTGTTGCATCTTCGAATCGCTGATTTTTTTATTTAACCTTAACTCCCCCTGCCGCAGGGTATAAGCTCGGATCAATGCAGAATAAGCGCCCACTCCGCCATTTGCATCAATTGCTACATCGAGCCAGAGTTTGGCATCTTTAAAAATGCCCATTACGTTCTCATCGAACGCAGAACCGTCTAAAAATTTCTCACCCAAAACATTCGACAATGTGCGATAAAGTACAGCGCAGTTTCGCCCCTCCATTGCCAACGCAAAATACTCTTCATCCTCGACATTGAATTCCATTCCCTCACAAATATTTGCAGCCTGCAAAATTTCCGACTTTTCCAAATCACTGAATATATAGCTCATATTTACTTCCTTGTAATAATTGAATGTGAAAGATAGTCACTGACAGCCTTAAGCGCTTCTGGTGCCCCCCGCAAACCCTCGGTACCCAAATGTATACGAGCATCCCCACCTGCAAAGTCGAAATGGTGCAACTCGACCGTACAATACGTACGTAAACTCCCAAACTCCAAATTCTCCAACTGCTCCTTATCCATTTTCAAAAGATATGCTTTACTCAAACCACTGGCAGAAGCTTTAGATTCGGGCGAATTTAAACCAATACAATTTATCTTCCGTGGTGTTGCATCACGCCGGCGCCAGTCGTGCATAACAAACGTTCGAACAGAGAATTCATTTTTGATACTGGGTGGAGGCGCGGTAAGCCAAAGTTCCAGGCCTGGATAGTTCTTCAGCTTTACAACCAACTCATCCGGCCAATCCACATGCCGCCCGCCCATATTGTGCGGTTCCGTGGTATCCCTTCTGGTGTAAAGCCGGGCGGTTACGTGGTAATGCGTCCAGCTGGTGGGTGGTTCTACCCCAAGAGTTTCATACACAGGAACCAGTTCTTTTCCCGTCCACCAGAATGACCCATCAAGAAGATCGGCAATACAGGAACCGTCGCTCCTTAATGTCGATCCAAAATAGAACCCGGGAATCTTTGTCCGGTCCAGCAGGCTGCCGCCAAGGATAGGGACCTGCTCCATACCTGCCAGCTTCCTGCTGCATTCCCCTTGTTTCTTCTGATAAATCGCCCGCGCCTCAGCGGCCTCCTCCCATCGGATACAGAAATCAACGACCCAATAACAGATCGCTAGTAACACTCCATATTTAACTCCCCTTCGGCACTGGCGAAAAACTTCCTTGCGAGACATCTTAAGCATTTCAAATCTCCATTTTAAAATGACCAATCACATCACTCGAAACAACTCACCTCATCAACTCCTTAAACACTTCAAAGTAACCGCTTACGCCTTTAACCACATCGAATTCGCTTGCCTTCAACCTCGCTGCATCCTTCATAGACTCAAAACCAGCGAAAGACGTTAAAACCCTGCACACTGCCGTGGCGATTTCTTCAGCGTCAAAAAAATCAACAAGTATCCCGCTGATTCCATCTTCGATAACTTCCTGCACGGGAGCGGTATTTGAACCTACGACAACACAGCCAGATGCCATTGCTTCCAACAGAGACCAAGACAAAACAAACGGATATGTCAAATACACGTGAGCCTTCGAAAGACTCAGAACCGACCTGTATATTTGATAAGGCAACTTCCCAACAAAGTGAACATTTGAAATATCAACATCCACCTCCGCGGCCATCTTGCTTCGCCAGTTAGGGTATCCAATGGGCATCCCTCCATAACTGACACCATCACCGCCCATTACAATGACCTGCGCGCTCGGGCACTTTTCCTGAATATAGGGAATGGATCTCATAAAACTATGGAAGCCTCGGTACGGTTCGAGGTTTCTGGCAACATAAGTCACGATAGGCTGGCCTGCTTTTATCACGCGCCCACTCGGCAGCGTTACAGACTCGACCTTTTCTGATTCGCCAAATTGAACAATGCCTTCGTGAATGACGCGAATTTTGGACTGATATATTTTCGGAAAAAGACCGCGCTGCCATTGTGTAGGTGCAATCCCGGCATCACACTGCTCAACATTCAGGAGATGCATCGAATTCAAGACTCTAATCCTTGAAGACGCATCCATCGCACAGGGAAACTCAGGATCGAAACCAAAGTCTGCCCCACGCGCTCGGTAATAGTATTCACAGAAATGAACCAGAGGCACATCGGGGTACACGTCTTTGACGAATAGTGTTTCACCCCACCCAGGGTGAGCAAGAACTACATCAGGTCGAAAGCCTGCCTGGCTGAGTCTATTCAATATTCGTTGAACTTGCTGCCCGTCCGAAACAGCCTCTTGATATCTATGCAAATAGTCATGAGCGCCATTAGTCATCTTCCTTGATGGTCGATATCGAAGTAACTTTACCCCGGCAATGCCTGGCGCTGTATCGCGTCCAATTGCAATGACGCCCATACGCCCGCGCAATGCCTCCAAGGCCACATGACGAAATTGACCGGGAAAATTCTGATGAATGATAAGAAGATTCATATCTGAGCAATATTCCGAGTTTATACACCCCCATGAAGTTGAAGTTTTTCAACATCAACAGGTGCATACAAACGCTAACAAATATTCAGAAATGAAACTGTAGGAGGGTTCCGATAACCCCCTAGGAGATGGTGCGATCCACACCAACGCAAAAAACAGGCACAAAAAAAGCGGCGCTCAATGCGCCGCTTTTTTGCGGGGGGTTACCAGCGGTTGCCTCGCCAGTGATCGCCACGGTCATAGTTACCACGACCCCGGTGATCGTCCCAGCCACCACGACGATGGCCATCCCAGCGTCCACGATCATCGCCGTGCCAGCGACGGCTCTCGTAGTAGCGCGGAGCCGGTTGGTAGTAACGAGGCGCCGAATAATACCGGGGCGCCGGTTGGTAGTAGCGCGGTGCTGGCTGGTAGTAGCGCGGTGCCGAATAATACGTGCCGCCGGTGTAATAAGTGCCACCGCTGTAATACGAAGGTGCCTGCGATGTGTAGACCTCTGAGCTGTAGTAGCCATCTCCGTAGGAATAAGGGACGCATCCGCCAAGGGAAAAAAGCATCACGGTAAACAGAAGAATTCGGCGATACATGGCGGCCTCCTGGACCGCGGGTAGCCACACCAGCGACGCTGGCAGGCGTCAGTCTTTCATTCGGCGACTGACGAAATATCTGACAGCGTTTTCTGAAACTGGTGCGTTTCTGTAACAAGTTGAAACATGTGATTGATGAAACCTTATTCACGAAAACATCGACTCATTCAGCCACTGATTAATGGTGGCCACCGTGATATCCACCGCCGTGATAACCCCGTCCGTAACCGCCGCGATGGCCATAGCCGCCGTAGTAATAGCGGGCACCACCGTAGTAACGCGGACCGTAATAGCCACCGTAGTAATAGGGAGAGTAATAGCCGGGATAGTAATAGGTTGCGGGGTAGGCATCGTAGCTGCCGGCGTAGTAATAGCAACCGGACAGCCCCAGACCGAGCACTGCACCCAGCAGCACCCGACGCAGCAATTTTGAAATACGCATGACGGCCTCCTGAAAGACCTGCGACAGCAGTCGGCACAGACCGGCTGACAACAGATTTGACTGGCGAACCGCTACCAAGTGCCCACGCCCCTACGGGCATCGGATCAGCGGCCACCGCGCTGCATGACGGTGCAAGCGCGCACCAACACAAAGCGTCGCCTGCACCTGCCAACCTGGCCCATCCACCCGCAAGCCAAGTGGCAGAGGGCTCGCCGCTACTTGGCACGGCTCTCGCTTTAACAAAGCCGTGCAGGAGTCATAACAGGTTCGCGGCACCACAATTTGCAATGGCTGACTAGGGTTCCGGCTCGCATCTGCGAGTGGCTGGTCCGAGAGTTGGCGACCTCCAGTTGAGGTTACACGGCGGGACAAAAGCCCGGGAGACAAGCCACCGTTCGCGGTGCCGCGTTGCCTTCCTGTCCGCCCTCGATCAACTGGAGAATCCGCCATGTCACGACTACGTATCCCCGCCCTGCTCGCCGCCGCCTTCGCCGCCCTCCTCAGCAGCCAGACCCAGGCTGCCCCGAAAGACCATTTCAGTGTGTGCTGGACGATCTACGCCGGCTGGATGCCATGGGAGTATGCCGGCAGTCAGGGCATCGTCGATAAGTGGGCGAAGAAATACGGGATCAAGATCGACGTGGTCCAGCTCAACGACTACGTTGAATCGATCAACCAATACACCGCCGGTCAGTTCGATGGCTGCACCATGACCAACATGGATGCGCTGACCATTCCGGCCGCCGGTGGCGTCGACAGCACCGCGCTCATCGTCAGCGACTTTTCCAACGGCAATGACGGCATCGTCCTCAAGGGCGAAGGCAAAAAAGTCGCCGACCTCAAGGGCATGGACGTCAACCTCGTCGAACTGTCGGTCTCGCATTACCTGCTGGCCCGCGCGCTGGACTCGGTCGACCTGACCGAAAAAGACCTGAAAGTGGTCAACACCTCCGACGCCGATATTTCCGCCGCCTTCAACACCGATCAGGTCAACGCCGTCACCACCTGGAATCCGATGCTCTCGGACATCAAGGCCAAACCCGGCGTGACCGAAGTCTTCAACTCCAGCCAGATCCCCGGTGAAATCATGGACATGATGGTGGTCAACAGCGCCACCCTCAAAGACAACCCGGCGCTGGGCAAGGCGCTGACCGGCGCGTGGTTTGAAGTGGTCGACTTGATGAACGCCAGGAACGCCGCCGGCAAAGCCGCGCTTGAGCACATGGCCAAAGCTTCGGGCACCGATCTGGCCGGATTCCAGGCGCAACTGGACACCACCAAACTGTTCGCCACGCCGAAAGAAGCCCTGGCGTTCGCCACCAGCAAGCAACTGCCGGAAACCATGCGCAAAGTTGCCGAGTTCTCGTTCCAGCACGGTTTGCTCGGCGAAGGCGCCAAGGACACCAGCGCCGTCGGCATGACCTTCGCCAACGGCGTGACCAGCGGCGACACCGGCAATCTCAAGCTGCGTTTCGATCCGACTTACGTGCAGCTGGCCGCCGACGCCAAGCTTTAAGCCACGGAGGATTTGGCCATGCGCCTGATCAATCGTCACCCGGATCGACCGAGCCGCCTGCTGCTGGTGATTCTGCCCTTCGCCCTGGTCTTGTTCGCCTACTTTATGGGCTCGGCCGAACGCCTGGCGGACAACCCCAACGACAAACTGCTGCCCAGCGCGGTGCAGATGAGCGATGCAGTCAAACGCCTGGCCTTCAACGCCGACAGTCGCACCGGTGAATACCTGCTCTGGCAAGACACCGCGTCGAGCCTCGGACGCCTGGCCATCGGCCTCGGCATCGCGGCGCTGGCCGGGCTGTGCCTGGGCATGGCGGCCGGCACCCTGCCGCTGTTCGGCGCACCGTTGTCGCCGATGCTGACGGTGTTGTCGATGGTGCCGCCGCTGGCGATCCTGCCGATTCTGTTCATCGTCTTCGGCCTCGGCGAGTTGTCGAAAGTGATGCTGATCGTGATCGGTATCACCCCGGCACTCGCCCGTGATCTGGAGCAGCGCGCACGGGACATTCCGGTCGAACTGCTGATCAAGGCGCAGACCCTCGGCGCTTCGACCTGGACCCTGATGCTGCGTGTGGTGCTGCCGCAACTGTTGCCACGCCTGCTGATTTCACTGCGGCTGATGCTCGGATCGGCGTGGCTGTTCCTGATCGCCGCCGAAGCCATCGCCTCCACCGACGGTCTGGGCTACCGGATTTTCCTCGTGCGCCGTTACCTGGCGATGGACGTGATCCTGCCGTACGTGGTCTGGATCACCCTGCTCGCCTGGCTGATGGATTGGGGACTCAAATACCTGACCCGTCGGGCATTTCCCTGGTATGAGGGGGCGGCCAAATGAGCTTCATCACGGTGAAAAACGTCTGGCAGCAATACGCCGACCAGGTGGTGCTCGAAGGCTTGAACCTCAACGTCAACGAGGGTGAGTTCTGCACGCTGGTCGGAGCTTCGGGCTGCGGAAAATCGACCTTCCTGCGCCTGCTGCTCGGTCAGGAAACCGCCAGTCGCGGCGAGATTCTGCTCGACGGCGAGCCACTGGCCCGCGAGCCGGATGCCAGCCGTGGCGTGGTGTTCCAGCGCTACTCGGTATTCCCGCATCTGAGCGTGCTGGACAACGTTGCGATCGGCCTGGAATTGCCGCGCGCTCCGCTGCTGGGGCGCTTGTTCGGCAGCGCGAAGAAAGACGCCCGCGAACAGGCCTCGGCGCTGCTGCACAAAGTCGGCCTCGGCCATGCGCTGGACAAGTACCCGGCGCAACTGTCCGGCGGCATGCAACAGCGGCTGGCGATCGCCCAGGCGTTGATCATGAAACCGCGCGTGTTGCTGCTCGACGAACCGTTCGGCGCGCTCGATCCGGGTATTCGCAAGGACATGCACGCCCTGCTGCTGGGGCTGTGGCGCGAGACGCAACTGACCGTGTTCATGGTCACCCACGACCTGTCCGAAGGCTTCAGCCTCGGCACCCGCCTGCTGGTGTTCGACAAGGTCCGCCTCGACCCGCACGCCCCCGGTGCCTATGGCGCCCGTATCACCTACGACATCCCTTTGAACAGCGACCG